>CAYMYK010000033.1:8298-9304 GCA_964394625.1 uncultured Pirellulales bacterium
AGGCCTTATCGCTGGCCCGCTTAATCCCCCCGTTCTGTTCGCTAATATCGGCCGCCGTGTTTCAATATCAATCACCATCGCCGTAAACGTATTGACTAAGCTAAGCGCATCGGCCCCCGCCTCGACCGCCGCCCGCGCCGTCACGCTGATATCCGTCACATTCGGCGTCAGTTTCACCATCAGCATCTTCCCCCCGCTGGCTTTCTTCACCGCAGAAGTAATCTCCCGCACAAGTCCCGCATCCGTCCCGAACGTTATCCCCCCGCGTTTGACGTTTGGACAGCTTATATTCAATTCAAACCCTGCTATCCCCTCCTCGTTGGCCAATTTCTCCACAACCGCAACATACTCCTCGATTGTCTCGCCCGCCACATTCACAAACACCGCCGCACTTCTCTCCCGCAGGATAGGCAGCTTCTCCTCGATGAATCTCTCTAACCCGATATTCGCCAACCCAATCGCATTCAGCATCCCCGAATCCGTCTCGACTATCCGAGGCACAGGATTACCCTCGCGAGGTCTTGGCGTAACGCTCTTGGTAACGAACCCGCCGAGTTGATTTACATCCATAAACTCAGCTAACTCATCCGCATACCCGCAAGTCCCCGACGCCGTAAACACCGGATTCGCTATTCTTAACCCTGCAAAGTCAACCGATATGTCAGGAGCATTACTCATACATAAGCTCTTATATCATATTTAGTGTTCCGCAAAAGTAACATCCTCATACTCGGTAATGTCATAATCGTCATCATAGCTGAATTCAACTCTGCTCTGCCTGATAATCTCAGCCAAAATGTTGTCAAGGTACCCCTGATTTACGGCCTCTTTGAATCTGTCAATGAGAATGGGTATATTTATAATCTCCTCAATGCACTTCATATATCGTGACACTATTGCCTTAATTGAGTATTGCTTTTCGGCCTGTTCTCTTATCTTCTTCTGTAGCACCTCGACATGGTCAGACGATTTAACCACAAATGTTATCGGGTATTTCTCTATCTTG
>CAYMYK010000033.1:9314-19358 GCA_964394625.1 uncultured Pirellulales bacterium
TGTTTGTCCAGAAATTTCTTTTTTAGTTCAAGGGTCTCGGTAACTTGGAAAAAGCGACCGAGGGGCTTCATCACAAAATCAATCCCTCCGTCATTCGCATTTGTGCGACCCGTCTTATAGAGTTGTAACCTGTCCTCTTGAATCTTATCGAACTCGAATCCCCAGTATATATTCTGTTTGTGGTAGTAATATCTGAGAATGCTGTAACTTACTATCTCAAATACTCTTGCATCGACAGTCGGTTCCACCAGACTCTTTATGAACTCGACCAACTCCTTCTTGCCCAAACTTTTGGAGGTTTCACAGAATTGAATAAACCTTTCAAAAGCACCTTTCTTAACTTCAATATAACTGTTAATAATCTCGATTACCGTCTCGGCAAGATTCAGTTGCCTCTTTTTCACTTTGACCTTCAGCAGGTTTTCATTAAACCAATATCTGTTGGTTTGTGGGCTTCTTAGAATCGGGATATATTCGCACGTTGGAAAGTATTTCTTGAATTCCTCATTCATTCTGTGATTAAGAGCGTGATTCTGAAGCTTTTGTCCGAACGGCATTTCTCGCTGTCTTCTCAAAAGCTTGGTAAAGATGGCCCCTTCATATTCCGAGTACTTCCCCCTTTTATGGAAATCCTTTTCAATGTAGTCCTCCACTAACACGTATATGGCATACAGATTTGCAAAACTGCCTCGTGATTTTGACCCCTTGCTTGCAGATTTTGTTTTTATGTTGAGATACTGTAGTATCTCGCTTACGGTGAAAACCGCTTCCGCCAGTTTCCCGTATCTGCTCTTCAACACACCCTTAATTTTCTTCGTGAATTCATGCTCCATTTCATCACTCTGCGAAGTTCAGCGTTTTTTGCACTTCGTCTGCATCCGATTCAAACGTCCGGGCCGGCTTTTGTAAAAGCGCTCCTTTGTATTCAGTGGCCATCCCAAGCCGTCGCAAGCCAATTTTCACATATTCTTCTTCTATTTCTATCGCAACGTATTTTCTCTTGAGCTTCTTTGCCACAAACGCCGTTGTAAATGTGCCGGCGAACGGGTCTAAAACAACATCGCCTTCGTTGCTGCTCGCTTGAATGATTCTTTCGAGTAGCGCTGTTGGCTTTTGAGTAGGGTGATTTTCATACTCATTCATACGATACCTTACTCGTGGAATCTCCCATACATTACCGGGAACCTTCACGGAATTATATGGCGCCGGCACCTGCCTTCGATAATCAATGAGTTTTCTCACCGCGCCCGTTTTCGCCTTGACAAGAATGTCATTTGAATTGAAGATGTAATTGTTTTTGTCCTTAACACAGAAGAGGATAGGTTCGTACAGGGAACCGTAATATCTCTTAGCCTGGACGCCTGAGCTGTCATAGTACCAGACAACCCGCGATAATATCGTCAAACGCTTTCTCAAGTAGATGTCGAAATACGGCACATTTTGGGTGGACGTCATCACGTACATGCTGCCGATGGGCTTGAGCTTGCATATGCACAGGTCCAGCCATTTGTAACACCATTCAAGATACGCCTGGTCGGAGTCCCATTTGTCCGGCCTTCCGTTAAAGTTCTTGCCGATGTTGTACGGGGGGTCGGCGAAAATGAGGTCAACAGTCGAATCTCTTATCTCATTGGACAGCACGTCTATAGCGTCACCCAATATCACTAAATGTCCGTCCTTTTCGAACTTCCTCATATCGCACTCACTTATCTTGGACGCTCCTTTGCGTCTCAAAAATCACCGTGTTAATCTGTGTCTAAAACCTCTTTTCTTCTGTGGCAATTTGTGTCAATTCGTGGCTAAAAAACAACATCCTTCGCATCGAATACCGGCCCGTCCTTACAGCAAAGCTTATAAACCGTCTCGTTTGAATCGCCCACCCTACAGGCCACCGCGCAGCTCTGGCATACGCCGATTCCGCAGGCCATCCGCCGCTCCATACTCACCTGGCAGTCGATATTCTTCTCCTTCGCAATCCGGGCGACCTCGGCCAGCATTAGCTCGGGCCCGCACGCATAAACAATCGTCTCATTCGCATCCACCTTGTTCCCGCCCAGCCAGTCCGCAAGGCAATCCATCACCGTCCCCGCAAATCCTGCGCTGCCGTCGTCCGTCGCCACGAGCGACTCTATCGCATACCTTGCAAACTCCGCTAACGAAAACCGCAACTCCTCTAAAACCCGGTCGCGCTTCACCTCGAAAGGCAGCTCCTCCTTTGTCTTTGCCCCGGCCAGCGCCGTCACTTCGATATCGCCGAACTCGTCCGTCAACTCCTGTGCTAAATGCTGCAAAGGCGCCGCACCCATCCCCCCTGCCACCAATATCACCCGCTTTTTGCCCTCAGGAACCGAATAGCCACTGCCTAAAGGCCCTATCACGCTCACCTCGTCGCCATAATCGAGTGTCGTCATCCGCAGCGTCGCAGGCCCCAACACACAATATAGAATCTCAACCTCCGCCCTGCCCCCCTTTCCGTCAACCCTCGCAAAGCTGAAAGGCCGTCGAAGCAGAACATCCCGCTTCGCCGCATCCCGCAAATCCTCCGGTATCGCGCCCGCCGCCGGAAGGGCCGCACCGCTCAAATCAAGCTCACCAAACTGCCCCGGCCGAGTCCCGCCGAACGCCGCCGCCCCCTCACCCGAAAACTCCAGTCCCAATCGCCAAAACCCCGGCTTTATCTGCCTGTTGAACAATACACGCCCCGAATACCGGCCCTTGGCTGTATCTGTCTTTTCTTCCATACAAGTTACCCCGGATAAGCACGCTCAGCGTACGAAAAAATCGGCTGGTCTGCAACCACAAACCAGCCGGGCCAAAAAACTTATCACTTTATTCCTCAGCTCCGATACCTGCTCATTTCGCAAGCCCAATCGGACTGAACAGCACGTACAGTATCAGCGTAACTATAACAACAACCACTCCTGCTATCATTGCTCCCTTCGACGATTGAAGGTTCAGCGTCGTCTTTTGCTCGAACACAATCGGCTTTGCCAACGGCCTGAAAAGCGTAATGACCGCCATAACCGCCAGGCACAGCCCGAAGCATATCGCCATACGATTCAAAAACTGTATGCTCGGCACCGTCAGCTTCAGCGCGCCATATACTACGATATTCGTCAAAAGACCGATTACGCCCGCGACTGCCGGCGCCTTGCGAACAATCAGGCCGAACGCAAATACCGCTAAAATACCCGGCGATATAAAGCCCTGGCTCTCCTGTATAATCGTAAAGATACTGTTGCTTATCTTCGGATTGCCAAGCTGCGGCGAAAGCATCACCGCGATAAATGTGAAAACCACCACGCACACGCGCCCGAGAAAAACAAGCATCCTCTGCGACGCCGCCGGGGAAATATACTTCTTGTAAATATCCATAGTGAAAATCGTCGATGCCGCGTTCAGCATCGCCGCCAAAGAGCTTACAACCGCCCCCAACAGCGCCGCCAAAACAAAGCCGACGATGCCCACCCCCTGCGGCAGAACGTTGCCTAAAAGCTGAGCCATCGCCGTGTCGTACTTGTAGGCGATGAACTTCTCCGTTGTTGTCATTTTTCCCGCCGCCCCGGCCTTTACCTTCACGTCTTTGTTGTAGGTGTCCACCTCTTTAACCAGCGGCCCAAAAACGCTCTTAGCCGCCTTGTCTTCACTTTCAAAAACCGTGAAATCCCCCGCCGTAATTCCGTCAAATCTCGACTGCAAAAGCGGCAGCACAAACGCATTACTTATCTTGATTTGCTTGAGCGCCTGTTCGTCCGGGTAAAGCGCTATCATAAACCTGCCCGGCTGCCATTGTGTTATCGCCTGCTCACCGGGGCTTTTCACAACTTCGACCAGCTTCGTATCGGGGTTCGCCTTGAGATACTTCGCCACCACCGGTGCGTTGTCCCTGACCGCCTCAAGCTGCATATCCTTTGCAAAAAGGTTAAAAGCGATAATACCCGGAACCACAATCGCAAACGGAACAACCAGCTTCAAAGAAGCCGCAAAAACAATACCCTTCTGCCCCTGCGAAAGAGACGCCGCCCCGAGTGTCCTCTGGGTGATATATTGATTCAGCCCCCAGTAGTAGAAGTTTGGTATCCACAAACCCAGTAGAAGAGCCGTCCACGGCAGGACATTGTCGTCGCCCGGCAAAAACATATTCATCCGAACGCGGTTCAAATCCCAGAACCGCTCAATCGCCCCGGTGTTTTGCTTCAATGTCTCGACCGCAACCGCACCGGTCTGAACATCAACAATCCTTGATACCTCCGTGGCCGCACCTAACTTGTCGAACGCAAAGTACATTATCACCCCGCCGCCCAATATCAGCGCGCTTCCCTGAATCAAATCCGCCCACGCGCACGCCTTCAATCCGCCCGAGGCCACGTACGCCATCGCAATAAACCCTATGACTAACGAACCCGACGCTAAGCTCACGTTGTAGCCCATCTTCTCAGCTAATGTCCGAATCGTAAGAGCACCCGAATATGTCACCGAACCCAACAGCAGCATATAAATGAATATCGTCGCCACCGCCATTATCGTCCGTGCCGTCCCGTTATACCGGTACTCCAAAAACTCCGGCATCGTATAAATCCCCGCCCGCAAAAAGTAAGGCAAAAACGCAAACGCAACCACAACGAGCGTTATCGCCGCCATCCACTCGTAGCTCGCTATCGCCAGACCGACATGGCTGGCCGCGTTACCGCTCATACCCACAAACTGCTCGGTGGATATGTTCGCCGCTATCAGCGAAAAACCAATCAGCCACCAGCTAAGCCCGCGACCGGCCAAAAAGTAGTCCTCACCCGTCTTCTCGTGTCGGCTCTTCAGTATCCCCAAGCTCACCACACACACGACAAAGCCCAAGAATACGGCAATATCAAGTCCGCCAAATTCCATCGCAAATCCTTTCCTTCGTTACCTCGTCAATAGTTAAATTTGACATATTATAGCTTCCGAACGCCCTCACGCAACATTTTTCCCGCCGCCACCTTGTCATCCCCACAAACCCCCGCCGCCCAGGCCGTTAGTGTTTAGATAATATGAAGGTCATCCCTTCAACGATTATGATTTGTGAAAACCACAATCCGCAAATCTGGCAAAATTGAAAACAATGCCCCACGCCAAGACTATCAAACAAACACCAAACGGCTCAACACAATTCATCTTTGGGAACACTACAGGGAATCTCCCCGTCCGATAGTATCAGGCCCCCGTAGTTCGATTCACCATCTCTGTAGCCCAAAACAAAAGGGACGGCCACAAACCCAGCCGCCCCTGTTTCAAATCGTATCATAGCCATCCGCCGTTAGGTGTCCCGTGGACTGGCCATGAATCTCAAACAATCTTTACTACTGCCCTGCGTTCCAAAGCTGCTCCACCTCTTCGTCGCTCAGAGCCCTCTCGAAGAGCATCACGTCGTCTATATCACCGTTGAACGGCCCACCTTTCTTAGTGCATGACTCGCCATCGGGCAGTTCATAGCTGCCGTCACCGATCCTAAACCTCGTGTTATTCGGCGATATGCTGCGTGCCGCAGGCGTGCCCTCCGACTCACCGTCAACATACAAAACCGTGTTGCTGCTGCTCGTCGGATACACCAGTGCAAAGTGATGCCAGTTCGGGTCATTAACATCCGTTGTACCAGTGATATCACTCACCGTCGTACCCCCGCCTGAGAAGCGGGCCACAACTTTGTCGTTTTCCACAAGAACCTGCCAGCCCCAGTAAAGATTCGGCGGATATCCCTGTGGGTTATACTGAGCCCACTGGCCAACTATCGTCTGTATTCCCGTCCCCTGCTCTGTCTTGAACCACCCTGCCACGCTAAACGTATCGCCACTGTCGTACTCACCATCAAGGTCGGAAACAGACACGAAATCGTTCGTTCCATCAAGGCTTACGGCGTCATCGGAGACACCGCTCGATGTCCATCCTGCCCCATTCTCCAGCGTCCCGTCATTACCATCAATCAAGTCATTTGCATCGGTTCCGCTGCCCTCGTCGAACGGCCACCAGTGCGCCGGAAACTTGGTCGTGAAAGTCCCTACATGGCTCCAAATAATCTCATCTTCATTAGGTTCGCCATTACTTGACTTAATTCTGAACTCGTAAGTAGTACTAGGCTCAAGCCCACTCAATGACACACTGTGGCTTGTGACCTTCTCAGAACTGCCTACTGCTGGATTGACGGGTGTATCTGTATTTACGGGTGACCACCACTTACCGTTAGAGGTATAGAACACGTTGCTATCGGCATTGCTATAGGTAGTCCACTCAATCACAATGTCGCAACTGTCAATTGCCGAGGTGACATTAACATCTCCTGCGTTTCTGAACCAGCCGGACGAAGAATCAATTGGCCAGTTAACATCAGGTTCAAAAGGTACGTTTGCATCGTTGAGGTATTCGGCCTTCCTCTTTTCATAAAACGGCCTGAACAAGGTAGTCAAGCCGCATGTCCAGCTACTGCCGTTGAGGTTCTCGCCCATCATTCGACATATCTCGCGAAGAGTTATGACACGGTGTCCATACATTTCCCAAATGTATACTCCGTAGGCTTGAGAAGTACCATACCCGCAAACGAAATACCTGAAATACGGGTCGTTAGGCTGGTCTTCCTTTGCAATTGGCGGCCTTCCCCAGTACCACCCGGTTGTTTCTCCGTCCAACGTTTGATTCACATATGTATTCACGTTTATCGCCCGAAGGCCACGGTATCCATGTCCATCCCAAACATCCGGTGAATCATGGTGATATATTATCCCTTCTTCTCCCACGCTTGTTCTCACCATGCGCATAAAATCGTAGTCATCCCAAAGGCCACCATTGTCAGAAGAGTCGATATACCATCCGTCAAAGCCGTATTCTCTCTGGAAATCCTGCATCCACTGTGCCGTGACTATATATGATTGATGGTTACCGTCCGGATAATTCCATACTGTACTGTCGGGGTCAAACAAATACGGGATTACTTTGGCGCCTTTTTCGTGAGCAAGCTGTATAAACTCCCGCACTCCCTCTTTGTACACGTCATTGAATTCGTACCCTAGCAAACCATTACCCAAGACTTCCGGCGTCCATGTATTGCCATCCGTTTCACTATAGTAACTGTTCCAAAGTAGGTATATGCCAAGCCCATCTGCGATACTACTGGCCAAAATATTAGGATATGAGAAATGTTCCAACAACTGGTATTCGGTGCTTAGCAATTTCATGAAAGGCTTTGCATCCTGCCCATACAATCCTTCGAAGTCGTACTTTTTGGGCGGAAATGCCATAAATCCCATTTTATTGCCATCGCTCATAGTAAAACACGTAGTATTCACATCATTGACGTTCAGGGTTGGGCTGCCTTCCAGCAATGCATGAAGCGATCCGCCATAGCCATCCGTCCACATTCTGTCCATCTCACGGTCATCGGCTTCCAGCGGTGCGTTCCACTCAGCCGAGATGAGGCTTGTGTAGTTACAGTCAATAGTATCGTTCGCCTCCATGATAAAGAACGAATCCGAATAGAAGGTAAACTTGGCATCATCGCTCTCAATCACTGCCTTCCCCTCGTCCGCCGACTCGACTGTCAGAGAACCCAAAGACGAGGCAAACTTCAATTCCGCGACCTTGCGACCCTTGCCTCCATTGGCTGTGTCATAGTCATTCGTATTCGGATCAATCCGACGATACAGGTCAATACCATTCGGCCCTAGTACATACGCTGCTCCGGTTGTTTGCACAATAACATTTGGGTCGTCCTCGGTCGTCGAGACAATCTCCATACCGAACAAAATATACGCCTCCATCTCATCCGCACCAATATCCACAGCCGTCCACATCAGCCGAGTATCCCCGTCGATATCATATAACCCACTGTAATCACCGTTCGGGTCCCCTGAATCGACACACGGCGACTCATTCACGTCAATATGAAAATCATTGTTGTCAGCATCGACAAAGCACGGGTCGTTCGCATCACCACATATGTTGCCCGTTCCGTTCGCATCGTTACAGTCCTCGATGCAACTATACGTCGCACTACAGTCGTCCAGGTCGTCGTTGTTGTTCCAGACAATACAGTTGCTGATGGTAGCGGTTCCGTTACCGGCCTTCTTGATACCGTCGGTGGTGTTGTTGACTATAGTGCAGTTGGTTATCGTCCGTGCCCCTCCTGTGCCATACATGTAGATGCCCTTGTCGCAATCGCAGATAATGCTGTTCCTGACAACCTCTGAGGCCGCATAGCTGCATATCCCATAATAAGAGTGGTCTCGGATAATGTTATTCTCGATGGTCGGCGAGGCGCCTGAATTACTGTTGATCCCGAGATAAGTATTCTCTGTTACGATGCAGTTGCTTATCGTCGGACTCGACGCGCTGCAGTGAATACCGCTGCTCCCCGCCCCGGTGACTGTCAACCCGACCAGAACAGAATTCGCATCCTCGTTCGAATTAAATGTGACCGTGTTCCCTGCGCCGTTGCCATCTATCACCGTCGCCGCAACCACATCCCAGTCCCACGAATTCGTGCTCCTGACCGTACACGCTATGCCATTGAAATCAATTGACTCATAGTACGTCCCCTCGTTGACCTCTACGACATTGCCGTCACCAGCCGTATCAATGCCATGCTGAATCGTCGCAAAGGCCTCCTCCCACGAACTCCCATCGTTTGCATCGTTGCCGTTCGGGTCGACATAATACGTCGTCGCCGACACCTGTCCCGCCACACAAAGTACTAAAAGCAAGACAATCCCCGCTACCATTCTTGTACTACACATAACGACCTCCTTTCACCAAATCCTTTAGTCTCTCGCTGTGCACGCGCACAGCCTTGCAATTTCCTTTGAAGATAAGCTCTCACCTGCTCAGCCGTTCGGCACATTGGGCTCAGTACGTTATGGCTGCGCCGCCGGACTTGCCCTTATCAGTGCGCACACAAACTTCACCGCTGGCCGCTCCTTTCGAGACAAACCACTACCACCGCTGGCCGCTCCTTTCGAGACAAACCACTACCACCGCTGGCCAACGCCGACACACCACACCCTTGAGTTCACTACCTCCCGGAATGCTCTCTCACATTCCAACAATGAAAAACCATCTTACTCACAACACGAATATATGCTTTGTTATCCCTCTGTCAAGAACAAAATCTGACAATATTAAATATTTTTTAAGATTCCCACACCCCTCTTAAAGCGTAGCTTGCCCGCCGTAGGCAGACGCAAATCCCCATTCCTCGGGGCTAAATTCCCCCCTTCCTCACACTCACTCATTGTCTGCTCCAGGTCGGCTCCAAATGGAAGTCCCTCCCCTGCCGGGGATTCCGTGGACGAAGCAGGCCGCTGCGGACAAGCTTGCTTGGCAAGCAGTGCATCCCGAGACTTGTCCGCCGCAGGAGGAACACAAAGCCGACCTGAAGAATCTGCGTTAATCTGCGTCTATAAATTCTCTGTGCTTTCTGTGACCGGAGTTTACCCCCAAGGGGTGGCTATAAAATTTCTTACTCTCTTTGCGTCTTGGTGGTGAAAATCCGCGTGAATCCCCCGCAAGTCCCGTAAGTCCCGTGAGGGACGCCCAACGGCGGGACGCCTTGCGGCGGGGTCCTGCGGACGTGAAAATCCGTGGTTTGAACCTTTTTTTGTTACTTCGTGCCTATTCGTGGCTAATACCAAAAATTCACTTGACATCTAACTTCCCATAATGTATAATACCCAGCTAACATATAGAAAGTGAATACGGTATCCTAAACTCGGAGGGTTCAACATTGGCCGCTCATTTACAAGATGTTATATTTTGTTTCTCAGCCCTTGAACTTTTTCAAAAATCAGTGTCTAAAAGTCTTCGTTTGCTCCACATTTGTCGAGAATCCTCGACAAATCACACCTTTTTATGCAAAACGAACCCAATTTCCACCGAGCCAAAAATGAACCTAACCCTATATGCAAAAAGGGCTTACGAAAATTTTATACCCCTTCGGACTATGAAAAACGAACCCAAAACGAACCCAATTTCCACCAACCCAAAAATGAACCTAACCCTATGCAATAAAAGAAATTACGAGAA
>CAYMYK010000034.1:0-19339 GCA_964394625.1 uncultured Pirellulales bacterium
CCTTTACTTTTTCAAAGGTCAATAACTCGCAGGGGCCTGCCCATTCAGCGAGAGGTACTTCTGGAGGAGCTTTTTGCCTTGTTTGATGGCATCGCGGCCGCTTGACTCAATCCCGTACCAGCCCCTGTAACCACGGTCCCGGCAGAGCTTTATCATCTTAGCCGTCTGCTCTTCGGTCGGCTGATTTCTGTATGACATACCCTTTGCATAGGGAAGCATCTTTTTCAGATAGCCGTAGTTGTCGAATCCTCTACCTGGGCTTCTCCAGTCGGGGTATGAACCGAAGTAAGGATTGTCCACCTTTTTCATTAGCGAAACCATCCAATCGGCATCGTTTGACAGCCCGCCGTGGTTCTCAATCAACACACCTACCCCGGCGGGCGCGGCGTACTCCAGCAAACGATTATAGCAGTCCGCGGCCCACTCGAGGGATTTATCCCTGGGTGCATTCTCAGGGCCTCGGCAGTTCGTTCTTATCGAATGGCAGCCAAGAAGCTTAGCTATATCAACCCACTTGTGATGCAGTATGGCGGTTTCGATACGCTCTTGCTTATCGGCAGTGCAGGTTTCACCTTCGTTGTCCACCATTATCAGCACCATATCGACTTTGTATTCGGCCGCATTTTGCCGCAGGTCCTCGATGTAGTAGTAAGTGGGCAGCTCAAAGAGCGTGCTGACAAACTCGATGCCATTGATGTCAAAATCGTCTCTTGCAATCCTTGCAAAATCCAGTGTCTTCCATTTGCCGTCCCGAATCTCCTGAACCAAGGCCCATTGTGCTATTGATATATCATCCTTAGCGGGCCTTTTCGGCCCTTCCGTGCCGGCAGCAACGACCGCCTCTTTAGCTAATGCAGCACCGGCCAGGCCGGCTCCCGCCGCCATTGCACCGGCCATGAATTTTCTTCGAGTAACTTCTTTCATTATTATCCTTTCGCTATTCTTAAGATTAATTACCTTGCAGCATTTATAGTTCCCAACCTTGTCGATAATTCGGCTTTATAAGCTCGTTAGCGGCCTGGCTGTTGGTTTTCATATTCTCCGGGTCCCATTTGAGTTTCTTCTTCGTTCGCATAGCCATAACACCAAGACACAGGGTCTCCGTAACAGGCCCTGCCACCTCAAAGTTTGCCCTGGCGGGCTTTGCCCCTTTGCAGGCATTGACCCAGTCTTTGGTATGTCCACTGGACCGCTCGATTGTTTGAGGGGGCCTGGTATATACATTGTTCCTGGCCTTTGGAATCAACCGAGGTTTCCTGCCGTGGAATGCTGTAAGGATTTTGCCCTTGTCGCCCACAAACAGGATTCCTTCCTCGGGCATATCTTCGCCGTCCTCGTCTAATTCCAGCGGCTTGGCCGGTCGCATCCCCCCATCATACCAGAACAACTCAACCGGCGGCATTGACGCCCTGGTTGGAAATGTGAAATGCGCAGTCATTGCCCTGGGGTGTGCAATCTTGTTGTACACCCGTGTCGGTATTTCATCAATCACATCGCAAAAGAAACTGCCGTTGGCTTCAACGGTTTCAGGGGAACCGAGCTTCAAAACTCGATAGATTACATCTATAGAATAACAGCCCATGTCACCTATGGCACCGGTGCCGAAGTCATACCAGGCCCTCCAGACGGTATGCGTATATTTGTAGCTGAACGGCCTGTACTTTGCCGGGCCAAGCCACAGGTCCCAATCGAAACCTTCAGGAATCTGCTCGGCTTCGGGCAGTTTTTTTATGCCGGAAGGCCAGACCGGCCTGTTCGACCAGTTATGTACCCGGCGAACAGGGCCAATGGCGCCGCTTGCGACCATCTCACAAAGCAGGTCGGTATCCCTGGAAGACGATGGGCCTGTAGCAACTTGTGTGGCAACGCCTGTTCGTTTTGCCGTCTCTGCAAGAAGCCGGGCTTCATAGACGGAATTTGTCATCGGCTTCTGGCAGAATACATGTTTGCCCATTTTCATAGCATTGGCGGCTATCTGTGCATGCTGGTGGTCGGTAGAGCCGATTATCACAGCATCGAGGTCCTTCTCTTCTTCCAGGCACTGCCTGAAATCGGCATAGGCAGAGCAGCCCTTATAATTCGTACCCTTCTGCTTGCCGTACCAGGTATTCACTATCCGCTTAGCAGGTTCACGGCCCGCCCTGCAGCCTTCAACACCTTCATCCCATCCGGGTTCGTCAATGGCCTTGCGAATCATGTTTCGAAGGCCGTACGGGCTCCAGGTCAGATAACGGTTATCATCCTTCACCGGGTCGCATACCGTGGTAATCTGCAACTGTGGTTCCTTGAGCATTCCCAGCATAACACGTGTCCCCTGAGTACCCGTTCCAATACAGGCACAATTTATCTTATCACTCGGTGCTACGAATTTGGCCCCGGCCATCACGTGACGAGGGACGATAGTAAAAGCCGCTGCTGCGGCTGCCGCCCCCAGAAAATCACGTCTGTTCATTTTATTTTCATCCGACATAACAGAAACTCCTTGTAGTTCTAAACGCCAATTTCACATTTATACCTACCCGGCTGCGCCGCCAGGTCTTTTTTTTTATTTATTATTCGCCAAATCCGCCTTTATCAGATACGCGCTGAGACGCTTCTGGTTTTCCACTGCCCGCTAAGCTTCGCGTCAATGTCAATAGTATCCTGTCAAAATTATTTCAGTGGGTCGTCATTGCGAGGAGCTTGCCCCTTAGGGGCGAGCGACGAAGCAATCTCAATCATTCGTGAAGTCGAGATTGCCACGGGCTGCTTCGCAGCCCTCGCAATGACAACTTATAGATTCAATTTTGACAGACTAATAGTATCCTGTAACACTTTTAATAACCGAGTTCGGTTTGAGTTTCGGCGATTGATTCTTCGATTATGTCCATTGCCCTGGCGGCGACGTCGTCGGGCATAACCACCGACGGACTCATTCGCAGGATGTGCCCGGCGGGTATCCAGGCAAGTCCTTTCGTAAAGGCCTTTTGATAGACCATTTTGCCGGCCTCGTCAAACGGCTCTTTGGTATTTTTGTCTTTTACTAACTCGACGCCCATAAGACAGCCCTTACAGCGGGTGTCGCCGACGATTGAGTATTTGTCCGGCCAGTCGGCCATACGTTTGGTGAAGTATTCGCCGAGTTCGGCGGCGTGGGCGAGCAGGCCTTCTTCTTCTATTGTTTCGATGCACGCCAAAGCGGCTGCGCAGGCCATCGGGTTGCCGCCATAGCTTGTCGAGGCGCTGATTTTATCGACCGCCTCGGCATACTGTTTCTTCACCACCATTGCGGTTACCGGAAAGCCGTTGCCGAGGCCCTTACCCAGTGTCACGACGTCCGGCACGACATTGAAGTGCTCGATACAGAGGTATTTTCCCGTTCTTGCCATACCGGTGAGCACCTCGTCGGCGACCAACAAAATGCCGCGTTCGTCGCAGAACTTGCGCAGCTTGCCGAAGAAATCGTCCGGAGGCATAATCGTACCTCCCCAGCCCTGAATGGGCTCGAGGACAAAGGCGGCAATCTGGCCGGTGGTGCTTTCTTTGATGAACGTATCGTAAAACTCAAGATACCTCTCGGTATCCAGCGAGCCGTCCGCTCTTGTCCACCAGGGGCGGTACGTATCGGGACGCGGCACCATATAGAAGCCGGCCGCCCGCGTCGGCCCGTAGAACGGGTTCATTCGAGCCAGGGAGACCGCGTGGCCGGTCTTGCCGTGAAAGTCCATAAAGCAGGAGATAAACTCGTGCTTTCCCGTGGCCGCCCGGCAGGTGCGAAGGGCGGCCTCGACGGCGGTCGTGCCGGAATCGTATAACTGCACGCCGGCGAAGCCATCGGGCAAAACATCGAGCAGCTTCTCCAACAGCTCGACCTTAACCGGCGTTGTGAAATCGTGGGCGTTCATCAACCGCCCTGCCCATTTAGCGACCGCTTCGCTTACCTTAGGGTGACAGTGGCCGAGCGTTGTGACGTATATTCCGCTGGAAAAATCGATGTATCGGTTGCCGTCAACGTCGGTCAGCGTACAGCCCTTTCCCTCGCTGAAGACGACCGGAAACAGCCGGACCTGGCCCGACAGCCCCTTCATTATCGCCGAAGCCCTGCTGTGCAGTCGCTCGCTCTCAGGTCCTGGCGGTGTGACTTTGACATCCGGCCACTGATTCAAATCGATGCTGTACGCAGCAGGATTATACATTTTTGCACCTTTCACTGTCATGCCATCTGCGGTATTTATACCCTTAAGGGTAGTAAACGACCGCGAATAAAACTGTAGCTGCTTGTTTTCAAGTTAGTTACCCGCGGATAAACGGGAAAATTCAATTGAGATCAGTATATATCGTTCACCAAACATGCTCTTATTGGAATCGCTTTACCGGCCCGGGTGTTTGCACTTCTGCAATTTTGGAAGTTTTTCCCGAAAAACGGCCTTGCAATCAATTATACAAAATGTTAAATTATGTTCAAGTGTGTTTCATAATAACATCTGAAGTTTTTTTGCGAATCCGGCTGTGACACTCCGCCTCGCCGCGTTGAGCACAGTTTTAGGAAGCTAAATGGCAAAAAGAGGCAGTAAACCAAGCCAGAACCAGCGTATCGAGGAGATACGCGGGAAACTGCTGGACGGCGAAGAGGTCTCGATTGAGAAGCTCGCTCGTAGATTCGGCGTCAGCGGGATGACTGTTCGGCGGGATTTGGAAGTCCTGGAATCTCAGGGCGATGTAATCCGGACTCATGGCGGGGCGGCACCGGCAAAAAGACTCACTTTTGAGTTTTCGTTCCGCAACAAACAGAACAAGAACATTGAGCAAAAGAGGCGAATAGCACGGCAGGCGGTCAAACACGTCAAGGACGGCCGGGTGATAATGCTCGACACGGGTACAACCACACTGCAGATTGCAGAAGAGCTGACCGGCAAGGAGAACATCACTATTATTACCACCTCGCTTGCAATTGTCTCGAAGGTACAGTTTGCCCCGAACATTGAGGTGGTTCTTTTAGGGGGATTCTTGCGAGGCGGCTCACCCGATTTGCACGGGCCTCTTACCGAGCAGAACGTCGAGCTCTTCCGCACCGATGTCGCTTTCATGGGCGCCGATGCCGTTGACAGTATCGGCAATACCTACACCGACGACCTGCGCGTCGCAAACCTTGACAAAAAAATGGCTGCAAATGCAAAAAAGGTAATTGTTGTCGCCGACAGCAGCAAATTCGGCAGGGCCGCAATGTGCAGGGTCTTAGGTCCCGGCGATTACGATATGCTCATAACCGATTCGGCTATCGACAAAAAAATCGCCGCATCTTTAGCAAAACGTAAAATCAATATAGTGTCGGCATAAAACAGAGAAGGAGATTCACAGTGGAAGAACGCAATTTGTTTTTATCGAGGTTTTTCAGCACGGGCCCTGCCATTGTGGTGGCCTTCGACCACGGGATGTTTGACGGGCCGATTGCAGGCGTTGACAAAATCAGAGAAATCCCGGACAAGATTCTGCCGGAAATAGACGGTGTTTTGATGTCACCGGGCGTGCTGCGGGACATCGGGCCTGATTTGTGCGGCCATCGCAACAGCCCGCTGCCGATTGTAAGGATAAACTGGTCGAGCATTTACTGCTTCCAGTGGGACTACCATGCCGGTGACACGGTTCGTATATACACACCGGCTGAGGCACTCAAATTAGGGGCACAGATGGTTCTTATCTCACTGTCACTGCATACGGACGACCAGCAGCGTGACAGTAAGAATATCGAAGTATTTTCAAGACTGTGCAACGAGGCACATGAGCTGGGACTGCCGGTGATTGGAGAGTATTTTCCCGTTGACGAAAATATAAGTGAAGACGCCCTGTACGAGGAGATTAAAATCGGCGCCCGGATACTCTACGAGCTTGGAGCCGATGCGATAAAGACCTTTTATACGAAGAACTTTGAGCAGGTCGTGGCGGGCTGTCCGACGCCTATACTGGCCCTGGGAGGCCAGCGCCGGGGCAGCGACCTCGACGCGCTCAAGCTCGCCCGCCGGCAAATCGACGCGGGGGCGGCGGGTATTGTCTTCGGCAGGTATGTGATACAATCCGAAAAGCCCATTGAGCTGCAAAAGGCGCTGCTTGACGTGGTCAAAGCGGGCGTCGGCGGCGAGCAGGCGGCGGCCAAATACGGGCTGGATTGAGTGTTTGTTGCAGTATAAAATGCGGTCGCGGACGAATAAAAATTGCCATCGGGAACAGATATTTAGATGTCGAAATATACAGAGTATTACAGCCGGAAGGCATTTGACATTCCGCAGACGATGCAGGCGGTAATCGCTGCGGGCACGGGCTTCGAGAACCTGCGGACAACCGAGGTGCCGGTGCCGCAAATCGGCCCAGACCAACTTCTGGCCCGCGTCGATGCGGCGGGGGTGTGCACGAGTATTCTCAAGCTGATTGACCAGGGCCCGGAGCACACGTATATCAACGGCTGGGATATGAAAAAGTGGCCTTTGATTCTGGGCGACGAGGGCTCGGTGACGCTTGTCAAAATCGGGGAGAATCTCAAAGGCAAATATCGGCTCGGTGAGCGTTATGCAATCCAGCCGGCCGTCGGCGTCGGGCCGATTGTGCACCGCGAGCGATACAACAATAACGGTGAAGGTATGTTCAAGTGCGGCGTGGGCTATTCGCTGCCGGGCCATCTCGCTCAGTACATTTGCATCCAGGAGGAAGTGCTGGCGGGCCAGTGCCTGCTGCCGCCGGGCGACGATGATTTGGCGTATTTCGCCGTCTCGATGGCGGAACCGATAAGCTGCGTCTATTCGGCCCAGCAGAGGAACTATCACATCTTAAAGGACAGTCCATTTGCCGAACGCAGGGCGAACATGGGACTTCTGCCGGGCGGGGTCACTGTTGTCGTCGGAGCAGGGGCGATGGGCAGGATGCACACAGAGCTTGCGCTGCGGTTCAAGCCGGGTGTGCTGATTGTATCAGATTTGCAACAGGAGCGGCTCGACAAAACAGTAATCGCAATCGGCCAAAAGGCCAAAGAATCCGAAGTCCGGCTTGTCTGCATAACCGCGGACAGGCTCGGGCAAACCGTCAAAGAGCTGTCAGGAAACAAGGGAGCAGATGACATCATACTTGCGGTAGGGAACAGGGCTGTTCAGCAGAAGGCACTCGGTCTGCTCGCGCCTGGCGGTGTAGCCAACCTGTTTGGCGGACTGCCTCGCGGACAGCATATCCTGGAGCTCGATGCAATAGCCGTTCACTACCGCGAAATCAAGGTTGTGGGTTCAAGCGGCGGCGACCCCAGTGACATGGCTGCGACACTCGATGCGATTAAGAACAAAGAAATCGACCCCGGCAACTATGTGGCGGCGATCGGCTCCCTGGATAATGCCGTCGATGTGCTCAGGATGATCAAAGAGACCAAAATCGACGGTAAGGCAATTCTCTACCCCCACATCAAGCACACGCCACTGAAAACCGTTGACTACTGGGACAAACAGCAGGAGATCGATTTCCTCGACCGGCAGCTTGTTTAGTGATTTTGAGCTTACATGTTTATGGTTATTTCAGGGCCTCCGGTGTGCCTGATTTTGAGGACGCCGCCTTTTTTGAGCGGCTGCCACGTCCAGCCCTCGGCGTCGAGGTCGGCTCGTTCGGTTATCTTATTGCCTGCAACAGTTATACTCTTCGGTTTGGCGGTTATCCGCAGCACCTCGGTCGCGGTGTTGTCGTATGTTCTGTATGCAATCTCATTCAGTTTGTAGGAAATTTTTTGTACGACCGATGTCGAGCGCAGCAGGTGATTCTCGTCGGCGGGCGCCCATTCGGGAATTGCGGCGATGCCGTCGATGAAGTGGCGTATATAGTCGCCGTAGCCGTCGGAGAACCAGTATTGAGCGGGAAAGTCGGGGCCTACTACGACGTAACCATCTTTGTCGCAGACGTATGTCGCCCAGTTGAAGAAACGGCAGGCCTGCTGTTTGAACCATTCGTTTTTTGTCCGCTCGTACCACATTGCACAGATTGAGGCATAGCGAGCGGTATGGCTGCCCATACCGGCATAGCACCAGAACTGCTCTTTGATGGCGTCCATATCATCTGTCCCGAACGCCGTCGCCACCCAGTAGATTATTGCGGGGACATCCACATCGATGAGCCGGTCAAGCCCGGGGTGTGTTATCAGATAGCGGGCGGTCTCTAAGGGTATATTCTGGACGCGGTTTCTGTTGTACTCGTCGTGCGGTATATCCTCGAAATAACCCTTCCATACGAAGGTTCGCATAGGCCCTTCGGTAGAAAAGAGCCAGTCCCAGGCAACCCTGCGAACCCTTTTGTAACCGGCGGCTTTTTCTTGGGGCAGGCCGAGGCGGTCCTTTAGGCAAACCAATTCGTCAAACAGTGCAATTGCACCGATGACGTTTGCGGTGTACTGCTCGTGGACCTGGCCGTTCTCGGCGCTTACCCTGAATGGCCAGGGCGAGCGGAAGGGTTTATCTGTTCGGCTGGTGCGTTTCGAGGGGACGCGAACGTTTTTGACAAGGGCATCGGCGCAGTCGGTGGCGGCCTTGAGGTATTTGCTTTGGCCGGTTACCTTGTAAAAGTTCAGATATTCGAGTCCCATATCTGCTACCTTGTCCGGCTCGATGACGAAAGGCCCGTCGTTTCTGCCGCCTACGCCCCAGTGAGTCGCTCCGAAATACTCGCTGCTTCGGGGGTTTGCGCTGGCGTAGGGACAGTTCGCCCAGGTCCAGCCGGCGGGGGTCGTGCCGTGCTCGAGCAGATGGTCGAGGCATCGACCGACGATACCGATATAGGAATCGTCGCCGGAGTACGGGTAGTATCGAAGGACTAAGCTCTCGACGAAATTGGCGTAGGTGCAGGCGGGCGTATGGCCGTCGTCGGAGCCGCTCAGGCCCTTCTCGAATTTTTCCTGACCCGCCTCGCGGGGCGACAAAAACCACGAGTGCACCATATAGAGAGGCAGGTGAGTTGTCGGCTCGGTGGGACAGCCGGTCTTTATGAAGTTTGCAGCGAGGTCAATTACGTGGTCGTAGGCCGCCCCGGGTACATCCGGCTTGTACCATGCCAGCAGCCCAGCCGTGTCGTCGTACACTGCCTTGTGGGTACACAGTGTTTCGCGCGTGGTTTCTGAAAACACCAGGGCGTTAGCAAACAGGAATACAAATATCACATAATACAGGTTCTTTCGCATCATAAGAGTTCCCTATTATCTGTTATTGTTAAATGCCCTCGCCTGTTACTGTCCGAACGACTGTTCTGCCGTCAAAAGAAGGAACCTTGATCAACGCCGAGGTGATATTATCGTCTTGCCCTGTAAAAAGGTAAAAGCCGGTCGGCACATCTGCGCTGCCGACGAGCTTGGCTTCAACCGTTCCCGAAGACGCCTCGTAAGTGCAGGACTTCATCTTTGAGGTGCGATAGGCACGGACAATCCTGATGGCGTCGTCCATAGTTAGATAAACCGGGTTGTAGTCTGCAATGCCTTCGCTGACAAGTTTCAGCTCTCTGTCCCAGTTCCTCGGCTCTATTCTGAAGAGGTAGTCCGTTTCGTGAGTGAAAAGCACCGCCAATGCCCTGGCATTGAGAGCCCTGGTAAGGATTCTGATGCCGCGGTCAGCCGTTCCATCGACATCGTTGTCGGGTTTCCATTCGTAGCCGGTTATATCAGCTATGACAGTTGAGCAGTTAAAGAACTTGCGCCCCGCCAGCTCCACAAAATCGGCGTTATATCTCGGGTACGAGACCCTGGCTTTCCTGGGCTTTCCGTAAACCGGCTCTTCATACAGGTTGAACGGGCCTGACTTGATTCTGGGTCCCGGCTGGCCCCAGGCCCAGTCGAGAGGGGCGGCGGAAATGAACTCGATACCCCATTTATCGGCGATGTGCGGTACGCAGTTGCCGCCCATCTCGCCCCAGTGTGCGATGAGGTATTTCGACATCGGCAGCGGCTGATTGTCGGCGTACCATTTGTCAACGGCGTCGAGGTTTTCCGATGCGAGCTCATCGGGCCAGGACTCTTTGTCGTTGTGGTTGTAGTAGATAAACTCGTCGTAGAACTTCGAGCGGTACGGCAGCGCTTTGGGATAGTAGTAGTCGGGTATGAAATGGTTCGGGACCATTTGATACTTGTAGTCGGCCTCGAAGTTGGCGGCGTCGGATTGCGGCCTGGGGGGCCTGCCGAAGGCGTGGGGCGACCAGGCTGCCTGTCCGTCCAGGATATATCCCCGCAGCTCTTCGACGGCCTGAGGATTCAGGTTGTAAATGAACAGGGCGAGCCACGGCTTGAAACCATATTTGTTGGCGGTTTTAATCCAGAAAAACGGAGTCTGGTTCCAGCGTCCGCCCGAGCCGACAACATCATCGATACGCATAGTCACTATCGGCGGCAGAAGCCGCATTGCGAATGGTTTTCTTGCCGCCCAGACGATTGACCGCCACAGCAAATCATCCAGCCCACCCATAGGCCCAAGCACCGAGCGGTACATCCAGTCCTGGCTGGTGAACTGCGCTACCCTGCCCTTTCCCGCCGATGCAGCAACGAGCAGTGGGCAATTGCTGCCGCTCACCAGGACATCGGCATTGACAGCGGAAAATCGAGCAAGCTCCATTACGCCAAATAGTTCGAGTATCTCAGCCGGCTTGTGAAGGGCGGTTATAAAATGGCCTGCCGGCGAGAACTTTAACTCGCCAACATCCGCAACACGGGACTGTCGGCCCGACTGATTCTTCAAAAAGGCGCCCGGAACTTCGGGGTCAAAACTGACCAACCCGGTACCTGCCTTTACACCTGCCGTCAACAGCTCATCGAGTTTGTCCTTCAGCCGGCTGTCACCGGCGGCTAAGCGGCTGTGGGAGACTATTACCAGGGCATAATTATCGACGGATGCGGGAAGCTTTTGTTGATTCAAGTCCACTACGGTGTACGGCAGACCGAAATGATCGAGGTAGGCAAGGAGCTTTTCCTTCGCCTTTGAAACTTGCGGGCTGCTTGTGTTCAATAAGACGAGCACATCCATCGAGCCGGCCTTTGCAGAGGCGTTTGCAGCGCCAATCAGTATCATTGATACTAACAACAGTATAAAAGTTATTTTTTTCACTTTCCTTCTCCCGTAACCGGCTTTTTTTATAATCGAACAACAATCTCGTTATTGTGTGTATGCCTGATGCGCAGGATGCCGCCTTTTTTCAAGGGCTTCCAGGTCCAGCCCTCGGCATCCGGCGATTTGCTTTCGTCAATTTCTTTGCCCTTTACCATTACGTTTTTGGGCTTCGAGGTGATGCGGAGGACCTCGGTGGAAGCATCATCAAAAGTCCTGTATCGGATTTCGTTGGGGGAGTATTCGATTGTTTTTATAACGGAGGTAGTGTGGACAAAATGGTTGGCATTGTCCGGGGCGAGTTTTTCGGGCATCACGCCAATTGCATTGAGGTAGTGCTCGACGTAGTCGCCGTAGCCGTCGGTAAACCAAATCTCGGTGTCGTACGGGTCGCCGGGGTATTCGTTTCTGCCTTCGGTATCGACGCTGTATGTGGCCCAGTTAAGCTGGCGAACTGCATTGGTGACGCGGGAGTCGTCGCCGGTCATTTTTGCGTAGAGCAACTCGATGGAGGCATAGCGCGACGTATGGCTGTTGCCTTCGTATTCATAAACGGACTGCTCGTTGATGACGACGACGCCGTATTTTTCCCAGCGGTGGTTGCCAAGCTCGTTGAACATCCAGTCGAGGCAGCGGCGGGCGTCTTTCTGCCAGGTGTCGCCCCACTGCTCTTTGTGATTAAGGATATACCAGGCGAGCCGGCCTGCGTTGATACCGGTATTGGACCAGATACTGATGTCCTCGAAGAACGGGCCGTACTTGTTTTTGGACATGGGAACCTTTTTCAGCCAATCGATGAACAGCCGTTCGGCCATTTTGTATTGTTCGGTATTGCCGACGCACATTTTTATCAGCTCGTCGAACATCATCGCCGTCCAGGTCCAGTTGCTCGTATAAGGCCAGAGGACCCTGCCGGTTTGGGTGTTGACCTTGTAAGGCAGGGGGGATTTTTCGATGTCACCGGCGGCGGTATTTTTGGCGAGGGTGTCGGCGATTTTCACGGCGGCGTCGAGGTATCTTTTATTGTCGGTGATTTTGTAGAGATTGATGAGTTGATATGCGAGGTCGCCGGCCTTGTCCAATTGGGTGACATTGAGTCCGTCGCGCAGGTCGCCGTCATAGCGAAAGCCGGGTTCCCTGCTCGAATTCCAGGGGTAGGGCAGATTAGGCCATTTGCAATCCGGGCCGCTCAGCCCGCGGTAAAGATAGAAGTCGGCCATATAAATCATATTCTCCGGCACCCTGCGGTCGCCGGTATAGGCGTAGTATTTTGCCCAGGAGCTTAGAAGCATCTGTATCTGGTCGCCGCCGATGCCGTCGTCGTGGTGATGATGTTTGAAGACGGGGTTGTCGAGGGTGTATGGGAGGATTCGGTGGAGCATATAGTATTTGACGCCGTCGTGGACGTAGCCGATGGTGTCCCATTTGTGCCAGATGAGCTGGAGAACGAGGTCGTAGGACTGACCGAGGTTGCCGCCGGGCCAGGGGACGATATTGTTGTTTGGGTCGGTTTGTATGTAGTGGTGGCCGAGCCGTTCGGGATGGCCGAGCAGGCCGTTAGGGCGCTTTCTCGGCTCAACACGCTCGGCGGCGGAAACGGTTGAAAGCAAGAACAATGCGGCAGTCAGAGCACATGCAGTATATCTTTTCATGACCGGCTCCATTTATGAATTGTCACTTGGTAATGACAATTTCAGCAGCACTATCGTGTCTGATTCTGAGCACACCACCTTCATTTAGCGGCTGCCACGTCCAGCCCTGACCGTTTAGGTCTTTTTGCTCGGCGATGTTTTTACCGGCTGCGGTTACTGATTTTGGTTTGGCTGTGATCCTAAGGACTTCGGTGGCGCTATCATCGTAGGTCTTGTACCGAATCTCATCCGGCTTGTAGGAAATTTTCTGCACGACGGAGGTGCAGCGCAGCAGGTGGTTTTCATCGGCGGGCGCCCATTCGGGTATCGCGGCCAGGCCTTCGGCGAAGTGACGAATGTAATCACCGTAGCCATCGGAGAACCACGAGCCGAGCCATTTGGGTCCTACTGCCACTACGCCGCTGTCGTAGGTCATATAGGAGGCGAAATTGAAGAAGCGATATGCCTGCTGTTTGAACCATTCGTCGTGAGTTCTTTCGTACCACATTGCACAGATTGAGGCGTAACGGGCGGTATGGCTGCCCATCGGGGCGTAGCACCAGGTCTGCTCGTTGATTGCGTCGGCGCCTTTTTCGCCGAAGACACACTTGACCCAGTAAATCAGGGCCGGCACATCGGTTTCCAAATCGCCGTCAAGCCCGGGGTGTTTGATGAGGTAACGGGCGGTCTCCATCGGCGTAATCTGGATTCTGTTCGAGGTCTCGGGGTCGTTCGGGATATCCTCGAAGTATGCGTTCCAGATGAACGTTTTCATCGGACCGTTTTTGGAGTAAAGCCATTTCCAGGCCAGGTCGCGGGCCTTTTTATAGGCGCCGACTTTTTCTTCGTTAAGCTCTATTCGCTTTTTGATGCGGCCCAGCTCATCGAACAGTGCGATGGGTTCAATGACGTTCGAGCAGTATTGAGAGATGACTACGCCGGTTCTTGCGTTGACGCGAAAAGGCCAGGGTGATTTCTCGGTATTGGCGGGGGAAAAAATCGAGGGCTCGCCGGTAACGTCGCGGACGTGTTTTGCGAGAGCATCGGCGCAGTTGATTGCGGCCTTGAGGTACTTTTTCTCTTCGGTAACTTCATAGAACTTCAGATAGGCGATACCAAGCTCGCCGAGTTTGTCCGGCTCGATGCCGTGCAGGCCGTCGCCTCGCATCGCCTCGTGCTCCCACTTAGTGGCGCCAACATAGACGACTTCGCCGGGGTCGGAGCTGGCGTAAGGGACATTGGGCCATTTCCAGTCGGGTTCAGTGCTGCCGAAGTCGATTTGGTGGTCGAGCATTTCGCGAACTACATCGATATATGAATCATCTCCGGTAAAAACACGCCAGTCCAGAACCAGCCCCTGGACCAGGCCGGCATAGACACACGCAGGATTGTGCATCCAGCCCCCTGCTGTCTTGCCGGCATCGAAGGCCTCCTGACTCTTGACATGCGGACCATCGAAACAGCAGTAAAGCAGATACAGTTTCTTGCCGGTCTTCGGGTCCGCGGGCGTACCCGACTTGATAAACTCCGAAGCCAGTTTGCAGACGTGGACATATCCTGCACCGGGGGTTTCGGGCTTATACCAGGCGAGGATTCTCCCATCGGCGTCTCGCTGGACTTTGTGAGAACATATTTCATCCTGGGCGTAAGCTGAAGTTAATAAAATAGTGATTAGTGTCAAAAGTGCCATTTTGGGCTTCATCATAAAACCTCCATAAAACTTTGTTCATGGCCCGCTGTGAGCATTTTGGCTTATCGAGGTGACAAAAATGTTATTAAAAAACACACTTGAACATAATCTAACATCCTTTATAATGCCCTGCAAGCACGATTTCCACAAGAAAACCGGAATCGAAAAAAACCATTAAGGGAGATGCACAATGGCTGACCGAAAGAAAATCGTCGCGGGAATTGTCGGACTCGGATACGAGGGATATTCGATGGATTTCGTCGATAAGATAACGGCCCGCGTCCGCAGGGACCTGCAGAAGAGCGGCGCCTTTACGTTCAGGCGGATACCGAAGATTCAAAACTACGAGCAGGGCCAGGCCGCAATCGAGGCATTTTCGCCGAAGGGCTGTGATTTGCTCATCGCCGTAGTGGCGAGCTGGCTGGACGCAAGGGGCGCGATTCCATTTATGACAGCCAACAGGCAACTGCCCGTTCTGCTTTACGCGACGGGCGGCAGGACACAAAAGCAGGGCTACCTGCTGTCGCCCGCCGCCGGCGCCGGCGCGCCGGGGATACTCGAGCCGATACGGGCGGCGGGAATCGAATTCAAGTTTTTGCACGAGCCGCCGGATACCGATACAAAGGTCGATGAGATACTGCGGTTTGCCAGGGCGGCAAAGGCGGTCAACAACCTTAAGAGCAAACGGCTCGGCAGTATGGGTTTTGGCGATATGGGGCTGTACACGACAAACTTCGACAACACGCTTATCAGGAACGTATATGGCGTCCAGACCGAGTTCTTCGATATGCTCGAGGTGGAAAATGCCGCGGCAGCGGTTGGTAAAGCACAGGCAAACAAAGTCATATCGCAATTGAAAAAAGACTGGAAGTTTTTAGGGCAGTCCCCGAAAGACGAGACGCTCGAGAGGGTCGCCTCGCTGACGTTAGCCGTCCGCAAAATCATAAGGGAAAAGAAGCTCTCGGCCATATCGCTAAAGTGCGTCGAGGGTATGATGTCGCATATGGCCTGTGCGCCCTGTATGATAGGCACGCTCGTGGGCGACGACTGCTTTTACGTCTGCGAGAACGACGTGCCGGGTATGCTGGGGCACGTAATTTTGAATTCGGTCAGCGGCGAGGTTGCAACGTTTGTCGAATCGTATGAGTTCTGGGACGACCGGATTCTGTTCGGCGTGTGCGGTTTTGTGCCGCCTTCTATGATAAAGGGACCCAAACTGAGCAAGCTGTTCAAGACCGAGCCGTGGGAAGGGCTGATGAACTGCTCGCAGATGAAGACGGGCAGGGTAACAATGCTCAGGCCTTACTTTACCGGCGGCGTGCCGAGGATACATCTGGTTACGGCCAAGGCGGTTCCGGCGCGAAAGTGGCTCGAAATCGGATTCGAGCAGCCGGGAATGCACCCCAGCATCGAGATTGTACTCGACGGAACGTTGAGGCATTTCGTTGAGCACGTGCCCGCACAGCACTTTTCGTTGGTCTATGGCGACTGGGCGAAAGAAGTTGAGTACCTTTGCAGACTGCTCGGCGTGGAACTGGTTTACGAAGGGTAATAAAGAACCGGCTGGGAAACAGAATTGGACTTTTTTCTATCGCTGGACATCGGGACTACATCGGTAAAAGCTGCGCTTGTCGGCGCAGACGGCGAGATACCGGCCATTGCAGTGAGGGAATACACGCTTCATACACCGGCCGAAAATATCGTTGAGCTGGAGCCGCAAATCTACTGGGACTGCTGCGTCGAAGGTATCAAGGAGGTGCTTGCAAAAGGCGGGGTCGCCGCAGGGCAAATCAAATCGGTCGGCGTATGCAGCCAGGGCGAAACGCTCATCTGCCTCGACGAGAAAGGCAGGGCATTGCGAAAAGCCATTGTCTGGATGGACAACCGCTCAGCCAGCCAGGCCGAGGAAATAAAAGCCGCCCTGAAGACAGAGAACAACACCGGACAATTAGATGTCGCCGCCACCTGGCCCGTTACAAAAATCCTCTGGCTGAAGAAAAACGAGCCCGAAACTTACGGCCGGGTACACAAATTCGTGCTTGTCGAGGATTATATTCTGTACCGCCTGACCGGGCTGTTCAAGGGAGAGTATTCGCTTTATACGTCGTCGTTTATGTTAGACATCATCAACAAAAGGTGGTGGACCGAGATACTCGATTATGTCGGTGTGGCGGCCGAGCGGCTTGTTGAGCTTTGCGAGTCGGGCGAGGTAATCGGCGAGGTTCAGCCGGCTGTCTGCAAAGAGACGGGCCTGGCCGAGGGTATGAAGGTTGTTACAGGAGCGATGGACCAGACGGCGGCGATGATTGGAGCGGGCAATATCAAAAGCGGCATTGTCACCGAGACCACCGGGGCGGCCTTAGCCGTATGCGGCACAATCGGCGCATTTGCGGCCAAAGAGGCGAAACGAACTATGGCGGTCCAATACCACGCCATTGCCGACAAATACCTTATCATCGGCTGGTGTCCGACCGGGGGGATGGCGTTCAGGTGGCTGCGCGATACCCTGTTCGCCACAGAAAAAGACCGGGCGGCAAAAACCGGCACCGACGCCTACGACAGGATGACCGCGCTGGCGGCTGAAATCCCGCCGGGCAGCCGGGGCCTGATTTTCCTGCCGTATCTTGCAGGCCCCGGAACGGGCAATATCAGCGCCGATGCAAGGGGGGTGTTCTACGGGCTTGAGCTGCACCATAATCGCGCCGATTTTGCCAGGGCGGTAATGGAATCGGTTGCCTTTGTACTGAAACAATATGTTGTCGAGATGGGCCGGCTGGGCCTTGAGTGCGGAGAGATTCGCTCGTTGGGCGGCGGCTCGAAGAGCCGGCTGTGGAACCGGATAAAGGCGGACGTCTTGGGCAAGCCGGTAACGACGATGAGGTGCGCCGAGGCCGCTGCGCTCGGTGTCGCCATTTTGCAGGCCGCGGCAATGGGAACATTCAAGACCATCGAGCAGGCCGTTAAAAATATGGTGCGGACCGAATCGGTCGTTGAGCCGGTTGAAGAAAATGTCAGGGCGTACAGCGGGATTTTTGAGAAGTTTTGCGAAATAAACAACAGATGTTTCGGCCCGCGTGAGGACTGATTTATGGAAGGAATCGGAACTCTCGACATCTTTGTATTTATCAGCTACTTTGTCGTAGTTGTATTTATCGGTTTTTTTGTGGGCAGGAAGAAGAAGGAATCGGCCCGCGATTACTTTGTAACATCGAGCCGGCTGCCGTGGTACATCATCGGCTTTGCGATGGTGGCCTCTTCGATAAGCACCGAGCAGTTTATCGGCTCGGCCGGCTTTACGTACAAGTGGGGTATTGCCGTATTCAACTGGGAATGGTGCAACTGGCCTGCGATGCTCATACTAATCTGGATATTTCTGCCTGTATATCTAAATAAGAAGATAGTTACGATGCCCGGCTACCTCGAGAAGAGGTTCGGGGCCGGGCCCCGCAACGTTTACGCGGCCATCAGCATACTCGCGGCGGTGCTCATAATCCTTCCCGGGGTACTTTATACCGGCGGGCTGCTTTTGAACCAGATATTTCCCGCAATTTCGATAAGAAAGGGAATCTGGCTGATGGCGATAGTTAGCGGGGCGTTTACGATTTACGGCGGGATGATTTCGGTGGCGTGGGCGCAGTTGTTCCAGGCGATTCTGCTGCTGGCATCGGGTGTGCTTTTGTTCTTTTTGGCCATAGTAAAGGTGCCTGGCGGGCTAAGCGCCATTCTGTGGGCGCCGGATGATGCCAGAAATCACCTCATACTGCCGGCAAATCACCCGGAGCTTCCCTGGACGGCCATTATAGTTTTAGTCGTTTCGACCAACGTGTGGTACTTCTGCACAAACCAGACCATCATCCAGAGCTGTCTGGGGGCGAGGTCGCGACGGGACGGCAAAATGGGGATAATACTGCTGGGTTTTCTGATGATTTTGACCGGGCTTTCGGTGGAATTTCCCGGCTTAGTGGCTTATGCGCTCAATCCCCACCTGGAAAAAGCCGACACCGCCTATCCCTTTGTCGTCAAGCAGCTTGTTAGTACGGGGCTGAAAGGGCTGGTGCTGGCCGGTATGTGCGGAGCGGTTATGAGCACGGTCGAGGCACTGATGCATTCATCGTCGGCTATTTTCACAATGGATTTGTACACGAGATTCTTCAAAACCACCCCCGACAAAAAGCTAATCACCATAGGCCGATGGGCCAGCGGCAGCATACTTTTGGTGGGGACGCTGTGGGCGCCGATGGTCGCAAAATTCCCCGACATATTCAGTTTTTTCCAGCGCTGCTGGTTTTTCATCGCCGCTCCGGTGGCGGCGGTTTTTATCTTAGCGATACTGTCCAAACGCACCACACGGGCCGCTGCTCTCTGGGGTCTGCTGCTGGTCTTTCCGCTGTTCATATTGCCGTACGTTCTGCTGGCCGGAAAGAAGCATTTCGGCTGGCAGGTGAACGATTTTAATCTTGCCGGCGTCGTCTTTGCGTTCTCTATGGTCTTTATCGCTGTCCTCAGTATCTTTACTAAGCCGGCTAAACCCGAGCAGATTGAAGGTCTCGTCTGGCGGCCGGCGATGATGAAGCTGCCCGAGGCCGAGCTGGCCGACGGCTATCCCTGGTACAAAAACCTCTGGCTGTGGTGCGGAATCTGGGTGGCCGTAATGGTCGCCATATATATTAAATTCTGGTAGAAAGCTCAAACAGATTGATTTTGGGGCTCATATTTCTTTAAGTTGTTTTATGCAATGAGCTAATGGAGAGTTTGCCATGGAAACCAAAACTCTAACGCTACCTATCACCCTGGTTTTTCTTGCCGTTTATGTTGCTTCGTGCCAAAGCCCGCCGGATACTGCCAGGCTGCCCGTTGACTATGTCAACTCACTGATAGGAACAGCGACCTTTTCTGATGATCGTTACATGGGTAATAATCCTGTCCGCGAATCGTATTAC
>CAYMYK010000035.1:0-19122 GCA_964394625.1 uncultured Pirellulales bacterium
CTTACTACTGGCGGATTGACGAGAAGAACGCCGGCGGCACGACGACAGGCGATGTCTGGAGCTTCACGACCGCAGCGGCTGGTCCCGGACCGGGCAACGGCACGGGCTTAACCGGCGATTACTACGACAACATGGACTTTACCGCATTTGCCCTGACAAGGACCGACGCCACTATCAACTTCGACTGGGGCTCCGGCTCGCCAGACCCCGCCATCGGCGCAGATACCTTCAGCGTCCGCTGGACAGGACAGGTCCAGCCGCTCTACTCCGAGACCTACACGTTCTATACGACCAGTGATGACGGCGTGCGGCTGTGGGTCAACGGTCAGCTCATCATCGACAACTGGACCGACCACGCGCCAACCGAGAACAGCGGCACCATCGCTCTTACCGCCGGCACAAAATACGACATTCAGATGGACTTCTACGAGAACGGCGGCGGCGCGGTTGCAAAACTCGAATGGTCCAGCGCAAGCCAGGCAAGAGAGGTCATTCCGCAGACACAGCTCTATGAGGCCGCACCCCAGCCGCCAGGACAGGCAAGCAATCCGAATCCTGCTGACGGAGCAACCAATCAAAGCGTTGATGTTGACCTTAGCTGGACAGCCGGTACTGATGCGACCAGTCACGATGTGTATTTCGGCCAGGATTCGACACCCGATTCGGGCGAGTTCCAGGGCAACCAGACTTCTACTACCTTTGAGCCGGGCACGATGGCCAACAGCACTACCTATTACTGGCGCATCGATGAAGTAGGCGACGGCGGAACAACAACAGGTCTCGTCTGGAGCTTCACCACCGAGGCGGCTGCTCAACCGCCGGGCCAGGCATCCAATCCTTCACCTGCCGACGGTGCGACCAATCAAAGCGTTGATGTTGACCTTAGCTGGACAGCCGGTGCTGATGCCACAAGCCACGACGTCTATTTCGGAACGCCGAGCTCACCGCCGTTTGTACAGAATCAGGCGGGAACCACTTATGACCCCGGCACCTTAGCTTACGATACGACCTACTACTGGAGAATCGACGAGAAGAATGCCGTCGGCACGACCACCGGTGTCATCTGGAGCTTTACGACGGTTGCTGCTCCGTCTGCCGATGCCGACATTGTCGAAACATCGAGCGCTCCGACTATTGACGGCTCGGTCGATAGCGTCTGGTCGAATGCCAATTCCTATTCCATCGCCACGGTCATCGCCGGCACGGTATCGTCCGACAGCGACCTGTCAGGCACCTGGCGGGCGCTCTGGGACAGCAGCAACCTGTACTATCTTGTCGAGGTTACAGATGATACCCTCAACAACGACTCGACCAATGCCTGGGACGACGACTCTATCGAACTTTACATAGACGCCGACAACAGCAAAGGCACCTCTTATGACGGCGTCAACGACTATCAGTACGTCTTCCGCTACAATGACGGGACGATTCACCTCGGCTCAAGCTCGGCGACCAACACCACAGGTATTGACTTCACAATCGTCGCCACGGCCAACGGCTACAACTTCGAGGTCTCGATACCGTGGTCAACTCTTGGCGTAACGGCCGCCCAGGGTAATCTCATCGGCACCGATGTGCAGGTCAACGACGACGACGACGGCGGCAGCAGAGACGGCAAGAAGGCATGGTTCGGTGACGACACCGCCTGGACCGACCCGAGCATATTTGGAACCGCAGAGCTTGTCGCAGGAGCGGCACCACCGCCGCCCGGCCAGGCATCCAATCCCTCTCCCGCCGACAGCGCAACCGATGTCAGTATCGATACTTCGCTGAGCTGGTCGGCGGGCACTGATGCGACCAGCCACGACGTCTATTTCGGCACCGACTCGACGCCCGATTCGGGCGAGTTCAAGGGCAACCAGACCGGCACAACCTACGACCCCGGCACGCTGTATAACAGCACGACCTACTACTGGCGTATCGACGAGGTCGGCACCGGCGGTACGACAACTGGTAACGTCTGGAGCTTCACTACCGAGGCAGCAACGCCTCCGCCGGGACAGGCCTCAAATCCGAATCCTGCAAACGGAGCGACGGATGTGAGCACCAGCGCCGACCTTGGCTGGACAGCCGGCTCCGACGCCACCAGCCACGATGTCTATTTCGGCCAGGATTCGACTCCCGACTCCGGCGAGTTCCAGGGCAATCAGCCGGGTACTACCTATGACCCGGGCACGTTAGACAATGATACGACCTACTACTGGCGCATCGACGAGAAAAACGCCGTCGGCACAACCACCGGTAACGTCTGGAGCTTCACCACCGCTGCACCGAGCACCTGGTCCAACCAGGATGTCGGAAACCCAAGTGCTGCCGGAAACGCCTCCGAGTCCGCGGGCGTTTGGACAATCGAAGGCGACGGCTCCGACATCTGGGGAACTTCCGACCAGTTCCACTACGTCTATCAGTCCCTCTCAGGCGACGGCGAGATTGAAGCTCGCGTCACATCGCTCGAAAACACCAACTCCTGGGCCAAAGCGGGCGTGATGATTCGTGAGTCCCTCACCGGCGGCTCGAAGCACGCTATGATGGTCGTCACCACCGGTAACGGCACCGCATTCCAGAGAAGACCATCCACCAACGGCTCCAGCTCTCACACCGCCGGAAGCAGCGTTACAGCACCATACTGGGTACGCTTAGTCCGAAGCGGCGATACCTTCACCGGCTACGAATCGGCAAACGGCTCGAGTTGGAACCAGGTCGGCTCCGCAACCGTCTCGATGGCCACAGACGTCTACATCGGCCTGGCTGTAACAAGCCACTCAGGCGGTGTCCTCTGCACTGCTGAAATCGACAATGTCACCCTGACCGGTGGTGGACCTCCTCCTCCGCCTGGTCAGGCGAGCAATCCCAGTCCTGCCAACGGTGCAACTGGCGTCAACATAGACGCAGACCTGTCATGGACCGCAGGAGCTGATGCCACCAGCCACGACGTCTATTTTGGTGACACGACTTCGCCGCCGTTTGTCCAGAACCAGGCAGGCACCACCTACGATCCCGGCACGCTCGATGAAGTTACGACCTACTACTGGAGAATCGACGAAGTCGGCGATGGCGGCACAACCACAGGCGATGCCTGGAGCTTTACAACGGCAGCGGCGAGTGAATGGACCAGCCAGGACATCGGTAGTCCGGGCGTTGCCGGCAGCGCTTCAGAAACCGCCGGCACCTGGACGGTCAACGGCGACGGCAGCGACATCTCAGGCACCTCCGATTCGTTCCACTACGTCTATCAGCCCGTCAGTGGTGACGCCGAGATTATCGCACGCGTGGCGAGTCTCGAGGACATCACAGCGGACTGGGCAAAGGTCGGCCTGATGTTCAGAGAGACATTGGCGGCGAACTCAACTTATGCACTGAACAACTACACGACCAATGTCGCACGCAGTGTTAATAGCTGGACAATCCTGCACCGTGACAGCACCGGCGGCGCCAGCACCCAGACCGTATGGGGCACTAGTCAGAGTCCGCCCTATTGGATGAGACTGGTTCGTTCGGGCAACAACTTCAGCGCTTATGTGTCCTCGAACGGCTCGTCGTGGCAGCTCATCGACACGGTAACCATCAATATGGCTACAGACATCTATGTCGGCATGGCCGTAACCAGCCACGATTCCGGCAGTTTGTCCACTGGAACCTTTGACAATCTGCAGTTAATCGGCGGCTGACAAGTTCGGAAAATTGCAACACGGATAAACAGATGTTAATATCAGGCCCGCGGGCAAAAGCCCGCGGGCCTGGCTTTTTCAGCCCGGTGAGAGCAAAGCCCCAGCCGAATCCGGTTTTTTTGGTTAAACCGGTGTAGAGTCCTCACCTGTTTTGTCTGCGCTCGTCTTATAACAATTAAGGGGCTCAAGCTTCTCGGGCAGTAGCGAACAAACCGCGGTGTTCGACAGTATAGATACGCAATTGACTGATTTTACGAATTCGAGGAGCGGTTTTCAGCCATATTGGCCAAGCCGGGTTGTGTCAGGGATGCCATTTTGTCGTTATGCCAAAGTGGGTACAGTTTTAGCTGCTTAATCAGCCGCCTGGTTACTTCCGATTCGGCGGCTCATAGCAATAAAGAGGCCTTGTTGCGTTTTTAGGGTCCAATAATCACCGCGCTGCTGAGTATATGCGGCGGCGTTTGTTTTCAGTTGGCCAGGCGGGCCATGGTGACAAATAAGTTAAGCACTTTGGTCGTCAGGCCGATAGATTTTATCGAGTTAAGAGTAGTTTTACCGGCACTGTGCCTTGCCGGCCGGCCGGGCGGCAAATGCCCCCCGATAGGGATAAGGTGTAAATGATTACTGAGGATTTGCTTGTTTTTATCGTGATATGAAGAGTTTTCGGATTGTATCTGCGATATACGTTTTGTATGTTCCGGTTATTTTTCTTGCCGGCTGCGGTAACAAGTTCTGGGACCCGACGCAGATAGGTCGATTTCGTCCCGTTCCGGCGGTGAACATAATACTTGACTCGCTCGATGTCGCCGAAGAGAAACCGCCCGCCTGGGAAGTTGGAGAAGAGCCCCGTCCGGTGGACGCCGTGGCTTATAGGACGGACTATGTATTTGGTCCCGGTGATGTTGCTGGAATATCAATCTTCGAGCTGCTCAACGAGGGGCAGATGTATGCAAATCAGTACGTGATTACGGAGACGGGCAAGATATCCATACCGGACGTGGGGGTTGTCGAGGCGGCCGGCCTGACCGAGTCACAGCTCGAAGAACAGATAAGGCAGATACTTTCTCCGAATGTGATAAAAGAGCCGTCGGTGTATGTGACTATGCTCAGGTCGGAAAGTCGCGTATTTTCCATACTGGGCAGCGGTGTGCCGAGACCGGGCAGGTACGGCATTCCCAGGTATGACTACCGGCTGACCGATGCGCTTGCGACGGCCGGCGGCATAGGCCAGTTCAACATAAGCTACGTTTATGTCTCACGTGTTGTTTCCGGAGAAGAGGCGTTGGCCGAGCCGGTCCGGCCCGGGCCTGCGGGGCCGGCTGAGCGTGAAGCTGTCGAGCCGGAGCGGATTCCGCACCCTGAGCAGGAGATGCTTGAGATAATAGCGCCTACGGCCCGCAGGCACAGGCCGGCATCGGATGAGCTGGTAGTTGCCTCGGCGGAGATGGCTACGGACAGAGAGCTTGCCGAGGCGGCCTTGCCGGAGAAGCTCTGGCCTTTGGACGATGAAAGCCGGCCGGCGATTGACCTGCAAGACATTCTAAGTTCGCCCGATGAGCCGGTCCGTATCGGGGCCTCGGCGGGAACGGCTGAGACCACCGCCGACAGCCAGGGACACATTGAATGGGTCTTCAGGGAAGGCAAATGGGTTCCTGTTCAGATTGGACGGATGCAACCACCCGCCAAGGCGCCCGAGGCCGGTCCTGAAAAGCCGGCCGGGCCGCTTGCTCAAAAGGTTCCAGCCGGATTGGAATGGGGTGAAATAGGCACGGGAGGGGTTCAGAGACGCGTAATCAGAATTCTCGCAGACAAACTGCTCAGTGGCGACCCCAAGTACAATATCGTCGTAAGGCCCGGCGATAATGTTCACGTCCCTGTTGATATTATCGGTGAGTTTTGTATTATGGGCAACATTAACCGGCAGGGGTTTGTTAATATCACCGGCCGGCCGATGACCTTAAAGATGGCTATAGCCGCTGCAGGCGGCCTTGGGCCTCTGGCGTGGCCAAAACGGTGTGAGGTTGTCCGGAGAATAGGCAAAAAGAGAGAAGAGACCGTGATGGTGGATTTGGATAAAATCGCCCGGGGCGAACAGCCCGATTTCTTTATCAAGCCGAACGATTTAATCAACGTGGGCACACATCCGACGGCACGGTGGCGAGCGGTTCTGCGCAATTCTTTCAGGGCGACCTATGGCTTTGGCTTCATTTACGACCGCAATTTTGCAGACCGGGATTACGGAACAGGCAGGCCCTTTGACTGGATATTTTAGCGGGGTTGTCAAAAGTCGCTTTGTGTCGGCATTACGGCTGGCGGGGATGTCGAGGGCGGCCCAAACTGCCGGTGAGATTTTGCACAGGAACATTATGGCTGACAATATCGCTGTTACCGCTTCACAGCCGCAGTCGCCGCTGCGCAGGTGCTGCTGGCATGAGCTAGGTGTGCATACTTACGTCAGGATTTTCGTGATAGCTGCGCTGCTCTATTATCTTTTTCGCCGGGAGGCAGGGAGCATTGTTTACCGATGGGTATCCGACAGCAGCTGGTCGCATGGTTTTTTGATTCCGCTGTTCAGCATTTATTTTCTGAATCAGCGCAGGGACAGCATTTTGAACCTCCGCACAAGGCCGAATTACGTCGGTCTTTTCTTTCTGCTTTGTGCCATACTTTTTTACTTTTTCAACGTTCTCAGTCCGTCCGGCTACGGATACTTTCGGGATATTTCGATAGTGGCGGCTCTCGGGTCGGTGGTTTTGTTTCTGGGCGGATGGTCTTTGTTGCGACAGACCTGGCTTGCCGTTGTCTTTTTGATATTTGCGATTCCATTACCCGGTCAGTATTACAGGACAATCACAATACCGATGCGCCAGTGGGCGGCCGGTGTTGCGGCTGTGTTGTTGGACCTGGTTGCCGACCTGCAGGCAACCGCTCACGGCGTCATAATAGATATAGTATATAAGGGTCAGCCGCTTGTACCGAGTCTGGACATAGCGGAGGCGTGCAGCGGAATGCGGCTGCTGATGGCGTTTCTGGCGCTTGGGGTCGCTATGGCGTATTTGCATTACAGGCCTGTCTGGCAGCGGCTTATTTTGCTGGCCAGCACGGTTCCGATTGCGATATTCTGCAACATCGTCAGGGTGACTGCCACCGGTTTTATTTATGTCTTGCTGGACCCTAAATACGCTCAGGGGATATATCATGATATGCTTGGAATGCTGATGCTGCCGTTGGCTTTTGGTCTTTACGGCGTGCTCGGCTGGTTTATCTCCAATCTGTTTGTTGCAGAAACAGGGCCGAAGCCGCCTGACGTCGTGGTCAGGCGTAACTGAGGGTTGCCTTTTTCGGTGTTTTGACTCGAACGGTTATGATGGCTCAGAAAAGAGATATAATCTGTGGCAAAATCAAATAAAATACGGCGTATATTGCTCGCTAACTATTTGCAGCCCGCATTTCTGATATGCGTCGCGGTGCTGGCCTTATGCGGGGGCGGTATGTCGATTGCCGTAAAGCGGCTTGGCGGGTACCTGAAAAAGGAGCCGACCGCCCTGAAGAAACCGCTGGACCGGCTGGACGAAAACGGACTTGGTGTTTTTAAGGTTGTCCGCAAGGACAAAATCGAGAATGAGGACGTCGTTGAGTCACTTGGCACGGAGGAATATATTCAGTGGCAGCTTGAGGACACCAGCGTCCTCGCCGACAGTCCGACTCGTTTTTGCCTGCTGTTTATAACGTATTATGAGCTTCCGGACGTCGTTCCTCACACGCCGGAGGAGTGCTACACGGGCGGCGGTTTTCAGAAGCTTGGTTCCGAGTCCGTAAAGCTGGTGCTTAACAGAGATGGAGCTGAACGGCGGCTCGATGCCCGGTATGTGCTTTTTGCAGGTACGGGTTCCGATTTATGGGCAACAAACGTGAAGTTCCCCGTGCTGTACATTCTCAATGCCAACGGTCGGTATGCCGGCAGCAGAGACGAGGCGCGGATGATTCTTAACAGGAATCTCTTCGGGAAGCATTCGTACTTTTCGAAGATTGAATGGAAGTTTTTTAACAAGGGCCTCGGCGGGCTCGCTTATCCGAACAAAAAGCAGGCAATCGCGGCGAGCGAAAAGCTCTTGAGCGTTATGCTCGATGTGCTGGATAAACAGTATTGGCCTGCCGGGCAGTGGAGATAAAAGAGAGGAAAAGCTATGGCAAAGAAGAGATTGAATAAAAAGGTTGCGCTTATCGGCTCAGCGGTATTTATTTTTGCGGTGCTGATTACCGTTGCTGCAATCCTGTATTTCAGCAGGGACCCGCACAAGTTCATAAGTGACGGGGATTTGGCGTTGCAGTCGGCTCGTGAGGCGGTCGATGACGAGACCAAGGAGCTGCAATACAAGGAAGCCGAGCGTGATTATCGCGCCGCTCTGGATCTGGCAAAAAGCGATTCTCTGAAAATTGACGTCTTCTTCAAACTTGTCGAGCTTTACTCGGATATGGACGAATGGCGCAACGTAATTGCCTGCTGGAATGGAATAGTCCAACTGGACCAAAGGAACTTAAAGGCCAGATACGGTCGGCTTGAGTACTTCTACCTTATGGCCGGCAACGGCGTGGACAGGGTCTGGCAGGATGTGGCTTCTCAGGCAACAGAATTCATTGAGTCCATAGAGGACTCGGATTCTGCGTCGGAGCTGATGGCTAAAGATACGTCTGAGTTAGAACCCCCCGGTCTCGTCGGGGACGAATCGGCGCCGCCTTACCGGCTGGGGACGTACCTGTATCTGCTCCGGGGACGCGCGACGCTGGAGGTGGTGAGAATGGGAGCCGTAACCAACAAGGAAGAATCGCTTGACAGGGCGGTTGGCGATTTGGAGAAGGTCCGGGAGCTTGACCCGACAAATGCCGATGCTTACTGGTACCTGGCGAGGGCGGCCATTAGCAGGGGCAATATCCTGGCTTCACGCGGCAAGCTCGAGGAACGTCAGACGGCAAGAGAAAAAGCCCTGGAGCTTCTCGAACATGCAGTTGAAGTGGCGGATTCCGATGTACAGGCGCACATTAACCTTTTGAGGATGAAGCTTATAATTGCCCAGAGCAGTGAGGCAGCGGACCGGCGGGAGAAAATCCTGGCCCTTGAGCCGGAGTACCTGGCCTTAACGAATAAATTCCCTTCGAGCCCGGAAGTTTTTGCGGCGTTTTGCCGTTTCTATGCCCCCTTCGATACGCTCACTCTCGGCAACTCGTATCTCGACCAGGCCATAAATGTAATTGAGAAAGCCGTGGCTCTTGCTCCTGAGAACGTTGCCTATGCCACGACGGCCGCTGAGCTTTACTACCGCAGATACGTTTTTAATAAGCGGCAGTCCGACTTTGACAAGGCGCTGGATACGGCGAAAAAGGCCCTTACCTTTCCCGAGCTCCAGCATGCAAGCGGTCCGAAGCTGCTGATGAGCAGGTCGTACAAAGCAGAGCTTAACGGCGATATTGCGTACTGGTATCTGGAACAGATACTTGAGAATCGCGACGCTATGACGGAGTCGCAGATTCAGGGTCTGCTGCAGGATATTGAACGGTGTGTGCATGAGATTGAACAGATACTTGGCAGCGGTGAAAACCCGCAGGTGGCGAAATGGCAGGGATTTCTCGAACTTGCCGGCTCTCTTGCGGGCACCGGTGACAGAAATGCGGCTATACAAAAGTTGTACGCCGCCTATGAGCAGTTGAGGGCTTCGGGCCGGTCGAATGCGAACCTTTCTTACGAGCTTGCGAAACTTTTTGCGAACAGCCCGGAATCCGGTGCTGCTATGGAGTTTTTGGCAAGTGCCCTTGGCCTTCTTGATTCTCCTGCTGCATTGCGACCGAGGTTTGTGTTGACCAATCCGGAGGCGCTTCTGGATTATGCTGCCGGCCTGGTCAATATGAGGGCGTACAACAGGACCATCGCGTATATTCGGGTGTACGAGCAGATATTTGGTCCCAGCCGAAGGAGCCGCGTTCTTCGAATTAACGCATACATCGGCGAAAGGATGTTCGAGCAGGCCGAGCGTCAGATGGAGCAGTTTCCTCCGGACGACCCCAACAGCATTATGCTGAAAGGCAGACTGGCTCAGGCGAAGATTCGGCACGCTCAAACTGTTATCGCACAAAAACGAAGGCGAGTCAGCATTGAGGGGCTTTTTGATATCAATGATACCCAGATGCAAGTGGAAACTCGCGAATTGCCTTCGGACGAAAAGCTGGCGGCCCAGTTGAAGACTTCCGTGGAAACGTTAAGGAAGTCCACGGAGGATTTGTTGTCAATCGAACCCAATGTGGTTGATGCAGGTACACTCGCGGCGCTTTGTGAGCGGTACATCAACTGGGGGCAGCTCGAGCGTGCGCAGGAGCTGACTGCAAAGTATCTGGCGCATTTTCCCGATGATGCGACAGGCCTGCTATACAAGCTGATGCTTGCCGAGCCGGAACCGGGAAAAATATCTCAGCAACGTCGCTTCGAGCTGCGAGAGCAGGCACTGCTTTCTATTGCTGAGCCGGTCAAGAGGGCCTTGAGCCTGGGCGTGCTCTACCAGAGGAATGACAAGCCGGATAAGGCCGTAGAGCGGTTCAAAAAGGCACTTGACCTGACTTCGCAGGCCCCTGAACAGAGACAGTCGCGGATTGCGGCAGCAGGCGGTCTTTTTGACATAGCCCTTACGCGTGAAGATATGCAACTGGCTGAGGAGATTGCCTCAACGGCGCAGCGTGAAAATCTTGATGACTGCTCGGGAAAGTTCTATGCGGCCCGGCTCGCCATCGCCGGGGAGAAATATGACGATGCGCTTTCGGACATAGATGCCGTTTTGAAACAGAAGCCGGTCTTTTCCTACGCATATCTGCTCAGGCACAGAATTAACTCTGTTCTGGCCAACGAGCAGTCATCAATGGCGGATATCCAGACGGCGGCACGCATGAGGCCTGACGACAGCATCATCGCCAAATCTTTCGCCAGCGCCCTGTACACACGGAATCAGAAGCTCGGTGGAAATGTATCGTCCGCCCAGATGCTCGAGACCAGGGCCGCCCTGGACAGGGCTATCGCCCTGAATCCCGGTGATTTGCAGCTGCTTAGTTTTTATGTCGAGTACATCAGCTCTACGGAACCTGAAAGGGCTATGGCGGTCAGGCAGAGGTTGCAGCGTGTTGCTCCGAGCATGACAAATGCTATGTTGCTGGCGAAGATGGCCATAAGAATGGCCCTCAAACAGGATAATGAGGATAATAAAAAGGCGTTTCTGGATATTGCCGGCTCTGCGCTGGACCAGGCCAAAACCTACGAGCCGGAAAATCAGGACCTGCTGGAGACCCGCGGAGAATACTATCGCCTTATAGGCAGGGAGGACAAGGCCGAGCAGCTTTTGTCCAGGCCCGGAGACTGGAAACTGCTCTGGCGTCATCATGTCAGAGCCGGAGACTTCGTAAAGGCCGCAGAGGTGCTGGAGCAGGCCTACAGAGCTAATCCCAAGGACCCGAATGTGCTGGAAGGTTTTTTATACATAGCCGAGAAGACCGGGGACAAAGAAAGCGCGAGCAAATACTCCGAAGAGCTGCTGGCGGTCGAAGATACGGTTCAGACCAACCTGATGGCGATTCAGGCATTCCTGCGCGTCGGGCTTGTCAAGCAGGCGGACAGTAAATTAAAGAGTTTTCAGGAGAAGAACCCCGGCGAGCCGCGAGGAATACTGCTCGGCGCCTGGCTGGCTATGAGTCAGGGGCGACTGCAGGATGCATTGAAACAGACAAACAGGTATCTCGAGGTCGAGCAGGAAAGTGCGACCGGATGGAGGTTAAGGGGTCAGATAAATCGCCTGCTGGCGAATTACGACCAGGCGGTGGCCGACCTTAGGAAAAGCCGGCTGCTGTCGGACGAGCCGGTTACAAGGGTCGAGCTGGCACGGGCATACTTACGAAGCGGGCGCCTGGAAGATGCCATAACCGAGCTCAAAAGCACAATTGAAAATCCGCAGGCCCCTCGGCAGGCAAGGGTATTACTGGAAGGGCTCTACTGGCGGCTTGGGAGAACGAATGTCCTTAAGAAGTTCTATCAGCAGACACTGGAAAAGATGCCGGACAGTGTTTTCTGGCTTAATAGGGCGGCCGGCTTTGCAATGTCAACCAATGACATACCTAAGGCAGAGCAGCTTTTTGAACAGTCCTGGCAGAAGAGCGTTCAGCAGGGCAAGGGCGACGGGGATGCTTTCGCCGGCTATTTACAGGCGCTGCTTCAGGGCGGGAAGCTGGGCAAGCTCTTCGAACAGGCGGCTAAATATGTGGACAGTGACGTCGCCTCCGTGGCCTATTTCAGAATGGCTCAGGCAAGGTTGAAGCTCGGAGACAAGGAAAACGCAGTGCAGTACTGCCGAAAGGCCATCGAAAAGGCCGGTTCCGACGAGAAGCAGGTTACGAACATTCTTCAGAAAACGTATTCACTGCTCGGCCCTGACGAAGTCGAGAAGCTCTGCAGCGAGCGACTTGCGGCGGCGCCGGATTCTTTTGCTGAGAACTGGATGATGTTCGGTTTGATGCGGTTGAGGGGCCGATATAACAAGGCCATCGATTATGTGAACAAGTGTCTCGATATTACCGGACAGGGCGGTCCGCGAAGATTACACTGCATTATGAAGAAGACCGAGGTTCTGATTCTGGCGTACGGAAAAACATCCGATAAAACGTATCTCCAGAAGGCCGTCACCGAATACGAAAGTCTGCTTCGTGAAATGCCGAATAATACCGGTGTTCTGAATAATTTGGCCTACATACTGGCGGAAAATGATAGAGACCTTGATGTAGCTCTGAGGTACATAAAGCAGGCAGTTGATTTGAAGCCGAATGAGCCGGGTTTCCTGGATACTTACGCCTATGTGCTTTACAAAAGAGGTGAATACTCCAGGGCAACTGAGACTGTACAGTCTGCTTTGCAGCAGTATGAGACGCAGGGTTTGCAGGTGTCGCTTGACGTGTATGAACATGCGGGCCAGATATATGAGAAGCTGGGCCAGGCAGACCAGGCCGTTGCCGCTTATGAGCAGGCACTGGAAGCCGGAGGCGACAATATATCGAAACCCGTTAAGGACCGGCTGGCCTCTGCTATTACGAGACTAAAGCGATAGTGCGGAAAAAATTGCGAACAATCAGGTTGGCTTGCTTATGGTACTTGAGGGTGGTGCTGTGTGTGGGCATCTGTCCGGTTTCGTCTCTCGCGTACGTACCGGGGACTAAATGAAAGAACAGGAACACATAGCTTTGGGGCCGAAAGCCGGGCCTGCAGGTCGAAGACCTGCCCCGGCCGGGCGTCCGGCTCCGGCGGGCTTGACACCGAAAGAGATAGTCGGGATACTCCGGCGGCACCTCTGGCTTATTATCGGCTTGACCGTGTTCGGTTTGTGTTCCGGTTTTGGGAGCTGGTTTCTTCTGAAGAGATATGCTCCGAGATATACCGCCCAGACCTTCATAAGAGTGCTGCCTCCCGTGGAAAAAGACCCGACCATTATCCAGATACCCACTGTAGCCAAGGATATTCAATACGGCTATCGGGTGACGATGGCCGCCCTGCTGAAAAGCCAGAATACCCTCCAGTCGCTGCTGTCGAGGGATGAGATTCAGCAGACGAAATGGTTTCAAGGATTCGGTGATATCAAGTCAAAACGAATCGCCAGAGCCGTCAAAGACCTGAAAAAACATTTTGGTGCATCTCCCCAGAGAGACGGCGATTCTATTATTGTCTCGATGACCTGCAGGGACAAGGAAGAGTCCGCTAAGATAGTGAATGAGATGGTCGCCTTGTTCCTGAAGGAGCGGGGGGGCAAGAAAAGAGAGGAAGTAGCGACGAAACTCGCCGGTCTTGAAACTCAGCGGCTGCGTGTTGACCAGGAACTGAAGCAGGCCGAAGATGCGCTTGATGACGTCCGTAAAAGATATGGTTTTACAGACCTTGAAGAGCACGCCTTCCAGCCGGTCATCGAAAGGAAGCTGAGCGATTTGGAGATGCAACAGAACGAGCTGATAATGAACATAGCTCAGATACAAGCGACCATAGAGCGGCTGCAGGTGCAGGCCACCGGCCCGGTTCAGGTGCAGGTAGAACGGCAAGTTGAGCGCGACCCGGTGATGACTATGCTTGCACAGCAGCTTGCGCTGCGAGAATCGGCTCTTGCCAGCGCCTTAGCGAAATTCGGTGAAAATCACAGAGTTGTACGACAGATTCGGGAGTTCATAACAGCCGTCGAAGAAGAGAGGGCGATAAGAAAGGCCACAATTGCCGACCAAACGAGGCAGTCAAACCTGCGAAATGCGCAGGATATGCTTATTACGATGCAGAGACGGCTTGAAGAGCTGGAAAAGATGCGCGATGAGGCGAGTGCTCAGAAGAAGGAGCTTGATTTGGCGCGTGCAAGGTACCAACAGGGGGTTGCCATAAGGGACGAGAGAAGGAAAATGCTCGATTCGATAAAGGAGCAGGTTGCCAAACTCAGGATAATACACGACGACCCCGAAACTCCCAAGGTTCAGTACGTCGCCAACGCTCCGGAACCGCTGGAGGCAAGCTTTCCTAAGTGGCAGATATTCCTGCCCGGAGGCACAATGCTGGGTTTGATGCTTGGTGTCGGGCTTGCGTTCCTGATTGAATTGCTCAACGACCTTGTTCGCACGCCCCGGGATGTTGCCAGGTATCTGCACATACCGCTGTTGTGCATGATTCCCGACGCCGCCGAGGACGACGAAATTGAGGGTATTGACCTGGCGCTGGTTGTCCGTCAGGCCCCGTATTCTATCATTAGCGAATCCTACAGGCGGTTCCGCACCAATTTGAGACTTTCGACCAACCCGCAATCCACTAAAACACTGCTGGTAACAAGCGGAGTGGCCGCGGACGGGAAAACATCCGTAGCGGTCAATCTCGCAACAACCCTCGTCGCCGACGACAAGAAGGTGCTGCTCATCGACGCCAATTTCAGAAGGCCTAACCTGCATAACATATTCCCTCGCCGGCAGCCGCAGCCGCAGGGGAGCGAAAAAGAGCCGTTTGGGCTGAGTAATTTCCTGCTGCGCCAGTGTGATATAGCCCGCGTTGTAAGGGCCAGCGGCATTGTGGGGCTTAACGTAATCGAGTCGGGACAGATGCCTGCCAACCCGGCGGAGCTGCTCGGCGGACCCCGGCTCGAGCAGTTGATACAGCAGCAGCGCCGGAACTACGATTATGTCATCCTTGACGGCCCGCCCGTGTTGCTCGTCAGCGAGACCAAAATACTTGCCAGGTGCGTCGATGGCACCATTCTCGTGCTCAATGCCGCGGCTACGAGAAGAGGCGCTGCAATCAGAACGATACTCGAATTAAGGGCCGTGGACGCTAAAATAACCGGCTGTGTGCTGCTCGGCGTCAAGACCTTAAAGGGCGGCTATTTCCGTGAGCAGTTCAGGTCGTACCGCCAGTACCAAAAGCTCCAGCTTGCCCGCCCGATTTAAGCGAGGTGTTGCTCGATGCTCGATACTTGATGCTCGATGCTCGATGCACAATCGAAAATCGGCAATCGAAAATCTAAAATAGCATAGAAGGAAATGTTTGATGGATAGATTTCTGGTAACCGGCGGAGCCGGATTCATCGGTTCGAACATCTGCAAAAAACTTATCGCAGACGGCTGTTTTGTCAGGGTCTTAGACAATCTTCTCACGGGCAAAAAAGCCAATCTTGCCGGCATTATCGATAAAATCGAGTTCATAGAGGCCGATATGGGCGACGAGCACATCGCCCGCGGCGCTATGAAGGATATCGACGTGGTCCTGCATCAGGGCGCCCTGCCTTCGGTTCCTCGCAGCGTTGACGACCCGGCTGCGACGCATAAGCACTGTGTCGATGCCACCTTTACCCTGCTTTTAGCCGCACGCGATGCTCACGTTAAGCGTTTTGTCTATGCAGCCAGCTCCTCGGCATACGGCGATACGCCGAGCTTGCCCAAGGTAGAGACGATGCCCGCCCAGCCGCTCTCGCCATACGCCGCCGCAAAGCTCTTTGGCGAATACTACTGTTCGGTTTTCTACAAGGTCTTCGGTCTTGAGACCATCTCTCTGCGGTACTTCAACGTCTTCGGCCCGCATCAGGACCCCAAAAGCCAGTATGCCGCCGCGATACCGGCCTTTGTGACGGCTATCCTGAGAGACAAGCCGGCGACCATTTACGGCGACGGTGAGCAGAGCAGGGACTTTACCTACATCGACAATGTCGTAGAGGCCAACCTGTTGGCGGCAAATGTAAAAAAAACCGAGGGCCAGGTAATAAATATCGCCTGCGGACAGGCCGTAACGGTCAATCAGATTATCGTTATGCTCAACGACATCCTCGGCAAGAACGTCAAGTGCGTATATACCGACCCGCGTCCCGGCGACGTAAAGCATTCGCTTGCGGACATTTCACGTGCGAAGGAATTGATCGGCTTTAAGCCCGTGGTCACATTCAGGGACGGCCTGCAAAAGGCAATACGCTGGTACCGCGATAACCTGATACCCTGATACCTGTCTCCTGTTCCCCTGTTCAGCCGTCCGCCTGCGGTGGACAAGTCCGCTGAACGCGATACGCAATTTGGCCCCAAGTGTTTTTTTTAGTTTTAGTATTTCCCGTTTTGGCCTATAATGGCGGACAAGTCGGTAAAGAGGGCTTAAACTATGGGAAAACAGAATTTGTTTCGTACGGCGGTTAACATCGCATGCTTTTTGTTATTGGTCGGCTGTGTCGAGAGAGAGCTTACCATCAACACCCGGCCGCAGGGGGCGCAAGTCAGTCTAAACGATGAGCAAATAGGGCTGTCGCCGGCGACGGTCTCGTTCAACTGGTATGGCGACTACAACGTTACCCTCAGCAAGGCCGGATACGAAACCTTAAAGACGCACCGCATGCTCAAAGGGCCCTGGTACGATTATTTCCCGTTCGACTTTTTCGCACAGGTGCTCAATCCGACCAGAATCGTTGATTCATACGAGTGGACGTTCGAGCTTGAGCCGAAGAAACAAATCAGCACCGAAGAGCTAATCGAAAAGGCCCGGCGGCTAAAGGACCAGGCCCAATGAAAAAATTACTATTTAATATTTACTATTTACTATTGCCGAACCAGCTTGCTCAAATAGTCAATAGTAAATTGAAAATAGAAAATCTTCTCTGCGTATTTGTCGTTTTGGTAGTTTTCGCCGCCCCCGGCGGCGCCGCTGCACAGGATGCTGCTCTGCGTAGCACGAGTGCCGGGCTTGACAGTTCCGTGGTAATGATTAGAGGCGTCGGCCAGGACTTCGACTACGACACGCCCTGGAAACAGAAGATGATGACCCAGGGTCTCGGCTCGGGCTTTATCATTTCGTCCAACCGCGTCCTCACAAACGCTCATAACGTCAGCAATAACAAATATATCGAGCTACAAAAGGAAAAGGTCGCCAAAAGGTATCCCGCGAAAGTGGCTTTTCTTGGCCACGACTGTGATTTGGCGCTCCTCACCGTCGATGACCCGAGTTTCTTTGACGATACCGTCGCCCTGGACTTTGCCGGTATCCCGCGGCTCAACGCCACCGTTTCGACGTACGGCTTTCCCGTCGGCGGCCAACGCATCTCCGTCACCGAAGGCGTCGTCTCCAGGGTGCAAATGGATACCTACGCCCACACAGGAGCCGACTCGCATTTAGTAATACAAACCGACGCCGCCATAAACCCTGGCAACAGCGGCGGGCCGGTAATGCAAAACGGCAAAGTCGTCGGCGTCGCCTTCCAGGGTCTGCGGCAGGCCGAAAATATCGGCTATATGATTCCCACAACCGTTATAAGGCACTTCCTAACCGATATCGAAGACGGCAGATATGACGGGTTCGGCTCGCTCGGCCTTATGCTCTACCCGGGCCTGCACAGCCCCGGCTACAAAGCTTATCTCAAGGTCCCCCCGGACGCCCAGGGAGTGGTCGTAATTCAGACCCTTATGCACAGTTCCGTCGAGTCGCTACTTCAGCCCGGCGACGTCCTGACGCGAATAGACGATTACGACATAGACAACGACGGCAGGAGCGAGATTTATGGGTTGCGTCTTAATCTTTCCGAGGTGGTCGAGACCAGACAAATCGGCGAGACGGTCCGGCTGTCGTTTTATCGCCAGGGCAAACTGACCGAAGCGTCCGCGACCGTCGCCCTCAACAGGCCCGTGTTCGAGTATGCCAGGCAGTATGACAAGACGCCTCGCTATGTATGTTTTGCAGGCCTGGTATTTGTGCCCGCCACACGCAATCTGCTTGAGACCTGGGGGCCCGACTGGCTCGAAAATATCCCTTTTGAGCTGCGCTACCTGTTCCAGAACTCAATACAGCTTAATACCGACAGGCAGCGAAAAGAGTACGTCGTCCTGAGCGAGATTATGCCCGACGAGGTGAACGCCTACGCCGCCGGCTTCAAAAGCCAGGTACTCGAAAGCATAAATGGAACCGAAATTCACTCCCTCGATGACGTTTATCACGCATTCGAACAGCCGGTTGTTCAATTTCACACTATACGATTTATGTCTGTTGACCGGCCCCTCATTATTGATGCCGCCTTGGCCAAAACCACTCAGTCGCTCATACTGAAAAAATATGACATTCCCGAGCAGGCGATGCTGGAGCCACAGCCGTGAGAAAAAAGAACGTTTGCCGTTTTCTTCTGCCGGCTTGCATTTTAAGCTGCCTTGTTTGCCGGGCGGCGGCGCAGCCGAGCGATTCGGGTATGCGCGAGAAGATGACTCAGTCGCTGGTCTATCTCGATATATCGTCTTATCCGTTTGACCAGCTTCGACCCTGGAAGTTCACCGACGTTCAGCGAAAACACGGCCTCGGCTGTGCCGTTGGGCGCTTCGACATCATAACCACCGCCTGGAGCCTTACCGGCGCCCGGCTCATCAAGGTCTATCGGTTTGGCCAGAACGAATTTATTCCCGCAACCATAAAAATTATCGACTACGAAGCAAACCTCGCACTGCTTCGGCTTGACCCGAACGCCCTGGCCGAACCTCTCATACCGGTTAAGTTTGTCGAGAAGTTCCGGCCGGAAGCAAAGCTCAGCTACTACTGGCTGAGCAAACAGGGCAATCTCGAGACGGGCCAGGGCTATCTCGACCGTGCAAGAGTTCGCCGGTCAACCGTATCCTTTGCGTATCTGCTCAATTACATTGTCACCAACACATCGAGCGAGACCGGCAGCGGCCAACTCTATTGTGACGGGCAGACGCCGGTGGGCATCGCCTGCTGGAGCGACGGCACAAAACAGGCGGGCTTAGTGCCGGCGGTAACAATCAACAACTTCCTCGCCGACGCCCGCGACGGCGACTACCGTTCCGTATCCGTCGCCGGATTTACGATGACTGAGCTTATCAACCCCGCCGTACACTCCTTTCTGAAGATGCCGCCGAAAGTCAAAGACGGCTGTCTCGTCACCGACGT
>CAYMYK010000036.1:0-18483 GCA_964394625.1 uncultured Pirellulales bacterium
TTTATGTGCTATACCATATCCACAAAAAATGCGCCACTTTTTTTTGATGCACCCACTGTCGGTCGCTTTGAAAGTGCAAAAATCAAAAGTATACCCTTCAGGGTAATAAATTCCCGCGAGTAAAATTATAACTTCTTATTCTAAAGTTAGTTACCCACGGACTAACGGGAAAACTCAATTGTAAGTAGGATAAAAATGCGAAATTGTGGCCAAGCCATCCCAAAGGGGTGGAATCCGCCTTCGGCGGATGTCTGATTTCACGGCAATAACGAGGACTCTAAGAGTCAAATGTTTCGGCCTTGAGCCGGCGGGTCATCAGCTCGGCGATTGCGGTCCGGACGGATTTGTCCTCGAAAATGACCTGGTAAACGGCCTCGGCGATCGGCATTTCGACGTTATATTTTTGGACGAGACCTTCATAGACGGATTTGCAGGTGGCGATACCCTCGATGACGGATTCGGTCTCGGCCTGGGCCTGTTTTGCTGTTTGGCCTTTTCCTATTCGCTCGCCGAACGAGCGGTTTCTGCCCTTTGGTGAGATGCAGGTGGTGACGAGGTCGCCGAGGCCGGTCAGGCCGGCGAAGGTTTGGGGCATTGCACCCATCGCGACGCCGAGGCGGGTTATCTCGGCGAGACCCCTGCTGAGCAGGGCGGCCTTGGCGTTGTCGCCGGCGCCTACTCCATCAACAATTCCGGCGGCGATGGCGATGACGTTTTTCATCGCCCCGGCTAGCTCTACGCCGAGGATGTCGGTATTGGTATAGACGCGAAACCAGGGGGTGTTGAAGGTATGCTGAACGCGCTCTGCGAGCGTCTCATCGGCTGAAGCTACGCAGGCGGTGGCGGGCAGTTTCCCGGCAAGCTCGTCGGCTATTGTAGGGCCTGACAGGGCGACGCATCTTATTTCACGGCCGAGCACATCGGCGATTATCTGAGTGGGACGAAGCAGGGTCCGGTTTTCAATTCCCTTTGCCACCGAGACGATGGGGACGTCCCGGGGGATGTTGGCTTTGAGCCGGGTCCAGACGCTGCGGATATACTGGCAGGGCACGGCCGAGACGATTAAATCGGCTGCGGTCATAATACTGCGGTCGTCGGGGTCGAAATTAACGGCATCGGGTATTTTGTAGCCGGGCAGGAACTTTTTGTTTTCGCGCGCTAATTCGATTTGTTTCAACTGGTCCGGGGCATATCCCCAGATTTTGACGGGGATTTTCTTTTCGCACAGGAGGATGGCAAGGACGGTGCCCATTGCCCCGTCGCCGATAATTGAAACATGCTCGAACATCTTACGATACCGCCTTGCAAATAACTTCACTCTTTACCTTTTGTGCACGGTATCGTATAATACACAAAGTGACCGGGAAAACAAGTTCAGCAAAGTCAATCCGCCGAATTTGTCGGCTTATCACGGAGGGCCGAGCGTATGAGCAGGAAAATCGTGATACTTATCCTTGTGGCGCTGGCGGTTGCCGTCGGGGTGTGGTTCTTTGCCGGCGGTCCCCGCGGGGCTGAAATACGAAACGTAATACTGATAAGTATCGACACCTGCCGGGCGGACCATCTCGGCTGCTACGGCTATCCGAAGAAGATTACGCCGAACATCGACGCACTTGCCAGAGAGGCGGTTCTCTTTGAGAATGCAATATGTTCAGTTCCGATTACTCTTCCCTCGCACACTACAATGCTCACCGGCACAACGTCTCTGTACCATCGGGTACACGACAATACGAATTATTATGTGGGCGAGTACAATGAGAGCGTTGCCGAGATACTTGCAGCGAGCGGATACGAAACCGGGGCGGTAGTGAGCACGGCGATTCTCGATTCCGGGTACGGTCTCGACAGGGGGTTCGGCAGCTACAGCGATGATTTCGGCCCGGGCGGCAAAGGAAAGCCGGCGGTCGAGCAGCGGGGCGGCAGGGCGAGCCGGCTTGCGGGCAAATGGCTCGCCGAGCATGGCTCTGAAAAGTTCTTTCTGTTCGTGCATTACTACGACCCGCATCTTCTGTATGACCCGCCGGAGCCGTTTGCCACGATTTTTAAGGACGAGCCGTATGCCGGCGAAGTAGCTTACGTGGACTACTGTATCGGGCGGTTGGTGGAGAAGCTGAAACGGCTGGGTCTCTACGATACGACGGCGCTTATCATCACGGCAGACCACGGTGAGATGCTCGGCGAGCACGGCGAGAAGACACACGCATATTTCGTTTATCAGGGCGCGATGAAGGTGCCGCTGATTATTAAATTGCCCGGCAGCAGGAAGGCCCGCAGAATCGGCAGCACAGTCGGCCTGGTTGATGTTGCGCCGACCATTTGCGGTCTGTTAGGCGTGGAGAGCAACTCTGCGATGCAGGGCAAAGACCTGTCGGGTTATGTACGGGGCACAGAGAGCGGAAGGGACGAACGATATTTTTATTGTGAGTCCTTGGTGCCGACAAAATACGGTTGTAATCCGCTTCTGGCGGTGGTGGCCGGGCGGTGGAAATACATTGATACGACCAGGCCGGAGCTTTACGACCTTACCGGCGACCCGGGTGAGCAGGAAAATCTCATCGAGAAAAAGTCGAAGAGGGCACATCTTTTGCGTGAGCGACTGCAGTTGATGCTGGACGAGCTGTCTTACAGGAAAGCATCCGGCAGCAGGAGTGTGGCCGATGTCGAAACCATTCGACGGCTCGAGAGTCTCGGCTATGTCGCCGGCGCCGGCGTTGACGAGAGATTTGAGCTGGACCCGGGCAGAGCGGATGCCAAGGATTTTATTGATTTTCACAACACGGCAGCCGAGATAAACATAGCGTTCAACAACGACCGGCCGGACAGGGCAAAGCTGCTGTGTCAAAAGCTTCTCGCACGCAAGAGCGACTTTGCGCTGCCTTACTATTATTTAGGCAAGATAGCGTATGTGCAGGGGGACAGAAAAGGTGCGTTTGATATGACGTATCGCTACATAGAGGGCGTGGACCCGAACTGGGCCGAGCCGAACAGGCCGAGGCAAACCTATGCCGAGCTGGCTCACAAGCACTGCTATCTCAATACGGCACACATCAATCTGGGCGGCGCTTATATGGAGGACGGCAGGTACGACAAGGCCGTTTTTCATTATGAACAGGCACTGCTTCTGGCGCCGCGTCAGAGCAAGGTTCACGATATGTTAGCCGTTGCGCTTACGAGGCAGGGCCGGTTGAACAGGGCGATATCACACTGGCGAAAGGCGCTGGAAATTGACCCGGCTTTTGCAGGTGCGCACTATAATCTCGCCGGTGCGCTTCGGCTACAGGCAAAATTTGACGATGCGATAGCCGAGTACGAACGGGCGCTGGCCCTGGCGCCGGAGCTTAAGCCGAGGGTATTTTACAGATTAGGTCAGATTTATTTTCAGCTTAAAGACCGTGCCGGCGCGGTTAGATACTGGAGCGAGGCGCTGCGAATTCAGCCGGACAGCGTCGAGGTGCTTGACGGCCTGGCCCGGCTTTATGCAACCGGGACGGACGAGTTCAGCAAGCCGAACAGGGCGGTTGTGCTGGCCGAGAAGGCGTGCGAAATCTCCGGATACAGGGTTTCTTCTCTTGTAAAAACTCTGGCGGTCGCTTATGCTGCATCCGGCAGGAATGAGCAGGCCGTTGCGACTGCAGAAAAGGCAATCGCCCTGGCTAAGATAGCCGAAGATGACGATTTGGTTAAAGAGCTTCGAGAGAAGCTTGAGCAGTATAAAAAAGAAACGCCCTTACACTGAGGTTTTTATGAAACGCATCTGGATATTTATATTAGTGATTGTGCTGGTTGCCGCCGCCGGGGTGTGGTTTTTTACGGGCGGCGGGTCAGAAACACGCAACGTGATACTGATAAGTATCGACACCTGCCGGGCGGACCATCTCGGCTGTTACGGCTATCCGGGCAAGATTACGCCGAACATCGACGCACTTGCCGACGAGGCGGTCGTTTTCGAGAACGCAATATGTCCTGTTCCGATAACGCTGCCCTCGCACACCACAATGCTCGCGGGCACGACGCCTTTGTATCACGGCGTGCACGATAACGCCACGTATCGTGTCGCAGAATACAACAGGACAATTGCACAGATTTTAGCCGAGCACGGCTACCGGACGGGCGCCATTGTCAGCGCCACCGTACTCGATTCGGCATACGGTCTCGCCAGGGGCTTTGACAGTTACCAGGACAATATGGGCCATGGTCCGGCGGGCACAAGGCCGGTCTCCCGGCCTGCCGGGGCGACGACACGCCTTGCGGTTAACTGGCTCGATAAACACAGGGACGAAAAGTTTTTCATGTTCCTGCACTATTTCGACCCTCACTTTCCATACGAGCCGCCGGCGCCGTTTTCTTCGCTTTTTCGTGACAACCTTTACGCCGGTGAAATCGCCTATACCGACAGTTGTATCGGACTTCTAATCGATAAGTTAAAGCAGTCGGGGCTTTATGATTCGACGCTGTTGATAATCACCGCCGACCACGGTGAGATGTTAGGTGAGCACTCGGAAAAGACACATTCGTATTTCATCTACGCCGGTGCGATGGACGTGCCGCTTATTTTCCGCTTGCCGGGGCGAAGCAGGCCGGTACGTATCAGCGACAATGTCGGGCTTGTCGATATTGCGCCGACAATCTGCCGGCTCCTCGGCATTGACGTTCCTTCGGTAATGCAGGGGCGGGACCTCTCGGATTACCTGCGGAAAGGCCGCTCGACGCAGGAAAAGCGTTATATGTATTGTGAGTCATTAGTGCCGACTATGTACGGATGCAACGGGCTGTTAGGTGTTGTGAGCGGCCGGTACAAATACATAAGCACTACCAGGTGCGAGCTTTATAACACCGCAGCCGACCCGCACGAGCAGAACAACCTCATCACAGCAGAGCCAAAAAGGGCGCACCTGATGGAAGAAGAGCTGGTATCGCTGCTGGATGAGCTGGCTTACAAAAAGCAAGCGTCCAGCCGAACGGGCACCACCTCGCAGACCCTGAAGCAGCTTGGAAGTCTTGGTTATGTTGCCGCCGGCGGCATCGACGACAGTTTCAGGTTCGACCACAGCAAATCCGACCCGAAGGATTTAATTGGGTTTCACACTCTGAATTCGGAAGCGACCATCGCGGTCAACAACAAACAATACAACACCGCCGCGGCCCTTTGCGAAAGGATGCTCACCGCCAGGGCCGATTTTGCAATGCCTTACGTATATCTTGCCAAGGTCGCTTTTGAGCAGGGCAGCAGAAAGCAGGGGTATGAAAACTACTATAAATACTTAAACGCCGTGGACCCCAACTGGACGGAGCCGAACAGGCCTGCCGAGGTCTATGCCGAACTGGGGCAAAGGCACATATACCTTCGGGATGTGCACTCGAGCTTGGGACTGGCCTACTATCGAGACGGCCGGCTCGACAAAGCGACCTCGCATTATGAAGAGGCGCTGAAGTTTGCACCTTATCAAAGTGAGGCACACAACAATCTTGCAATCGTTCTGAGAAAGCAGGGCGAGCTTGACGGAGCGGTGGAGCAATACGCCCAGGCGCTGCTTCTTGAGCCGGAGTCGTCCGAGGCGCACTACAATCTCGCCCTGGTCCTTCAACAGCAGGGCAAATTAGACGAGGCGGCTGAACACTACCGCACGTGTATGCATCTCAATCGTACAATGGAGGCGCCGGTTAATTTCCGGATTGGTCAGTTGGCGTTTGCAAAGGGCGACCCAGCCGGTGCGGTGGAGTATATGAGCAGGGCGCTGGAGCTGGCTCCGAACCGGCCTGAGGTTCTCGACGGTCTTTCGCTAATCTACGCAGCCGGCAGGGGCGAGTTTTACGACCCGAACAGGGCTGTTGCACTTGCGCAAAAGGCGTGCGAGGTTACTAAGTACCAGGCGCCGGCCTACGTGAAAACCCTTGCCGCCGCCTACGCCGCAGCGGGCAAAACCGGCAGGGCCATCGAGACCGCGGAAAAAGCCCTGAGTCTGGCTCAAAAAGCCGGCGACAAAAAACTGGCGGCTGAGCTTTCAAAGGACATCGAATCGTACCGCCGGGACAAATCTTCGCCTTGAGAGAATGAAGACCAGGTATGTATATGTTGCGCTGCTGCTGCTTGCTCTCGTCGGGCCGGCGATATGGTTTTTGCTGCCGGCGGGCGCGCGGGACGGTCGTATAAGAAATGTCATTTTGATAAGCATTGATACCTGTCGGGCGGATTATCTCGGCTGCTACGGGTATCGGCGGGCGACGACGCCGAACATAGATGCCGTCGCCGGGGACGCCGTGCTGTTCGAGAACGCCGTAACGCCCGTCCCTATCACGCTTCCCGCCCACACGTCGATGCTGGCCGGCACGACGCCCGTATATCATCAGGTGCACGACAACGGCAACTACTACGTTGCACCGTATAACAGGACCCTTGCTCAGATTTTAGGCGAACACGGCTACCGTACCGCTGCGTTCGTCAGCGCTGCGGTATTGCACCGCGAGTTCGGCTTAGCCAGGGGATTTGATACCTACGACGACGACTTTAGCGCCGCCGGCGAGACGGGTTTGCAGCCGCAGCGAAGGGCGACCGAGACGAGCGACAGGGCCGTCGATTGGCTCGAAGGGCACAAAGATGAAAACTTCTTTCTGTTCCTGCACTATTTCGACCCGCATTTTCCATACGAGCCGCCCGAGCCGTTCGGCTCTCTGTTTGGCGGCAATCCTTACGCCGGGGAAATTGCTTACACCGATTTCGCCATCGGCCGGGTGACAGGCAAACTGAAGGAGCTTGGGCTTTACGAGACTACGCTGCTTATAATCACCGCCGACCATGGTGAGATGTTAGGCGAACACTCGGAGCTAACACATGCCTTTTTCATTTATCAAAGCGCACTGAGAGTGCCGCTGATTATGAGAATTCCGCATCGCAATAAACCGGTAAGGGTAAGTGCGCGTGTGAGTCTTATCGATATAGCGCCTACCGTCTGCGGCCTGCTGGGTATCGAGCCGCCGGCCGTGATGCAGGGAGGGGGCCTTGGTTCTTATATTAAAGGCCGGGCCGGGCCCGCCGGCGACAGGAGCTTTTATTGCGAGTCGCTCTATCCGACGATTTACGGGTGCAATCCCCTTTTGGGTATTATTTCGGGCAGGTGGAAGTACATAAAGACGACCAGGCCCGAGCTTTACGACGTTTGGGAGGACCCCGCCGAGAGCCGTAATCTCATCGACATCCAGCCGAAGAGGGCGCATCTGCTGGACGAGCATTTGAAGCTGATGGTGAAACAGCTTGCACACGACAAGAGTTTTGCAAGCCGGGCGGTCATCGACGAAAAGACGCTCAGGAGTATCGAGTCGCTCGGCTATCTCGCTTCGGCCCGTGTGGATGACAGCTTCGAGTTTGACGGCAGCCGACAGGACCCGAAGGACTTTATCAATTTCCACTGCGAGAATATGGCGATAGGGACGCTGTTTAACGCGAGGAAGTTTGAGCAGGCCAAGACGCTGTGCCGCCGGATGCTTTCCGAAAGGCCTGGATACGTCCAGAGCTATGTGTATCTCGGCAGCATTGCACTCGAACAGGGCGACAACGAGGCGGTAATCAGCAACCATCTGAAATATATTGAGCACGTTGACCCCGACCGGGACAAACCGGACAGGCCGGATAATAAATATGCAGACCTGTCGCGTGAGCATCCCCCTCTTAAAAAGGCACATCTCGAGCTGGCGATGGCCTGTTACAAGTTAGCTCGTTTTGAACAGGCGCTGAGGCACGCCCGGATAGCCGTCCGGCTCGGCCCCACGTCCCGGCAGGCGCACAATACCTTAGGGATAATCCTGGCGCATCTCGGAGACAACCGGCAGGCAGCGGCCCACTTTCAGCAGGCCCTGCGGCTCGGCCTCGACAGCTTTGACGTTCACTACAATCTGGCAACCGTTCTGGAGGCACAGGGCGAAACCAGCCGGGCCGTTGAGCACTATCAGCGCTGTCTGGAACTCGACCCGGCCAGGCGGGCATCCATTCTTTACCGCTTAGGCAGCGTGTTCCTGAAGGGTACGAAACCGGACCGGGCGCGGCAGTGCTGGAGAGAGGCGCTCGAGCTGGCACAAAGACAGGGACAGACAAAGCTTGTCGCAGATATCAAGCGACAACTCGAACAACTCCATAAAAACCGGCCCTGAGCGGGTATCGTACAAACCATCAGGCCTTCGGTCGAGCCGGTTCGCCGCCGGTGCTGGGGCTTGGCTGCAATGATATTTTCACTCGGCCCCCGAGGGCATCGGCTGAGGCGACCGTGTCGGGCCGAGCACCCTGAGATTGCCCTCTTTATCAAGCACAAGCCGGTCGATGTTGACGGTTCTGTCGCCGGATGGATGCCGGACGTCCGCGTGGGCGTGATAGACGATAAACATCTCTTTGCCGTCGGGTGACGTCGTGATGCTGTTATGGCCCGGGCCTGAGACGCCGATGCGCAGATTTTGCTTCAGCAGCGGATTGTCGCCGCTCTTGGTCCAGGACCCAAGCGGCGCAGGTGCCGTTGCATAACCTATGCCGTACTGCGGGTCGGCGTAGTGGTTGGCCGAATACGTCATATAGTATGTCTGTTTGTTCCTGAATACGAAGGCACCTTCGTTGCAGCGGGTGGGCGTGTGGCCAGGCGTCACCGACAGCTCCCATTGGGCGCCTGCCTCGATGCACTTGACCGGTTCGCCGACTATTGCCGACAGGTCGTCTTTAAGTTTAACCGCATAGATGATTCCGTACAGGTGGCCGTGACCCGCACCCTTCCAGGGCTCGCCGACCGAGCCGACCTTGTCGAAGAACAGATACGCAGTGCCGTCGTCATCGACAAAGATATCGCCGTCGATGCAGGAGTAGCCCAAATCGAATAAAGGCGCGCGATAATCTTTGAACGGGCCTTGAGGTTTGTCGCTCACCGCTAAGCAGATGCGGGTCGAGAATTCTTTTATTTCGGCGGGCTGGCAGCTAAAGACCATATAGAACTTGTCTTTGTAGTGAACCACTTCCGGCGCCCAGTAGGTCTTGCCGCCCCAGGAGTCATTGGTTCTTCTGTATGCGTATCCGAGGGGCTTCCACTGGACGAGATTGGCCGAACTCCAGCATTTGAATCCGTCGCCGGCGGTTGTGCCGTAAAGGTAGTACCGGCCGCCGTAATGCAGCACAAACGGGTCGCCAATCCGTATTTTACCGCCGACCGGGTTGGTGTACGTTCGCTGTGAAGAAGCCGCGGCGACGGTTTCGGAGGGAGCGGCGACGGCCAGGGCAAAATATACGAGAATGAGAGTCTGTTTTTGCATCTTTGTGTCCTCAGATTACGGTTAAAGATTTAGAAAATTAACTCTGAATTATCTTGATGGTTTCGGGATGAAGTCTCTTCAGCCCGGCCAACTGGTTTCGGCCCAGGCGGGCTTCAATCAGGACACAGCCGTCTAAGTAATTTTCCCTTACGACGGTCCCGTAGGCCCGCAGAAAGCTTTGAACCCTGCCGTCCGACTGGCTTGCGGTAACGCGAAGGGCAAGCTCGACGCCCTTATATTGTGCCAGCACGGCGGCTCTGAGCCGTTCCAGGCCGTAGCCCGTCCTGGCCGATATGCAAACCGCATCGCTGTAAAGTGTCTGGAGCATCTCAAGTGTGCCGACGGCCCTGACGACATCGACCTTGTTCAATACGAGAAGCATCGGCCTGCGGGCGCATCCGATTTCAGCCAGAACACCGTTCACCGATTCAATCTGCTTGAGGGCGTCCGGGCTCGATACGTCAACAATATGCAGCAGAAGGTCGGCGTTGACGACCTCTTCGAGCGTGGCCCTGAATGAGGCGACAAGCTGATGCGGTAAATTTCTCACGAAGCCGATGGTGTCGCTCAGCAGAACATCCGCCCCGCCGGCCGGGGTCCATCTTCTGGTGCGCGTATCGAGCGTGGCAAACAGACGGTCCTCGACGAGCACGTCCGCATCGGTCAGCGCGTTCAACAGCGTGCTCTTGCCGGCGTTCGTATATCCGACTAAGCAGATTTTGAAAAGCCCCTTTCGCCCGTCGATTTCTCGCAGGCGTCGGCTGTCTATTCTTTTGAGCTCTCGTTTTAGCTCGGTAATCCTCTTGCTGACCAGCCTTCGGTCGATTTCGAGTTGCTGCTCGCCCGGGCCCCTGGTGCCGATACCGCCGACCACGCCCGCAGCCGTCGCCCCGCCGGCGCCGGCCACCGTGTCAAGGTGAGACCACATCCGCGTCAGCCGGGGATAGGTATATTCGAGCTGGGCAAGCTCGACCTGAAGCCGGGCCTGCCTGGTCCTGGCCCTGCCAGCGAAGATATCCAGAATCAGCTCGCTGCGGTCGAGAACCTTAATCTCGATTATCTTCTCAAGCTCGCGAACCTGGCGGGGCAGCAGGTCGTTGTCGAATATCACGACGTCCGCCCGGAAACGCCTGACCCTGCCGGCGAGCTGCTCGGCCTTGCCCCTGCCGATATACAGGGCCGGATTTATGTCGCGGACTTTCTGCTGGAAGCGGTCCACGACAATCGCCCCTGCACTCTCCGCCAGCGCCGTCAACTCCTCCAAGTTATCGTAGTCCCTGCCGCCGCCCGGCACGGCTGCGACCAGTATGGCACGCTCTTTCCGAACCCTTAGAGTCTCGCGGACTTTATCCAATTAACTATCGACCTCCAAAAACAAATCCCATTATAGCACACTCGCCGGCATTTTTCAATTACTTCACCCGCGGCACGGGCATCCAGCCCGTGATTTTAGCCCGTTTTGCGGCACGCGTAGTATGCCCAGAATGGCCATCCCTCCGAATCTTACCCCTTCGTAGCTTGCCCGCCGCTCCGTCTGGCGGGGTGCAATCGCCAGGTCCACTTACCCTCCACCTTAGGCATCAGGCCTGCCTGGGGCATGGCCGAGCCATCCTCTGCCTCTGCCTCGACGCTCCCTCTCACACGCTCAGACGAGACCTTCGTCTCTGCCAAAGGCCGCCTCACAGACGACAACGCCGCCCCCTTCCTGAGTGCCGTCGTTATAGTGCTCCCGGTTGAAATTTCCCGTTCGTTCGCGGGTAAGTAACTTTAGAACAACAACTTGAAATCTCACTCGCGGGAATTTATTACCCTGAAGGGTATATCCCAACTGCTTCCGGATAGTTCTCCACAATAAATACCCTTCCCCACTTCGCCTGCACCGCAAGCGACATGTTTCGCCCCCTCACGCCTGAGGCACCGCCGAAGGTGTAAGGGGGTTACTCACGCTCAATATTCATCAATCCCCCTTCAACCTCCCCCAAACCCCGCGAAATTTATCCCCAATGGAGCGGGAATCCACTTCCTAATTCGATATTCCCTCCGCCATTGCGAACGCAGCGAAGCAATCTCAATCCAATAATCAATAATCGATAATCAATTCAAATCGCCCTCCTCCGAAGCCAGATTACTCAGATTTTGAAATATGCATGTACTCTGCAATCAACTGTTTGGCGTAGTCCTCTGCATATTGAATCAATATCTTCTTGCGGAATCCGTAGTACGTCAAATACCCGAAAAACAGAATAAAAGAGGTAATCGTCAGTACCCCGTTCCTGAAGTATCCAGCACCCAGGATAGCAGCAATCACGCTTGCGACCATCGCCAAGATACTCCCGCCGACAAGATTGCGCACGAACCCATACCAGATGTTGTGCTTCAGCACCAACCTGCCGGCGCCAACAGTCAGTATAACCTATTTACTGGCCTCATTAAGCAATCTCACAGCCTCAGCCTTGTCTTTGCTTTCCTCAGATATGGTTTTTAGCGCGATATTAAAATCCTTCATTATCAGACGCCTGTATTTATCTTTGTACTCGTCGGAGAACAACGTGTTTGAATACAGCATCAGATATGTTGTAGGAAATCCATCGGAATCCAGGAAATACTTGCGTTCATAGCTCTTGGAAATACATCTCCCTATATGGGCATAAAAATACAACAGTACCACCGCAAGCGTGATCTTGCCTAAGAACTCGACACTCAGAAGGAATTCCGCAAGATTCTTTACTTCGTCGTCACCTATCAAGAAATAAAAGAGCGTCATCAAAGGAATCGATGAAATAATAGCCGGGAAGAAACGAGCTTGCATTGAATAAGTGTTGAATCTCACAACAAAACCTCCATAGACAGTATTTGCCCCTACTCTCTGTATTCCTCCAACAATTCTACGTGCTTTCTTGATCTGACATAGACATGTACTTTACACCTGCACTCACTTCTCGGATCACCTCCAACAAGTAAGAGGATGGGTTCAGGGCATTTGTACCGCTCGTCCTTTGAAATTGCAACCATCTGATTCGTGTCATCTGTACTTGGGATGGGCTGCGAATAAGGATGGGAGTGCCACTCACCAAGGTAAAACTCTCGCCGCCTTCTCTGCCATAACTCCAGCAACCACTGCTGTAGCCCAGCAATTCCTCTATAGAAGCGGGATCTTTTACAGACCGAATCTGTACCAGGAACCGAACAATTTGTTACTATTGCGCAATCTCGCCTCTTGTTGTAATAACCGGTAAGAATCCCTCCAGTCTCGTTCTCACCCGCGGCGATACATCTCCGAGTTATTTTATTTAGGACTTTTGCAGGGATCCTTACACCGTATTTTTTGTCCGGTGACCACGCCTCGAAATTATTCACTTAGATATCCCTCCATTCCTCTGAAATCAGGCTAATCCCGGCAAATATACCATTCTCATAGTTCTGTTCATAAACCGCCATTACGGCCCTCCCCGTTTCCAGTTCACATCTGCTTTCAAAGTACTTTGTAGCAGTGGAGGCTGCCAGCCACATGTCATCCACTCTTGCAGGGAAGACCGAACTCCAGCAGCCGATACCGTCCTGAGGTAACTTCTCATCTTCGAAATGCTTGGTATCGGCTTGTATGTGTTTGGACAACAGTTCCTGAACTATGGCCCTCGGGAAAGAATCAGACCGAGCCATAAAAACATACAGTCGTTGTGCTGCATATCCTACCGAAATCGAACAGAACAACTTCTCTCCCACCCACGGAAACGTCTCCATATAATGAAGTACTTCATCCGAACCGGTGCAGTCAAAGATTATGGCCGATTCCGACACCACCTGTTTCTTCTTTCCTTCCAACTCCTCAAACCGGCAACTGATTCCCGTCGCATTGATGTGTGAGGATTCTCGCTCGAGTCGCTTTTCAAGAGCCTCTGCCTTCCGTTCGTCAATGTCGCCGATTAGAAGCGTATGTCTGGCAAGATTGCCAACCTCTACTTTGTCTTTATCAACAATCGCAATTCCACTAACTCCACCCCTCGCAAGTATCTCTGCCACCATTGACCCTATCGCTCCGCCCCCTATTATCGTGGTAAGCGAGGACGTTATCGTATCATGGAATCTACCTCGCACGTGTGCTTCTTGCGAACTCCAATTCTCCATAATACACCAATCCAGATTTCTTTCTTCTCGAAGTTTCCGCCTGTCAAGCATCGCACGTCCTAGCTTGTTGGGTCTGAATCCTTTTGAGAACTCATTCTTCCCGGCAAGAACCGGTAACGCAACCCCCTGCCAATGAATCTGCCTTTGTTCTTCTCCAAAACATCTCGGGATTGGAAATCCGATCAAGGCGAGATGACTCCTATCATCTCTTAGCTTATATGCCAGCTCATTTAACATCTTCTCCAAGTTCAATCCCTGTTGCTTCGCAAATTGCTGTAATTCAATCCACTTCGTTGGGGCCTTCCAAGGCTCTTGAACCACAATCTCTGGCAGCAGAAACCAAACTCCAACATCCATGTCATTGCAGTGAGACATGATGTATTTCCCCCAATGGGGTTCAAGAACTGTGTCACCGGATTTGCTGCTGAACTTGCTGACAATAAATCTTGAAGGAGGCTGTTTCAACTCGTTTATAATACAGAAACCACAGGTGCCAATCCGATTCTTCCAATTGCCGAAAGAGCCTTTGGACTCTGATATACAAACGTTTATTATTCGCCTGAAGAATGGATAATGGGGCAGTTCAAATGGATCTCCGGGATCGACGAGGCGTTTCGCGGAAGCTCTCCAGAGCCATTCTTTGGCTCTCTCAGCATTCCAACGCAACCTCAAGTGGGATTCAATCGGCTCGATATCATACGTACTCCTCCCAAATTTCCTAAGGTATGACCTAACGCATATGTTCCCTTCTCTCCAAGGGACACTTTCATCTCCCAATCTGTTATACAGTTGATGGTGGAAGGTAGTTTGAATCCCGTTTTTCTTTGCCGGATAAAAATCTATTCTCCCCAATGGGTAACCATCGTCAACTTTCACATACCACACCGTCTCATCAGGAACAATACTGGCGTCGCAACTCTCTACCGTCAGCTTACAGTTCAGCACCCACCTCTTCGACTCTTCATGCCAAATATAGTTATCCAAAACTTCCACGCCAGCCAGACTGTACAGTGACTTCAAGCCGATCGTCAGGGATCTCGAAGGAGTCCTACACATCAAGCAAATCTTCCACCACTCGGCCGAGAAGGCTCTTTTCTCGGGGTGTAGCCGCCAACCTTAGCCCCGCCATCGCTCATTTCACGAGCCGGACCGTTTGTATCGATACTAATTATTATCGGTTCTGGGTGTTCCTTTGATGGCTCCTCCATAGTGACCAAAAACTCTCCCGACAACTCGTCCTTTACGTCCTTGTAGTAATTGGCCGCCTGTCTGTGGGGTGGTCCGTCAGAACCATCCGCCGGTATACACTTACTAGAAGAAACCAGAAACGCTTCTACTTGCCCCTGTTGAAAAAGATAATCGATGTCTTTTGTCGGTTCAGTCTTTTCTTCACCTATGTCATCTGACAATGACAAATAGCTGCAATGGTGACTCACTTTGAAAATATCCCAAATGAGCCGTTCTTTCCGTCCCTTCTCATTAGTAATTTGCACGATCTTGTCCCAAATTTGGTGTGGTGTGTCTCCGCCAAACATAACCCTCGTTATCCGATTGTCCTCGAAAAACGAGATGTGTAACACAAGGCTCGCTTTGTTTGGCTCAATTTCCTCGTTCTCCATTTCAGCTTTGAATGGCGCATGGACAAATATCTCCGCACCACCACTAGTCTTGCTTATGAATTCATCGACACACTCACCAGCTCTTGTGATTAGCTGCGATCGTTCCGAGGGCTCTATGCCCTCACCTTCTAACCATTCCTTTAGCGAATCCGGTTCACCAAAGACCCTTATGTTTTTTCCGTCCTTTAATCGGTGCCTCGCTTCCTGCCTAATCACCCTTGAGGAATCATCCAGTCCTTCCTCAAGAATGAAACATGCCGGTACCCACAGTTCCCTTATATGGATTCTGTTGTCGTCTTGATACTTCTCGGCGTGCTCAAGGTAGAAGAAATCTTCAGCCCCATTAACGTGATCTTTGTCTCGATGCGTGAACGCAACCACATCAAAGTAGTCTCGCTCTTTATCATCCAGCACGTTTCTCAGTTCATCCGCCAGATCAATGCGCTTGTCATCGTCATCAGCCTTGCACGGCTGAAAATAGTCGATGAGCATCAATCTCTCATCTGCGAATTCGATTAGAGAACTGTCAGCGTTTCCCAGGGGGTAAAAAGTAATCTTGGCCATCTTTGTACTCCTTTCAAAATACTGCTTTTATGTGACAGAAAGGAATACGGAAGACTTCGGGAATATCTCGATGACCACCAGCAATCCTTCGCTGTCGCCATTCCATTATTTTGTTTTTCCAACTACTGCTTAGTAGGGGCAAATGGCGTGCCAGAAACGTAATTAAAATTCGCCATTTCTTTAAGGTATTATCTGGACAGGACTTAGGTTTTTCTAATCAGTTGTTTTACCTTTCTATATTTTACGGTACCCAAAAAAATATGTCATTTTGGCAGTTTCCTTACCCAGGGAGAATTAAAGCTATCCGGTGCTGAAAAAATTTCACTTGACATCTAACTTCTCATAATGTATAATACCCAGCTAACATAACAGAAAGTGAACTTGTGCCGGCGAAGGTAGGCGGCGACTACCCGTCAAGGAAAGCGTATTAATCCTGTTTTGCCAAATTTCTTGGAGCTTAACCTCCCCTGAAAAAATAGCCTGATTTTTGTCTCCGATTCTCTGATAAATCGAAGGACTATTACCATCGTCATGAAATAGCTTTTCAAGCAAATCATATTGGTGCTCATCCATGTCCTGCATCTCGTCAACAAACATATAGCGGAACCGTTTTTGCAGGAACGTTTTAACCAAAGGAGCTTTCTCCAAATATACTTTTCCGAGATGATATGCATACTTAAAAGATATGATCCCTTATTCTAACACAATTTCTTTAATCAATCTACATATGGCATCATATTTCGGATTTCCTTTGGTGGCTAAAACCACTTGTCCACTGCTTGCTCTCTTAATTTTTTTGTCGTTGAAGTCAAGATAAAGGTCCTTAACTTCGTTTTCGATCGCTCGCTCACAAATTTCTTTTGCTTCGTTATTCGTTGCTGCTTGTGCCTTAGCCTGTTGAATGTGCCTTTGCCAAAACCATTTTCCTGGTTTCCCAGCGTTTTCATCCCAATAGATTCTTTGAAAGCTTCTCCAAAGCTGTTCCTGATAAACCGCTGTATCAATATATGGCAACCTAGTGTTCAAATAGCTACAGGTAAAAGGAATAGCCAGGAATCTATCCACAAAACTTTGAATTGTTCCTACATAGTTTGGGTATGCAAAAAGCTTGGGACAGTACTTTCCGATTCTGTTTTCTATCTCATCGACTGCGGTATTAGTATGTGAGAGCACTAAAATTCCAGAACCGTCTTCAAATGGTAAATACCTTTCGAGAATCAATAGTTTTGCCAAAAGCACTGTGGTTTTGCCGCTGCCCGGAACCGCCTGCAAGTCGATTGTATCCAGATCCTTTATAAAAGCCCTACATTCTCCTTTGTCATCATCAAAAGCCCCCACATTGCCGAATAGAATTTTTTCTGAGAAGGTGATATCCTCCTCTGTAATGTTTATCTTATTCCGTGACATATTTAATGGCATCTATTAGGTACTTTGTGCTATCTTTGTTATTCAACTTTAACTCTGTTACGTTCTGTTTTTCTAAAATTCTAGCAAAATGCTGAGAAAGAATCGCTTTGGACATCCTTCTTCTACTATTTTGCGGTGCTACGTTGTTATATATTTCCAAAGCTAGATCTTCTTGGTTTTTACTCTTAGCAAATTCAGTATAAGTAGCAGGAAGAGTGTCGCGAATTGAAGCTCCGTCTTCTTGCATTTCTTTAATTGCTTCATACAAGTATGGTGCTAGTTCGCCTGACTTCGCAATACAGTATTCAAGCGTCCAGTGCGGTGAAACGAAAGTCTTTACTTTTTGGCCATTATATTTATTTTCTTTGATTTCTGTCCTACTCTGCTTCTTTGTCCTGCCATTGCACATTTCATTTTCTTCGTCTGGTTTGATATCCAAGTCCGAGACCACAGCAACAGGCAAATTCATTCCTTGCCCATCTTTTCGTTGAAAAATCTTGGCATATCGTAGGAAGGCAGTGTTTCCGATATTGACTACAGACACTCCCTTTTGCGTTAAGTCCATCCTTATCTTTCTGGCCAAAACAGGAAGTATTAACTCCTCAGACCATCCCTCCACCAGAATAACTCCCTTGGCGAAAAACAGGTTAGCTTTAGTTACATCAAGGAATCTCTCCAGGAAAGAATAATCAGTTTTTGCCAACTCTGTGTAATCCGAACCCATCGGGAAAGCCTTCCCATCATGACAGATAATAAGGTTTTCGAGTTTTACCTTTGAGGCTAGATTTGGACTGTGGGTTGTTAGAATTATTTGAATATCTTTTCCATTACTTTCGCTTGTGATTTCTTCAAAATACTCAATCAAGCGCATTTGGCGTTGGGGTTCAAGATGTGCCTCCAACTCTTCAATCAATGCCAGACGCAAGCCAGACCAATTCTCTTTTTGTAAATTCATTAGTTCAGCAGCAATAAAAAGTAAGTTATGACTACCAAGACCTAATTCCTCATCGCTTAGGGACAATTTGAATTGTTCAAGGATATTTTTTAACTCCCGAGCTATAACGCCAAAATTTGCTGTATACTCATCATTCCCCAAAAATCGGTTAATCATTAACTATATATTGTTCTGGATTTGCTTACCAGGTTTTTCCTCTTCCACAAAATGTTTAAAATATTTAAATGGACAATTTTTTTCTTTGAATGTGCATTCGTTCTCTTCATAATCCTTTCTAAAATACTTCTGAAATAGACAATTTATACACTCGGAAACTTTCTCCAAGATATGACCTTCATCTTTACTCTTAAAAGCGTCGTGCCCAGATAATATTTGTGAAAGTCGGGAACTTCTTCTTGGAATGAGTTCTGATTTAGCGTCCCGAAGTGGTTTAAGATAAATTGTTTTTAAATAGTAACGAGCTCCAGCCAGCAAGCGATGGCCTTCATCATCTGCACCAGCTGATATGTCAAATGGGAGGATCTTGTCGTCTTT
>CAYMYK010000037.1:0-18418 GCA_964394625.1 uncultured Pirellulales bacterium
CCGCGATGCTGCTGCCCAGGGCCCAGCCGGACGAAGTCGATATCGAGGAATTGGCCGACCCGCGGGCCGAGCTTATTCGACAGCTCCTCGAATACAAAAAGTTCAAGGATGCCGCGAACCTTCTGGACACCGCCGCCGACGAGCACAAGGAACGATTCGGCAGGCCCGATACAATTATCGAGCGGCTAAAGCCCGACCCCGAACCGAAGGTTGATATGGACCAGGTGAGCATCTGGGATTTGCTCGAGGCCTTCGACTCCATTATGGAGGCCACCGGCGCCAAACTTGATATAAGTCACATCACCGACGATACCCCGATTGACCTTTATCAAATTGAGATTTTGCACCGCCTGCAAACCGACGGGCCGATGAGCTTCGAGCGTATCTTCGACTCCGGTGCCAATCGGCTTATTCTGGTAGGGCTGTTTCTGGCGCTTCTGGAGCTTGTTCGCAACGGCCTTGTCTGTGCCGAACAGCCCGACAACGTCGGCAGTATATACCTGCGGGCGCTGACGGACGAACCGGCCGAGCAGGCCGTGCAAAAAATTATCTTTGCCGCCGAGGCCGAAACACAAGGCCAAAAGTCAAAGCAGACACAGCGGCAAACCCGGCTCCCTATTCCTATCGCTGAAATACCACCTGAGGGCGACTCGGCTGCTCAGGTTGAACGGCTCGAGAAGCAAGACTCCCGGCCGGCCGACAAAGACGCACAGTAAAAACAAATTACTGTTTGACACACTGCGCGTACACATATAAAATACCGCCTGATTAACACAGAACTCGAAAGGATGCAATAATGGCTGGTGATGTAATTGAGCTGACCGATACCGGCTTCGATGAAGTCATACACAATTCGGATATGCCTGTGCTCGTGGATTTCTGGGCGCCGTGGTGCGCACCCTGCATAATGATGGCTCCAATTACGAAAGAGCTTGCCCAAGAATACGCAGGCAAGGCCAAAATCTGCAAGCTCAATACGGACGAGGCCCGTGACAGCGCAATGGAGTTCGGAATAACGGCGATACCAACCATTATCCTGCTCAAGGGCAGCCAGGTACAAAAGAAATGGGTAGGCCTGACGAGCAAGAAAGAGCTTGCCTCCGCGATTGAGGAGCTGCTGTAAATATCGAGCCGGCGATGCGGGTTTGGCCGGCGCTTTTGCCGGGTGAGCTTACCAGCCGCCCGGCCCGAGAATATCGTGAACCGGCTCATTCCACCAGTTCGTGTCCCTGAAGTATTGCCTGAGCATTATCGCCGCGTTTACGCCGTCGCCGACGGCGGTAGCTAATTGCATCGCGGCGCCTACCCTGCAGTCGCCGGCCGCGAAAACGCCCGGCACGCTGGTTCGAAGATATGCGCAGTCGCACTTGATAAAGCCGTTTTCCGTCAGTTCGACAAAGCCGGCCAAAAAGCCGGTGCTGGGGACCATCCCGACAAATATGAAGACCCCGTCGCACGGATAATCCTGCTCTTCGCCCGTCTTGACGTTTTTCAGCTTGACCGAGCGGACCCTGTCGTCTCCCTCGATAGCGACCGGGACGGTGCTGTATTTGATAACCAGGTTCGAATTCGGCTCGTTTGCCTTTGCCAGCAGCTCTTCCTGGAGGACCTTTGTGGCCCTGAACTCGTCCCTGCGGTGCATCAGGGTAACCCTGCCGGCATACTTTGTCAGATGTAGTGTATCCTCGAGGGCGGTGTTGCCGCCGCCGACGGCGACCACCTCTTTATCCCTGAAAAACGGTGCATCGCAGGTGCCGCAGTAGCTCACGCCTGCGCCGGCCTGGCGAAATTTTTGCTCGCCCGGTATCCCTAATTTGCGATAGTCGCTGCCCGGAGCGAGTATGACGGCCCTTGCGGCAAACTTGTCCCCGTCGCAATCGACCTCGAGCTTGCCGTCGGGCAGCTTTTGCAAGGCGGTGACCTCGCTTGAGGTCTTTATTTCCGAGCCGAAGCCGACCGCCTGATTCCGCATTTTTTCAATAAGCTCCGGGCCGCTTATGCTCTCAAAGCCCGGGTAGTTCTCTATCCGGTCGGTGTTATTGATTTGGCCGCCGGGCATAAATTTCTCAAGTATGAGGGTTTTGAACCTGTCGCGGGCCGAATAGACTCCCGCCGCCAGACCGGCCGGGCCTGCTCCTACTATGATACAATCGTAAAACTCCGACATAAAAACCGCCTTTCAAAAAAATTGCCGAACATCAAGCATTTACCGGGCAATAAAGCTGCTCTTAACCCTGCAAAACCTCTTATGATACAAAATACCCCGAAGGCGGACAAGCTGTTTTCGTACATTTTCGTCCCCTCTCGGACGCTGCGGACAATTGGATTTGACAACTGCATTTCGGTTTAGTAAAATTACGCCTCTTTTGCAACCTTGACGGTGCGAAAACCGGAATCGAGTATCGAATTTCACAACGAATATGGAAGGGTTTTGTGCGGGTGGAGATGAAAGTTAGGCCATTCAAAGCCTTTAGATTCGACGAACAGGCGGTTGGGGATGTGGGTAGCTGCATTGCTCCGCCCTATGATGTTATCAGCCCCGAACAGCAGCAGCGGCTCTACGAAAAGAGCGACTATAACATCGTGCGCATAATAAAAGGCAAAACGAGCGAGTCCGACGGCCAGACGAACAATCAATATACAAGGGCGGCTGAATACCTCAACGGCTGGATAGAAAAAGGCGTCCTCAAACAGGATTCCACCGACGCTATCTACGCTTACGTTCAGGATTTTCAAATCGGCGGGGCGGACTTTCGGCGGCTCAGTTTTGTCGCGCTCGGCCGGCTCGAAGAGTTCGGCGATATCGTCAAGCCGCACGAACAGATTATGACCGCGCCGACGATTGACCGGCTCAATCTGAAAAAGGCAACCGCAGCAAAGTTCGGACTGGTCTTTATGCTCTATGAGGACCCCGAAGGCATCGCCGACAGGATTACACTAAAGGCAGCCGACGGCAAACCGCTTATAGATTTTAACGATGAGCGGAACGTCAGACACCGGCTTTTTTCCATAACCGACAAAGGAGATATTGACACGATTGTCGAGATGATGCGCGACAAAAGCTGCATAATCGCCGACGGCCACCACCGCTACACTACCGGACTGATGTATTCTAAGCAGTCCGACAGGCCCGCTGCAAAATACCAGATGCTCGCCTTCTGCAATACCTGCCACGAGGGACTGATTGTCCTTGCCACACATCGTCTTGTCGCCGGTCTCGACAGGTACGATTCGACCGAATCGATTGCCGGCCTGGACGAGAACTTCGAGGTCGCCGAGTACGGGTTCGCCTCAGCCGAAGACAAGGCCGACGCCCGGCGGAAAATGCTTGCACGGATGAAGGCCGAACATAACAAAGATAAAAACGCCTTCGGAATCTACGACGGCAGCGGCGCCTTCTACGTGGCAGTGCTCAAAAACACCGGGGCGATGGACACCGTAGCACCGAATATGAGCAGGCACTGGCGCTCGCTCGACGTTGCCGTCCTGCACAAGCTGGTCCTTGAAAAACTTCTGGGTATCGGCGCCGAACAGCTTGCCGGAGGCGCCAACGTCGAATACGTAAAAGACGGTGACAATGTTATCGATGAATCCGTCCGCAGGGTGGACCAGAACGAAAAGCAGGCCGCCTTCTTTATGAATCCGCCGAAAATCAGCCAGATACGGATGGTCGCCGATGCCGGCGAAAGAATGCCTCAGAAATCGACGTACTTTTATCCCAAAGTCTTTACCGGCCTGACAATAAACAAGTTGTGACCCTTTTTCACAGGAGTAACTGAAATGACAGACTGGAAGAATCCTCCCCGGCTGTTCATCCCCGGACCTGTCCTGGTCAGAGATGACGTCCTCAAGCAGCTTGCACGCCCGACCCTCGGGCACCGGGGAAAAGAGTATGCACAGCTTCACGCCGAAACCGTCGATATGCTGAAAAAACTGCTCTTCACCGGGCAAAACGTCTTCATCTCGACCTCATCGGCCTCGGGAATATGGGAGGCGGCGATTCGCAACTGCGTAGCGCCCGATGAAACCGTCCTATGCACAATGTGCGGCGCCTTCAGCGATAAGTGGGCCTCCGTGGCAAAGAGCTGCGGCAGAAACGTCGAGGAGCTGAAGGTCGAATGGGGAACTGCCACGACACTGGAATTGATTGACGAAAAACTCGCCTCGGGTAAATATACCGCCGTCACAATCGTCTATAACGAGACGAGTACGGGCCTGACAAACCCGGCTTATGACATAAGCAAAATGATGAGGGAAAAATACCCGGACGTGCTCGTCTTTGTCGATGCCGTCAGCGCAATGATAGGCCTGCCGATGCACTTCGATGACCTCGCCTGGGACGTCGCCTTTGCCTCCGTCCAGAAGGCATTCGCAATACCGCCCGGCCTTGCCGTCGCCGCCGTAAGCGACAGGGCGCTCGAAAAAGCGGCAAATGTCCCCAACCGCGGCTACTACTTCGACTTTGTCAAATGGGCGAAATCCGCCGAAAAAAACCAGACGCTCGTCACCCCCAACATTCCCCACATAATGGCCCTGAATTATCAGTGCCACAAGCTCATCGACGAGGGAATGGAAAACGTCTGGAAAAGACACAAACAGATGGGTGAGTTCGTAAGGAGCTGGGCAAAAGAGAAATTCGACCTGTTCTGTGAGGAAAAATATGCCTCGAATACGCTCACAGCCATCAAGAACACCAAAGGCATCAACGTCGCAGAGACGATAAAGGCCCTGCAGCAAAAGCACAACACCATATTCGGCAACGGCTACGGCAAGCTCAAGGAGCAAACCTTCCGAATCGCTCATATGGGTGACATCACGCTCGGCGACCTTAAAGAGCTGCTCGCCTGGATAGACGAGGAAACTTCATAAGTGCGCTGTTCAGCCCTTTGCACAGCGCCGATGTTCACACAGGCCACTCGACCTTTCGGGTGCCGCTTTTGTGCGCACGGACAGCGTCAATGTCACGAGCTGACGTGGTAGCTGAACTCGAGGACCTTCGGCTTGACGAGCCTGCGATAGTCCGCCATACTCATCCGCACAGTCTTCTCATGTGAGCCGGCCTGGAACACTATGTGGTCGTCGTCATCCAGCGTCTTGTCCATATATGTTGGCAGCTCGTACAGGTTCCCGAACGGCGGCTCAGCCCCCAGCTCACAGTCACCGAACAGCTTGCCGATTTCCTCTTCCTCGGCCAGCTCCACCGACCCGGCTGCCAGTTGCTTCTTCAGCTTTCCCAAGTCAATTTTGGCGTTGGCGGCAAGGACGCACATTATGTACTTGTCGTCGGACTTGACAATCACCGGCTTGGCCACATACCTGCCCGGCTCGTGCTCCATCGCCGCCATCTGCTGGGCGCTGAAAACGGGCTTGTGCTTGCTTACCTCGTACTTGACGCCTGCCTTGTCAAGAAAATCTGTTATTCCCATATCGTGCCCTCCAAAAAGCACTGGACCGTTGTTTTGATTCGTTCGGTCTATTGTGCGCTTCAGCCACGGTATGTCAATCGCTAATTTCACCTGTCAAGAATGCTGCGCTTGACGATAAATCCCACGTATCGTAAGCTATAAACCATAACAAAAGCCATTCGGCCCCCGGCTGCCGGCCGGAAAAAGCCGTGGCTGAGCCGTTTTTATTCACAATACCGGTATTAAAAGCGGCTGACTTAAACGTCTTTTTTTGATAGTGCAGAAGGAGACTGAATTGTGGAATTGACCTGGCCTGTGAAACTGAAGCTCGCCGCCGCCGCAGCGGTCGGCATCGTCCTGCTCGGAATAGCCGGCTGGCCCCTCGTCAAGCCCGATGACCCCTTTGCCGCCCTGTCTTTGTTCACCGGAAACGTAACCGTCTCTGACGCCGTAATTTTGGCCGCCCTTGCCTTTCTTGCAGGCCTTATCGCATACTTTTTCGCCTGGCCCTACGGCCGGGAAATCGCAATCCTTGCCGTACCCGCAGGACTCGCCGTCTGGGCACTGCGCGCCGGGAGTATGACCGAGCTTATGGAACAAAACCACACCCCCGCGCTGCGCGGGCATCTTTTCAGCACACTAAAGTATGAACCGCTCTTCTGGCTGGCACTCGTCGCAGCGGGATTCGCCGGGGTACTCGTCGCTAACAAGCTTCGACCCGCACCACGCCCTGAGAAGACCGGCCCGAAACCCGCCTCTGCAAAACCACGCTACTTGCTGCTGTTTCTTTCCTTTGCTGTTTCCATTGTCTTAGCTGAGTTTCTTATCGGACTGCTGGCCCTCGATGTTACCGTCCCGGACAGTCGCCTCGGCCCGGTCGTCGGCCAGCCGGCCACCGGCCAAATCGCCTTCGCCCTTGTCGTCTCTTTTGGTCTTGTCGCTTTCGCCGCAAAGGCATTCCTGAAGGTCGGCTATATTGTCCCCGCTCTCGCAACCGCCTTCGTTACCGCATTTTCTATAATGTTCTATATGAAAACCGGCCTTCTGGATTATCTCTGCAGCCACTTCCCCGCCGTCTTCTTCTTCAGGCCCGCATTCGCAATACTGCCTGTCCAAATGGTCGCCTTCGGAACCCTCGGCGCCGTAGCCGGATACTGGCTCGCTATAAAATATGTCCTGTCGCACGCCTCAATTAAATAATCCTCAATTAAATGGGCCAAATCAACCCCCGACAGGTCCCGCTCATCTTTTTTCCCCACCCCTGTAGAACATAACTGCCGCCCATAAAAGCACTTATGCGCATCTGGTCCTATAAACGCCAACAAGCCGAAAAACAAAATCAAAATTGGTTGTTTTCGCCTCAACAATTAGCCGAAAATATAAACGTATGCCGGGGCATCTTTGGTTTTACGCCATAACCGCCCGCCGCCGCTTATTGAGGCGGGCCGAAAAACAGTAAAATTGGCTTCGTAGGATATGTGGTAAAACCAACCTGCAAAAGGAGTTGAAGATGTTGGTCCTAAGCAGACAGAAAGATGAATCCATTATGATTGGCGACGAAGTCGAAGTAACCATCGTCGATGTACGCGGCGATAAGGTCCGGCTCGGAATTACCGCGCCAAGGAGCATACCCGTGCATCGAAGAGAGGTGTACGAGGCGATTCAACGCGAAAAGAAGCAAAAGGCCAGCCATAATGAACAGTAAAAAGCAGCCGCCGGTCAATACCGCTGTTATACTGCTCTCGACTGAATTTCCCCGTTCGTTCGCGGGCAAGTAACTTTAGAACAACAACTTAAAATCTCACTCGCGGGAATTTATTACCCTAAAGGGTATAATTTTTCCTTCTCGGCCTGTTCTCACCTGCCGCACGAACAGGCCGATTTCTCTGCGCCGAACGCGCCGGGCTATATGGCTGCGGAATAAACCCTGCCCTTAAGACTAAAACTGCTTGCAAACACGATGTTCGACTGCGCGACTTTTAACGCAGCCCAAATCTGCCGCACAACTCTTTCACCCGTGCCCTGATTCGTTCGGCCGGCGTCGCCTCTATCCTGTATCCGCTCCGGCCTGCCGGCTCCGCTGCCCTCAAAACCTCGTCCGCCATCGCTGATATTTCGTCAATCTCACCAACGCCCATTCCGTCTCGCGTAACAATAGGCGTCCCTAACCGGATGCCGCTCGTCTCGCCGACACCGCGCTCATCGTAAGGAAGCGGACATTTATCAACCACAATCCCGCACCGCTCCAAACACCCCTGCGCCGCTGCGCCGCTCAAACCAGCCGCCGCACTCGACACATTAACCAGAACGATATGATTGTCCGTCCCACCGGTCAGCACGTCGTGTCCCGCATCTATCAAATCGCCGGCTAACCGTTTCGCATTCTCAATCACCCTAAACTGCCTGGCTCTGTATGCATCCGACAACGCCTCCCTGAAAAAAACCGCCTTGGCCGCAATGTTATTCAGATATGGCGTCCCCTGCAAACCCGGAAACGTCGCCTTTTCAATGTGCCGCCACAGCGGCATACTCTTGCCGTGTGCCGTAACGCTTCTGTCAAAATCCTTGCCCATCAGAACAAGCCCGCCTCTCGGCCCGCCCGGCTTATACGTGCTGGTCGTCGTCACGTGGGCGCTGCCAATCGGCGAGTCGTGCGCACCCGCAATCACCAGCGCAGACAAATGCGATATGTCCGCCAAAAGATACGCCCCGACATCGTCCGCTATCCGCCTGAACCGCTCGAAATCTATCGCCCTGCTGTAGGCGCTCGCCCCGCAGATAATCAGCCTCGGACCGAACTTTTCCGACTGCTCCGCAATCCTGTCGTAGTCCAGCACCAAACTGTCCCTATCGACGTAATAGTGCTGCACGTTATAGAACTTTCGCGTCAGCGAATCCTCCGAGCCGTGCGAGTAATGCCCGCCGCACTCGACTCCCATACTCAGTATCTTCTCGCCCGGCTCTAACAAAGCGTTTATCACAATCTGGTTCGCCGTCGTCCCCGAGTGTGGCTGAACGTTCGCATAACCGGCCCCGAAAACGCTCTTCGCCCGTGATACCGCCAGACGCTCTATCTCGTCAATAACCCCGCTGCCACCGTGCATCCGGGCGCCGGCAAAGCCCTCGCTTGTCTTGTTCTGTAATACCGAACCCAACGCCGCTAAGACCGCTCGAGAGCACCGGTTCTCCGCCGCCAAAAGCTGTATCGTACCGCTCAGCCGCTCGTACTCCGCCGTTATCAGCTTGTGAACCTGCTCGTCCGAGTCCTTCAGCGACTCAAATATCCCCTTGTGATACCCCTGTGACGAAAATCCTTCCAAACAGTGCCTCCGCCGCCGCTTACCTCAGAATATAGTTCACAATGTCGTTAAACGTCAGGTAAATAAACAACGCACCAATTAACACCCAGCCCGTGTATGCTATAATCCCCTGCGTCCGCTCACCCAGCGCCGAACCCTTCACCTTCTCAATCAGCAAAAGCACAATCAGCCCGCCGTCAAGTGGCGGCAGGGGCAAAAAATTCACCACCGCTATACACGCGCTTATCAGCCCGAGAAGGTAAACATAGTAAACCAACGGCTGGGTCGCAACTACTCGATAACTCAGCGTAAGAATCCCGACCGGCCCCATAAGCGTCTTCGGGCTGAGAAGCCCCCGAACCAAACGCATCACCGTAAGGTATGTCTGCTCAACGAACATCACCGTCTTCTTGTATCCTATCACAACCGCCTCGACCGGCCCGTCCGCTCGATACAGCCGCTCAACAGTCCCAAATGGAATCGCCTGCACAAGTGCCGACCGAACCGTCACCGAATCACGCCACTTTCCCACCTCAACGCCAACGTCGCCGGCAACCTCGCCGCTGAGACGCCAGTCAATCGTTATCCGCTGCCCCTCGTTCAGCCGAACCTGCCGAATCACATCGTAAAAACTCGATACCGCTGCGCCATCAACCGATGTTATCCTCGCTCCCCGCGGTATCGCCAACGGCTCCCGACCGTCCTCTCCCGAAATCGTCTTCGCCACTACCGCATCCTCGCCGTCGAGCGAAACCACAATGCCAATCACAACACGCTTGCCCCCCGGTGGCCGCCTCGGCTCCACCGTAACGCCCAGACGCTGCTCGCTCCCGTTCGCATCCGCCCGAAGCACCTCGACAGAAAGCTCCCTGCCTTCGTACTCCTGCGTAACCTCGCGAAGCTCGCTGTATGTCGGGTTCGCTATTCCCCCGGCGGCGACGATAACATCACCCGCCCGCAGAGGCATCTTCGCCTGTTCAACTGCTTTTCTTATGCCAATCTTCGCAAGCAGTCCCTTCACCCGGCCCATAAACCCGCCCTTAGCCGCCCCGCCTTTACCGGCCACCGCCTCTATGCGCAGACGCGGTACCATCGAGCAGATATGCAGCATCCTCGCCGCCGGCTCGCCGGAACGCTCATCGGCCTGCTGCAAAACCAGCTTGAGACGCGTATCGAAAAGCTCCTGATGCTCGCCTCCCTGCTCCCGCTCGGCCAGTACCGTTATACCAGGCGTAAGCGCCTCGCGTACGATTTGCTCGAACTGATGATAACTCTCAACCTCTTTGCCGTTCACCGACCTTATCGTATCGCCGCTGCGAAGACCCGTCGCCTCCTCAAGAGCATTTACATCCGAAACCTCCGCAACCGTCATGCTCAGCTCCGGCGAAATACCGAAACGCTTCACCTGCTCGCCCCTTGGGGTCTCACCCGCAGGCTGCTCGGCTGCAATCGAGTACTCCTGAACCGAACCGTCTCTGTGCCTCACCGTCATAGCAACCGGCTCGTTCGTGTCCGACAACGCCGCAGCTACCGCTACGTTGTAGAAGTCGAGATACTTGTCCTCTCCGCCTATCGCGATTATCTCGTCTCCCGCCTTCAGACCCGCTCGCGCAGCAGGCGAGTCAGGCAACACATCGCCTACAACCGCCGGTACTAATCTTATCCCAACAAGAAAAACCACCATAAAAATTACTATGGCGCTCAGAATATTGAAAGTAACCCCCGCCGCGAGCACCGCCATCCGGGCCGCTATCGGCTTGTTCGCAAATGAACGCGGGTCGTCATTACGCCTGTCCGGGCCTATGTCGTCCTGCCCTAACATCTTCAAAAAACCACCCAACGGGATAAGACCAATCCGGTATTCCGTCTCGCCGGCTTTGGCCTTTTTGCCCACCGTAAAACTCAGAAGTCCGTCGCCCGAATCATCACCTTCCTTCGGCAAAATCTCCGGCAAAATCCGAACCCGCCAACCCTGCTCGGTTCGCTTGATACCAAACAAAACAGGCGGCATAAAAAGTGAAAACGCCTCCACCTTTATACCCGAAAGCTTCGCTGCGACAAAATGTCCGAACTCATGAATAATTATAACCGCGCCGATACCAAGAACCACCAGCAGTATATTCCCCCAGACCGCGATGTTCCTGATAACTAAGCTAACCACGCCGACTGCAATAAGACCGAACACTATCAATCGCACAATACTCTTCGATAAGCCCTTCGGCTCACTCATAAATCATCTCCAAATCCTTCGCCGCACTTTACCGGCCAAACCAATACCAAAAGAAAAACAACGAATCGCCATTATACCCCCTAACCACGAAAAGACCACCCCCAAAATGCGCTGAACGCCGCCTCCCCGGCCTCTTTGCTCCTGAAGGCCCTTAATCGAACGGCTCTTCTCTTTCCGCTCGCCTCTCCCACCGCCGCCACAGCTTCTTGATAATCGCCGGCTCCTTCAGGCCGTGGCCCTGCCCCTTCACTTCGCCGGCCCCTAATGTAAAATCTCCATTTTCAGCATCCACAAAACCCGGCTCTGCCTCTATGGATTTCACCGGCTTATCGATATTCTCCGTATCCGTCTCGTTCTCCCAGAACGTATTGCCGAAGAGCTTATTGCCCCCTTTGCCTCCCTCTTTGAACACCGCCACCCCTCTCGAATTGCCGCACAGAACGTTGTTGCGAATCGTCAAGCTGCACGTTTCCCGCATATCGATGCCCGCATAGCTCGAATCCGCTATTACGTTATTCTCTATCCGCAACTCCGACCTCGCAAACCCGCTTATCCCTTCTGTGTTGCCAATGATGGCATTGTTGCTAATCGTCCCCTTCGCGCTCTTATTGCCTAAATACACCCCGCGATTCTTGTTGCCGATAATCAGGTTGTCCCGCATATCGAGCTCACCGCCCGTACTGCGGACCGCATGATAGCCCGAGCCCGTAATAACATTTCTCAGCACCTTCACCTTTGCGCCCGAATACAGTATCACCCCCTGATGTCCGCAGTCCATAACCAGGCAATCTTGCATCGTCCCCTCCGTCCCCTCGCCGTAACAGACGACGTACTCGAAGCCCTCGAACCGGCACTTCTCTATAGTCATATTCGAGAACCCCAGAGCTTTCACCGCCGCCGGCGACCTCTGAAAATTGCCTAACGGCTCGAACCGACACCCCTTGAGCTCCGCCCTCGTATCCTTGACCCCGACCGCAAACGGATACTCGGTATTCTTATCGCTCGTCGCCAACTGCCACCTGATTGTCACATCCTCTATCGTCACCTTCCCCCTGCCCTTCGTATCAATCAAAATCGCCGGCTCATTCGCCGTCACCTCGAACACACACCCGTCCCTCGATTCACCCTTGATGCTCAGCGCCTTGCCAACTTTAATCGGCTCCGTATATGTCCCCGCAGGTATCGTCACCACACCGCCCGCCCGCGCCGAATCAATCATCTCCTGTAGCCCTAATGACGGTTTGACCCCTGAGACAGTCGAGACCGGCTGAACCTTGGAAACCGCATTTTCATTGATTGACCTGGCATGGTCTATCATACGCCGCGGTATTTCTGTCGCACTGCCGTCAGTGCCTTTGGTTGCGAAGACTATTGCGTAGCTTGTGGCGGCAAAACCTCTCTCGCTCTTGAAATTATTGAATCGCCCTTCGTTGATACCGACATAATAGACCTTTGCCGGCTCGAGTTTCACCGGCATAGTGCACGTCCGCCGCATCCTGTCGTAGTGAACGCCTCCTGTAGTTTTCGGGTAAGTTGCTCTTCCGGTTGGCCCTGTTGTGAACGACCATGATTTGTCCGTCATTCGCTGGTCGAAAGTTACCGTGATTTTATCTAATAACGGCGAAACACTCTTATCAAAGGGCTTGATATTCGTACGAACAACCACAGGATTTCTTTCACCTTTAACCGGCCTTGCTGATTCGCCCCGAACCATCGTCCCGTCCTTCGCTATCTGCTCGACCAGCAAATTCCCCTTATGGTCAATCGCATCTCTGAACTTCCGACGAAGCTCGGCAAACAGTTTCACCGCCTCGTCTTCCTTACTCGCATCTTTGTAATACAGCCCAAGCTCCAATCTCGCCATCGCACCGACCTGTGAGCCGTCCCCATACCAGCAATCACCAAAATCCTCGATAGCCCGCTTGAGATACCGCTCCTTCTGTTTGCCCTCGGACATCCGCGACAAATAAAGAACCGCACAACCCGTCCTGTTCGCCTTGGCATAACGCGCTATAAGTTTCTCCAGCGCCTCTTGTGCCTCCTCTGTCCCACTCTTCTTATTCGCCACCTGGTAAAGCTGCTCTATTTCACCAAGCTCCTCCTGGCTGTAATTCGCCATATCCTGCTGCATCCGCCTCTCAAAATTACTCCTCAGCCGCTTCCGCCGCTTCGCAACAACGTCCTCATCACCACCCCCAAACTCCGCCGCACTGATGACCATCTCAGAACCGCCCTCTGCCTGCCCACCCTGCTTTTGCACAGCAGCTTGTTCGGTTCGTGCCTTCGCCATCGGCAGCAGCACCGCACCAATCACGACTACACTTATCAGACCGACAAGCCCCAGCTTCGCACTACTCGGCACGGGTCTGTTCAACATCCTCTTAATCCTGCCCGTCAGCTCGCTCTTCGATTCCACAACGCCAATCAATCGCAAGCTCAGCGCAGGCCGCCTGAACGCTAACTTCGCCACACTAAGCAGCGTCTGCGGATACTCCCCGGCCTTCTCCCCCATCGCCACCTGAACCTGCTCATCGACCGCCTGCTCACGTACACGCCGAATCGCCCGGTTCGCAACCCACAATAGAGGATTGTAAAAATACGCTATCTGCAACAATGTCTGCGCCAGATTAACCCACAAATCCCCGCGTTTGATATGCGCCAATTCGTGCAGCAAAACCGTACGCAAGTGTCCCGCCCCCAAACTGGACCCTAAGTTCTGCGGCACCAAAACAGTTGGCCGAAACAATCCGCATACCGCGGGACTGCTCGCTGCCGCCGAGACCTTCAGCCCAACGCTGCCCTTAATACCAATCTGCTTACAGCAGTACCGAAGCGTATCGGCCATCAACCTGTTCGCATCTTTCGCCTGCCTCACTAATCCGAAAACAAACATCGCACGCTGCAAAAGCAAAAGCGCCATCGCCCCCGCAACACCAACCCACGCCAAAAATACCACCCCCTGCCACGTCACTGATGGCACAGCGTCTGCTTCGGCCTCCCGCGCCGCCGCCGTCACTTCTTCCTGTTTGCCCGCCGTCGCTGCCGGCTCAACGTCTGAACCCGCCGCCTTTTCACCTGTAACCGCCTCCGGCAATAACAACGCCGGGCTTGTCTCCGCTCTCGCCTTCTCCCCTCCCGTTTCTGCCGCACCGCTTATTGTTACGCTCGCTAATTTGTCACCGACAACGTTACCCACACTCACCGGCGACCACAGTGACGTCGGCAGCAAAAGCTTGACAAGCACAAGCATCCATACCCAGTAACGAACGACCGCCCGAACTCGCTTGCGCAGAAGAAAATCCGCAACCAGCAAAATCACTATCAGCACACTCGATTGAATCAGCATAGGTAGCGCAAATTCAATAAATCCGCCGCCCGCCCGCTCGATTTGCTCCAATAAAATGTCCATAATATCGCCTCCCAATATCAAGTCCTCGGCTTCTTCTTACTTCTCCCTTTCCCCTTTTTACACTTGATAAGCGCTTCCAGCTTGCCCAGCTCATCTTTGCTTAGTTTGTTATTGTCCAACATAAATTGCATCATCGGCGTCAGCGCACCGTCGAACGCCCGCTTGACCGCACGCATAATCTCTCCGCTCTGCGCCTGTCTCTGGGTAATCGTCGAGCTGTACAGAATAAGATTGCGAATCCGCTCGGCCCTCAAAAGCCCCTTGCCCGCCATCCGGTCCATCATCGTCTTGACCGTGCTGTAGCTCCACCCCTTGCTCTTCGCCAGCGCCTCCGTAACCGTCGGCGCAGCACACGGCTCGTTGTCCCAGACCGCCCGGATTATCGCCCATTCACCTTCGGTTAGCTCTGAATGTTTCTTTGCCATAACTGTCTCCTTCAATCTCTAACATTGACGAGCATACTCTACAACTGTAAAGACCGCAAGAAAAAAATAAAAAATTTTCACCTCTCGCCAAAATCGCCCATCCCAGCCCAATAACGCACATTTGGCCTCTCTAAGCCATTCAACTTCTCCTATCTCAGCAGGCCGTATATCGCTGCAATAATACTGATATCCGCCGCTAAGTGCGCTATATAAGGAACCGCCAAACCTCCGCGCCTGTCCTTAACATACCGAAGCGCCCACGATGCAAAGCACAAAACTATAAACGCCCCGACCGCCGCCCAAACTCTAATAACCAAAACCAATGCCAGTCCGTGATACCCCGCAAACGCAATATCAATCACCGATACCCTTGTCACCTTGTCCTCAAAACAACCTCGCCAGAAAAGCTCTTCCAGAAGCGGGTTCACGACGATCGCCGCCGCTCCAAATACAATCCCCGTCGTCCCCGCCAATCCGAAATCGCCAAGTACTCCCCCAAGCTCTGTCCCCTCTAACTTCGCAAAAGGCCAAAATACAAAAACCGCTGACCCACTCAAAAAAAACACACTTGATAAAACCACACCGGTTCCCCAGCCCCACCCTTTACTCACGGCCCCCAAAAGTCCTCTGCCCCCGCACGCAGCAACAAATAAAACAATCCCAAAATAATAGACCCCTATAGCAATCCACGCCGACTTAAAAGCATAAACCCCAATCCCTACCGCAGCATAAGGCAGTAAAAATCCCGACCATCTTAAAAACCGACTATGCCTCATAAGCCCGGATAAAACAAAGAGCAACAATCCCAAAAAAATGCGACGGAAAAATTAGTCACACACCACTCAGGCAATATCGATATTAACCCTGCCGCCCGCATCAATCGTCAACGGCCCGCTGAACTCAATCGCTACCCTGTTCTCGCCGAACTTCACCGCCGAACCCGGCAGCGATACCTTCTTGCCGCCAACGCTCACCTCGACCTTATTCGCAGCGAACTTCACCGTCGAAAGCACGAGCTTTTTCGTTGTAAAACGCCCCGTTTTTACATCAATTGCAATTGCCTCGGCCCCGGCCGAAACCTTCCGAATATAATGGGCCGTGCCCCCGTCAAATGCAAAAAACAGCTTCAAATCTTTCGCCTTCAGCTTCGGGCTAAAACTGTATGTCCCTGCATTGATACCCAAACCTAACATCGCATTGACTATCGACCACGCGCTCATAGGCCGAAAATAATGTCCCCCGAACTCCTGATGGTCCCAGTACAGTCCCGCCTTGCGATACCGCTCATCGACGCTTTTTACGACAGCCAGCCCCTCCTCATACATCCCCTCGTAAATCAAAAGCGCCGCAAACTCCAATTCAACCCCCGTCCAGCACGTATTGAGCTGGTCAACCCACATATCATCCGGTATATCGTGCCACCATTTGTCCCCGGGCCACGAGCAGTTGCGAAGACCGAACGCCCGCCTGTACGACATTTCCATAATGCTCCCCAGCGCCTTCTTTTTATGCCCGGCCTCGTGAACCTCACCGAGCGAGCACAAATGCGCCGCCCACTGCCCTATTATCTGGTCCGTAAAGCACCCCTCGTCCTTGCCGCCGTGCTTTCCGTTCTCATCGTTCCAAAGCCGATAGTACCGCCCGTTCCAGAGCTTCGCCTCGAACTTGGCCTTTCCCTGTGTAAATATCCTGCGGTACTTTCTCTCCGCCCGCTCGTCCCCCATCACTTTCGCCGCCTCCGCCGAATACGCCATCGCCGTCAGCCACATCGAATCGATATAGCTCGCCACCCCGTACATCGGCAGATTATCGTAGCTGCTCATAACGCCCTCCATATCCGGCAGACCGTCGCCGTCATAATCCCTCTCCCGCAGCACATACTCAATCGCCGCCTTCACCGATGGCCACATCTCCTCAAGCCACCCCTTATCTCCGCTCCAGAAATACTCACGCAAAACCATCGTCGCATACTGACCCGGCAAATCGAGCCGGTTATACGCCCCCGCCGTACCACGCAGCTCCGCCGCAAAGCCCTTGCGCAAACCGTGCACAACCGCACCATTGTCCCCTTGCTGACGCCGATGCGCCATAAGCATATTCCGCTGCAAATCGGAAAATAAAGCCGAAACCGGTATCGACCCATAGTAGCTCACGTCCGTCGTCGCCACCGGCCCCCACGACTGCGCCGCCGTCAAACCCTCCTGCACCCCGAACGTACCGTCCTTGATAAGCCAGCCGCTCGTAACAAATGTATTCAACTGCGAGTTTATCTCGTCCAGAACAAACCCCGGCGCGCTGCTGTCGTAGAAATCCTCCACAAACCCACGCGTCCGCGAAGACAAATCCCCCCCGTTCTCTGCCACGTACTCCGCAGCCGCAGCCGCACCGTCAAAAAACCTGCAATAATAATGCCCCACGTTCTCCCCAAGTTGTCCCCGGCCCTTCTCGGCATAAAGATTCGGAAAATGCCACGCATTAAGGAACGTATGCTCGAACGACCGGCCCGGCTCCAGCTTCCGCGAAACACCCATCGTGCTGAACAGCCGCTTCAACGCCACCTGCCTGCCCGTCTCGCGGTCGTATGTCGTCCTCTTGGCGGTGTCGTCGATGTTCGCCAGCTCCTTATTCCTGAGCACGCTCTCCAGAGCGGGATGACGATGCTCCCACCCGAGATAGTACGTTGTCTCGCCCGACAAAGACGCCAGCGCCTGCGTACCGAAACTGCTGCGAGTCGTATCAATACCCGTACAGCTCATCTCGCAGAGTTTGTACCCATCTGTCTCCTTCAAGCTCGTCGTGTACAGCTTCTCTTTAACGTCGTAGCCCACACAATTCCTCAGCGTCCCCATCAGCATCACATCGACCGGTACTTTACCCGTTGAAGCAACCTTGAAATTAAATATCTGCACCGGCAGCGAAGAATTCTTTACATCGTGCGGTATAAACGGACTGTACGCCTCTAACTCAACCTCCACCGGCATCTCCGGGTCGCTGAACTTCATCCGCACAAATGGAAACCTCGCCGAGTACTCCGTCTTCTCAACGCAGCTCAGCCACGGAAAATAATAAAGCGGCCCATCCTGACCCCCAAAATCAGGCGTCTCGTTTATCTGCAATACCTTTATCCCCGGCTCCTGACCCGCTGCCTCATAGCGAACCATAAAAAACAATATCGAATCCTCCGCAAAGTCAATCCGTGGCCCGGTCCCTTTCGGCTCGTTTCCGAATATGCTCCAGTTATAAAACCGCCCGTCCTTGCGAAGCTCCGCATACCCGGCGCCAATCCCCCCAATCGCAACCCCGCTCCGCGCAGGACACGTCCCTGCCATATACTCCTTCACCGCCTCCCGTCTCGCAACACCGAACTCGCCCTCCTTCCGCCCGGGCCTCGATGCTATCCCACTCGCCTCACCCCCCAACAACTCCGAAAACGCCATCGTCCCTGCCATCCCAATCCCCGTCCTGCTCAAAAACTCCCGTCTGTTCATCTTTATTCCTTTCTGTTGCTGCAGCAACCGCCCGATTCAATGCACAAGGCCCGCCAATCTAAATCGCACTAAGAACCTATCCGAATAACCCATCGTGCACTGTCATTGCTTCGCTCGCAATGATTTTATGAAAGCGTGTCTCCCAACGGGTAGAATACACGT
>CAYMYK010000038.1:0-18386 GCA_964394625.1 uncultured Pirellulales bacterium
CGGGGGCAGGCGTCAGATAGGTCAGCACGACGTGGAAGATGACCACAGGAATCAGGAGCAGACCAGCCATATTGAAGTCGTTGACATCGATTTTGAGTATTCTGAAGACAAAGGGCAGCAGGGTCATCGGCAAGCACAAGAGCAGTGTTGCGCTTGCAGAGAAATTGTTGGACCTCTTCCAGAACAAAGCGGAAATAAAGACCACGACGACCGGAACCGCCATGAAGAACCAGCACTGCTGGAAGTAGCCGAAGATGGACTCCCACTTGCTCACGACGGGGGCCCAGAGGACCCCGATTGTCAATATGACGGTGGCTGCGACTCGACCGAAGCGAATCATATCGGGCTCGGATGCCTGTTTGTTCCAGAACCTCTTGTAGAAGTCTATTGTCACCACTGTGGAGCAGGAATTTGTCAGTGACTCTATTGTGGACATAATGGCCCCGGCCAGGCCGGCGAAAACCAGCCCTCTGATGCCATAACCGAGCGGGCCTATCAGGGCGCTTACAATTTTGGGATATGCCTGGTCGGGATTTTCGAGGTTGGGAAACAGCCGGTAAGCAATCATGCCGGGGAAACAGACGGCAAAGGTGAGAAATATTCCGAGAAAGGCGGCAAACAGAATCCCTGCGCGTGCGTGCCAGTCGTCTTTTGCGCCAAGGACTCGCTGATTGATGTACTGGTTGGTTGCGTAGTACCATACGTTGGTGGACAGGAAAAGGACGACCATTCCGGTCCATGGCAGCTCGGGATGATTTGCAGGGAGCATCAGATGTGCTCTGTCGCCTGTGCCTCGCAGCGCCTCCCATCCACCGATTCTGTTGAGTCCGAGGAAGAAGACGAGCAGCCCGCCGCTCAGGAGCAGGATTGTCTGGAGGACGTCTGTCCAGACGACGGATGCCAGGCCTCCTGCGACTGTGTATGCGCCGGCGGCGACCGCGAGGAACAGTATGGCCAGCCAGATGTTGACGCCGAAAATCGAATGCAGCGCCAGACCACCGGCGTAAAGGACACCCGCCAGGTTAATGAATGCATAGGACAGGACGGTTATAAGCGCAAAGATAACACGGGTCGATGAACCGAAGCGATTTTCGAGATACTGCGGCATAGTGGCGATGCGACGGCGCAGGTAGAAAGGAGCGAAAAAGGCCGCCATTATGCTCATCGCAGGAAAAACGCCCCACTCCCAGTTCGAAACGGCAAAGCCGTAACGATATGCAAAGCCGACTTCGCCGATGAACTGCTCGGTGGAAATGCTGGATGCAACCATAGAAAAGCCGATGGCGAACCACGGGAGCTTGTCTCCGGCGAGGAAATAATCCACAGCGGTTGGCTTTTCCCGCCTGGCCACCCAGAAGCCAATAGCCAGAACGGCGGCAATATAACCAAAGAAAACGGCATAATCCAAAATGCTCAGCGTCATCCGCACTCACCCGCCACAAATCTGCGAAAAATCAAGTACAATCATCCGCCGGAGACCTGCCTGTAAAGGTCGGCGTATGTACAGGGTTTCAGGCCGAGCTTGCGAACGTGCGTAAACGTCAGCTCGAGCATTTTCATCTCTGGATCGAACGAGTGCAGCGACCAGGGATGCCAAATCAGTGAGACGAACGGCTTGTCCCTTTCGACGGCTTTTTCGAGAAAGACCCGGTGGATGGCAAACTCATCTTCGGGTGTTTTGACGAAGCCGGCGGGGATTGCTTCCGGCATCGGCGATGGCCAGAGCGTCAGCCGTTTCGGTCCCCAGTTGTTGTTGTCCTTGAGCAGGTTTTCGTGCCAGCCGTGGCCGGGCAGCTCCCACAAATCCGAAAAACCGTCTGTGTCATAATTAAAAGGCCTGCGAAGAAGGGCGGGCATTGAATAGTCCGGCCCCCAGAGCAGACTGCTGACGTATCTGTGTCCGGCTTCCTGAAACAGCTTCAGAACATCGACGGCGCCTTTCAGGCCATCGTCGAAGCCGCAGGGCGTCCGAAACCCGATACAGGGACGCTCGAAGACCTGCTCAATTACCTCCTTCGCTTTGAATATCTCCTTTTGTTTCTTCTCGTGCGATACCGCCGGGCCGCAGAATATATGGTCTCGCAGCATTTGATGCGAGTAGCTGTGTGAGGCAATCTCGAAAAGGGGGTCGTCAAGCAATTGTCTGTATTCTCCGGGATTTGCCTCAAGTGTCCTGCCGACGATGAAAAATGTTGCCGGCATCTCGAATTTTCTGTGGACTCTTACAATCTCGCGGCAGGCAGCGAGACAGGCGGGTGACTCTGTGTCGTAGGCGGCAATGTAACGGGGCTTGACTTCTTTGCTTTGGTCGGCTTGTGCCAAATGAGGCAGAACGACAGAGCCGACACTTCCTGCGATTGTTGCCTTTATCAGGTTTCGTCTGGATATCTTTTCCATTTTTCCAACCTTTCCTTTTTGTGAATCAGTTGCGTTCGGCCAGGACGCTTGGTTTTTTGATGCAAAACGCACCGTCCGGCACCCACTCGACCTCAGTAAAACCGAGTTTCCAGTAGTCGCGTGGCCCGAAGGCGCCCGAGCGATACCATTTGCCATTTAGTTCTACCATTTCACCGGCGAAGCCGATATCGATTCTCTTGCCGTTGTACCGTGTGTCATAAACGCGAACCGGCGAACTCTTGAAATTGGTCGGGTCGTCGGAGATGATATACTGCCAGTTTCCAAGCATTATCCATTTATCGCTCAGTGGGTGCTTCATCACAGTAAGACTTTCGGCGCTGTGGAAGGAACCTCCAATCCCCTTTGAGGTAGCGCCATAGTCAAAATCCGGGTCGAGCTTTGAAAAGTCCGCGCAGATACCGAGTGATTTCCAGTGTATAAGGTCCGCCGATTCGGAGACGTTAGCCTGCATTGTGCCTATAGTGCTGTATAGCAGCCATCGATTGTTCTGTTGGTCTCTGACAACATGCGAGTCGCGCCCGGGAACCTGCAGACCCTTAACCGCATCGGCAATCTTGGTCCAGTCGGTAAGGTCCTTCGAATATGCCAAACCCTGCGCCTCGCGATGCCCTTCGAAGACCCACGGATGGCTGTGGCCCAGCTTGCGATATTCCATCAGCCTTCTCGGATGAACGATACCTGAATAGAACATATAGAAACCATCGTCGGCCTTGAGAACAAAGGGCGCCCATATCTCGTGCTGGTCGAATGTCCCCTTGCGGTGAGAGGCGTGGAGGACGTGGCCTCTGAATTCCCAGTTGACGAGGTCCTTGCTGATGGACCACGCGACAGTCTCCTCATTGCCCGTATAGCCGTGGTAGTAGCCTGCCGTGCCGCTGATGTTATAAAGGTGATACCAGCCGTCATGATAAACGAATGAATGGTCCTTCATATACTCGCCGGGCGGGGCGTAGTTGCAATCCACAGGAGAGAGCTGCTCTTCCGCAACCGCTGTGCAAACAAACAAAAGTACGGCAGGAAATGCGAAGCTGCACATCCTTAATCTTCTGCTCGACTTCAGATTCACTATACTATTACCTCCTTTGCAGACCTTAGTGTTTCAGATATTCGAGCGTCTTGCGTAATGACTCGGCATGGTCAATGCTCGGCTCGTATTCAAGGCCGAATATGCCTTCATAGCCCAGCTTCTCTATCCGGCTGAGAACGAACGGGTAATCGGTTTCGCCGTTGTAAAGCTCGTGCCTTCCGGGCACGCCCGCCGAATGAAAATGGGCAATTACATCGATGTTTTTTTCTATGTGCCTGACCAGGTCGCCTTCGGTAATCTGCATGTGGTAGCAATCGAAGAGCAGCTTCATTCGCTCTGAGCCGAGACGGCGGCAGATATCGGCACCCACGTCGCTGCTTGTAAGGAAATATCCGGGATGGTCGTACCTGTCGTTCAACGGCTCCAGCAGCAGCGTTACGCCTTGCTTCTCAGCCATCTCGACAGTGGGCTTGAGTCCGTCGATAACCGACTCCAGCATCTGCTCATCGCTCATTCCTTCCACAATGTTGCCGGTACAGACTATAGTGGCAGGTATCCCGGCCTGCTTTGTAAAGTCAATTGTCATCTTCGCCCTGTCCAGCCACTGCCGGCGATTGGCGGGGTCGGTTAATCCGCCGCCGATAGAACCGTCGGGCGCACCGATGACGGTATTGGTAATCTTTACTTTATTATCCGATGCAATCTTCGCCAGCTCGTCGGCCTCACCCTTAAAGCTCATATCCACAAACCACATCTCAACGTTTTTGAAACCAAGGTCGGCGGCCTTTTTGACTCTGTCGGCAAAAGGCAAATCCGCAAAGGCCATCTCGATACATAAACCTAATTCCATTTTTTATCTCCCTGGGGAAAATCTATTTGAGCATTGACCGAAGGACCTTGTTAATTCCCAATGCGATCGCATTGCAGTCCTGCTCGGAATAATTGTAATTAATATCCACCATTACCGCACGGCTCAGCAAATCCAGCGTACGCGGACACATCTCGCGGGAGTACTTAGGCAGCTCATTTTCAGGCACGGCGCTCCACGGCAATCCGTCTGCGGCAACGGCTTTTTTGTCCAGAATATGCTCCCAGTAATAATAAATATGCCAGTCGCGGACCTTCGAGTCGTAGATTCCGCCTGCGGGCACGCCCTCGGCCTGCAGGGCCTTGAGCGCCCTGCGAGTTATGTCCGCATCGGGCAGGAACATCACAAGGCAGATAGCCGTATCGCCCGCTTCGTCCGTCAGCCGACGAAAGCTCAGCCCGGCCAATTTCTCGATTGCATCTTTGATTTGCCTTTTGGCCCTGCGATAGCCGGCTAACATCATCTCTGCCTTGCGAATCTGAGCCAGAGCCACAGCGCCTTCAAGCTCACTCATTCGATAGTTCTCACCGCAGAACAATTCTCCGGCCCTTCGCTCTTTGGCAAAGCGGTCGGGCCTCCAGCAGGCGGCACAATCGTGCCAGCTCTGCGCGCGGGTGTAAAGCCATTCGTCGTCGGTAGTGACAAAGCCGCCTTCTCCGCTGACAATGACCTTGTAATAATCGAAGCTGCAACAGCCGATGGTCCCGATGCTCCCTAATCGCCTGCCGCCGAACGACCCGCCGCCCGACTGGGCAAAATCCTCGACTACAGGGATACCCTTTTTGTTCGCGATATCCATAATCTCGTCCATCTGAGCGGGCGCTCCCCGCATATGGACGGCCGCGACGGCCCTGGTCCTTTTGGTTATGGCTTTTTCGACAGCAGCCGGGTCGATATTCAGCGTCTCATCGATATCAACAATCACGGGTATGGCGTTCGAGGAGGCCACAGTGGCAGAGGTTGCAAAAAATGTGTATCCGGGAACAATCACCTCGTCGCCGGCCCCGATACCCAGCGCCCGGTAGCTGGCGACAAGAGCCGACGTGCATGAGTTCACCGCCAGGCAGTATTTCGCTCCGATTAGTTCACGCATAGCCGTCTCCGCCGCCTGCACCTTGCTCGGCCTCGGATTGTAGTATCGAAACAAATGCGGGCCCTGAATATCCGGCTCGCTTTGCACAATCTCTTTAATTCTCGCCTCGTTTTCCGGGCTGAGCCGCCACATGCTCATTATTTCAAGCAGCTCTTCGGAGCCAATCTTCGTAGGAAACGGGCCAAGCTTCTCAACCGCTTTGCCGCCGCCGTCAATCGCCAACTTCTCCTCACTCACTTGTCAGCCCTTTCAAAATGATACAACTACGTTCAATTGTTCGCTGTCGGTCGGCAGGAACACCACTTCTCTGTCACTATCCCATTGGTTCCAGTCCTGGCCGTTTATCGTTACCGACTTGATTGGTTTGGCGAATGGACTGCGCACAAACAGCAGGGTCCTCTGCGGCCGGATGCGGTCTGGAAGTTTTACAGTCGCCTCAATGGTGTTCGCCCTGCTGCCGTGGCGCATTGTGTAGGCGGCCTTGCCGAAAATCGTCCGAATGTCATACACTTCAATCTTCCTGCCCGGCTCGAGCCAGCGTCTTGGCGCACCTGATGCCAGCCACAGCTCATTGCCAACTTCCAGTGCAAGCATATCACAGAGACGATTAACAAACCTCGCCTCGTCCGGAATCTTGTACATTGGGCCGCTGCCGACTCGCCATCTTCGATACTCCTCGGTAAACGCCGTGACATCCGGATACAGGCAGGACGTCATGGCATTGTAGATGTTCCTGATAGCCGCGGGTATTTCGTTTCGCAGCAGATACGCCTGGATGGGGTTTTGAAGGTTCGGCTGAAAGACCATTCCGCCCCTGCTGAACCAGTATTCGTCATCGACAACGCCGTGAATGTGCTGTCCCAGCGAGCTCGACAACGTGATATTGTCTTCCCAGTCGTCGAGAATCGCTTCCGAGAGCGGGTCGTGTGGATCGAGAACCCCGGTTGTTATGAGAATCATAGGCCCGTACAAAACCTCCCGCGTTGCCGAAAGGCGGAATGTAAGCAGCGTGTTTGTCTTGTAGCGTGAGTAGTATCCGGAGCGCATCGGGCCGAAGTAACGAAACCGCTGATAGACTCTGGAAGGGACAAACGGGACATAGACGTTGTTTCTAAGACGCACGACAGGAGCTAATTCACTCGTTCGCTTTACGGCTGTCCTCAAGTCCCTGATGTAGGCATCGGCTTGTCTCGCCAGCCGGTCTGCTTCCGGCAGATGAGCCCGCTTGAATGCCTCGGCGGTATCTCGCAGCCCCAGCCACGCATACGCATTATTGGCGAACCAGAATCCCCAGTCACCGTTGTCTTCCAGTCGCCCCGCAGGCAGCAGGCCGTAATGCAGAACCTTGTCTCCATCTTCGTCTGTCTGCCTTGTCCTGCTGGTCTGCTCGATAATCCAGTCGGACGCCTTGAGCATATTCGGCGCCGCATTCGTGAGCCACTCATCGTCGCCCGACATCAGGTAATGCTGAGCCAGCGCCCAAAGCACGGTGCCGTGGTCGAGGTTGTAAGGCCCCATCGTGTAATTATAGTCTCTGTCCACCCTCGTCCCGTGCAATACCGCCTTCTGGCTGCCTCTGAATGTCCCCGGCATAGGCACCGAGCCCTGAAGTTTCAGGAAGGTCTCCAGATAGTTTGCCGCCGTCTCGTGGTCACCGACCCTGTCTAAGAAAATCGTCTGAAATGCAGACTCATTGGCAAAGACCTGATAACTAAAGGTAGCAGCGGGGACCATAAACAGGCCGCTTTTCGGGTCCTTCGTCGTACTCATACGAATGTGGCAGAGAACCGACTTGGACATGTCGTTGAATTTACGCTCCGGTACATCAAAGGGCTTGTACTTAGCGACTATATCCCTCCAGTAGAAAATTACACGCTCTCGCTGCACCCCATAATCAAGGGCGGCTATCTCTGAAGCGTATTGCTCGGTCAGGTCGCCGACAAATGGAACGCTGATGTACACACCAGAGGATTCGTGTGCGGCAACCGTCAGCGTGTGGTGTATCGCTTCTTTCTCAACCCGCGCCGTCGTACCTTCGGGCGTATTCACGTGCGCCCGTATAAAAGTCTTATCACCGGCCTTGTCCATAACGAAGCCGTTCTGCAGCATAATATCGTTGAGCCGGTCCGGCCTTAACCATATATGGGCTTTCTGCGGTTCGTCCGTCGGATTCGATATGCGCAGCTTCACCATAAGAACTGCCGGCGTCTGCTCGCTTCTGTCCGGGTCATAAGGCGACAAAGGCCCTTCCAGCAGGGTAACAAAGGCCTCTTCATCAAAACTGAGCTTTTCATGGTTCCATCGCACGACCGGCACGGGCAGATAATTGCTCAGCACCGACATCTGAGACGTGACGTCATTGCGGTCATATACCGGTTTTTCACCGGTCCCGATGTACCAATGCAGCTCGGCCCCTTCCCAGTTACAGCGAGCAAGCTCTTTTGCTTTCGCCTTGGCTTGATGCTTATTCATAAAGAAGCCGCCACCCCACTCGACGGCGAACTTCTGCCAGCTCGCATCGGCTGCTATGGGCAGATACAGCCGGCCGCCATCCTCTCTGTGCATCACATCCAGCGGCGGTATATCCTTTCTGGCTCGGTCGTACGTCTGCTCCGGCTCGGCCCGCAGTTTCTCTCGAACGGTCCGTCCTTTTTTGATTTCAGAAGGGCTCAAGAACCCTTTTTCATCGCCTTTGGTTATCAATACTGAATACGCCGGAATATAGATGGGGCCTTTATCCAGGTCATCGACCAAAAAAGAAAATGTCCCGCTGCTCGAGCGAACCGTTACAACAGTAAGGTCATTCGAGCCGGGTAATTCGGGTTTTGCCGCCTTAAGCTCGACTCTGATACCCTTTGGCTTGTCGCCCGGCAAGATTTTCCAGGAATTATCCGGCAGCATTTTGTCCCGCTCGTCCCAGCCCCAGCCGGCAACCTTGTCAAGCCGGCCGTTGTAAATCTCGAGCCGCCCCTCCATGATTTCTGCGGCAGAGCCGTCGCAGCCAAACTGAATGCGCACGGAGACGTGGTCTGCGTCGGTCGGTGAATATACCCGAAACGCGGAAACAACGGGCGGCTGTTTTTCGTAGAGAACCCTGATTTTAAGAGTCCGCCGGTACATAACACGCTCAGGCAGGTTGGACGCCTTTCGATTTTCGTCCTTCGAGAGAGGCGCAAACTCGTAAATAACCTTATTGCCGGTTATGTGGAAGACTGTATGAGCCGTAAGCCATCCTCCCTGCCAGGGGTCGTCCAGATGGTCCTCTATAGTATGCCTTCTCGGCGGTTCGCCCGGCCAATTCTTAAACCAGTATTGAACCTTTGTCGCCTCGGCAAAATCACGACTCACATCCCGCTCGTGAACAACCTCGACACAGCGTATGTCCCGTTCCTCTTCCCACAGGATGCCGGCGTTCCACCGGCCGGGGCCGGACTGCGGCACCTCGATTGCGCCGCTGCGCGGAATACTCTCGCCCAGCGGGCCTGTCTCGGACGAGAAATAACGCAGCTTGCCAAAGCCGCTTATGTCCCACTTATGCTCACCCGCACTAAATGCGCCGCCGGCCAAACACAATGTCATCGCCAGAGAAACGACAAAAAAACGGCTAATTTCGTCCCGTAAAATACTCATAATCACCTCCACAAAGAGCCGACAGAGAGTTTTTCGATGCTCACATTTGTTTGCCGGCCACAAATCAGTACTTCGGCGGCTCCATAACCGTTATCTGTTTCAGTGTCCTCTTTCCAAGATTTACCAGTCGATGCTTTAGTCCGGCGCCGATGTAGAAAGCATCGCCCTTGCGAATTACCCAGGCATCGTGCCCGGCCACTTCCAGGCGAGCAGGTCCGCCGGACAGAATAACTCCGCCCAGGTCGCAATCGTGCACCTCCCACTCTGCTTTCGTCTCGGATGGTGCGATGGTCTCGTGAACCATCTGAAATCTCAAGTCCGGGCGCCTGGGTGTGAGGAAAACGTACTGCCGATGTTTATCGGCGGCGCTGCGCATTTGTTTGCGCGGGAAAACGGGCGTCTGCGACGGCCCGCTTGAGTTTGCGAAGAACTCGGCGAAGCTTGTCCCTAAGGCCTTTAGTACCTTGTGCAGCGTAGCCAGAGTGGGGCTGCTCCGGCCTTTTTCGATAGCGGTAAGCGACGCCGGCGATATTTCAGCCAGCCGGCTCAACTGGCGCAGTCCGATTCCTCTTTGCCGCCGCATTTGACGAAGCATATTGCCGAAATCGTCGCCGTTCATACGAAAAACATGCCCGTTTATTGCGTTTAATATAGAAAACACTTGTTATGGAAAACTGTAACAGAACCGAACAGGCACGTCAATATTTTTTTTGAAAAATTATTCGATGTTGTAACCGATGAATCCGCTGACAGCGGCTGTTCTCAAGTATTCGCCTGGTCCTTAACGACCAGCAGCTCCTTCATAACGTTTGCCAGTGTGCCCGAATAGCTTTCGAGGCCGAAGGCATCGTGCAGTTGTTTGTAAAGTTTATAAAGCTTTTGGTAAATGCTATGGTTCTCCGCGATGGGGACAAAAGTTTTTTCCTTTACTCCGCACATTGCCGCCTGCGCCTCGGGAACGGTTGCGTAGCCGCCTTTTTCTTTTCCGGCGGCAACGGCGCCGGCGATGGCGGCCCCCAGCGCACAGCTCTGGGCGGAGCGCGAGATTTTCATTTCCCTGCCCGTGACGTCGGCATAGAGCTGCATCAGCATCGCATTCTTCTCGGCAATCCCGCCGCAATTGACTATCTCTTTGATTTTAATGCCGTATTCTTCAAACCTGTTTATTATCGTAAGGACGCCGAAGGCGGTCGCCTCGATGAGCGCCTTGTATATTTCTTCCGGCCTTGTGTGCAGTGTTTGTCCCAGCAGCAGGCCGGTGAGCCGCTGGTCGGCAAGTATGTTTCGATTGCCGTTGTTCCAGTCCAGCGCGAGCAGCCCGGACTGGCCCGGGCGCAGTTTGGCAGCTTTCGCCGTGAGCTTTTCGTGAGAACTTTGCGACTTGCCGCCCGGCTGGATATAATCGACGAACCAGTTAAAGATGTCGCCCACCGCCGATTGGCCCGCTTCGAGTCCCAAAAATCCAGGCACTATGGAACCATCGACAATGCCGCAAATACCCGGTACGTCAGCCAGCTCGCAATCCGCCGGCCAGATGACCATATCGCAGGAGCTGGTGCCTATAATTGTTACGAGCTTGCCCGGGGCAATACCCGAGCCCACCGCTCCGAGGTGGCCGTCGATTGCGCCGATGGCTACGGGTATCCCTTCGGTCAGGCCGAGCCGCTGCGCCCACTGGCCCGTCAGGTATCCTGCCGGTTCATCAATGGTATAGGTCTCGTCGCCGAGGGTATCGCGAAGCTCACCGAGTTTGGTATCGAGCTTCGACAGGAAATCCTTCGCCGGATAGCCGCCCCAGCCGCTGTTGAACATCGCCTTGTGGCCGGCGGCGCAGCGGCAGCGTTTAAGCAATTTTGGATGGGTTGTGCCGGTTAAGACGGCGGGTATGTAGTCGGCCAGCTCGACCCAGGTACAGGCCGATTCAAAAACTTCCGGAGCGATTCTGAGGCAGTGGAGTATCTTGCTGAAAAACCATTCGGCTGAGTATGTCCCGCCGCACTTTGCCAGATACTCGGGATGCTCTTTCGCAGCCAATTGTGTTATCTCAGCCGCCTCGGCGTATGAAGTATGGTCCTTCCACAACCACGCACAGACGTTTGGATTATCCCTGAACCGTTCGAGCATACTCAAAGGCGTACCCTTTTCATCGACTGGCATCGGCGTGGAGCCCGTTGTGTCAACTCCTATGCCGATTATATCAGCCGGGGCGAACCGGCTCATCGTTGCCTTTGCCGCGGCTATTGCCTGCCTGACGGCAGCTTCAATTGCCTTGATATAATCGGCGGGATTTTGCCTGGCCAGGTTATCATCGGCTGAATCGAGGATTATACCCGCCTGTCCCGTCTGGTATTCACAGACGCCGGTGCCGGCCTCGTCGCCGTTTGCGGTATCCACAATCAGGCACCGCAGCGTGTTTGTCCCGAAATCCAGACCCACTACGTATTTCATTTTTTTCACCTCAGCAGCGGTTTATATCAATATAGCGCCGCTATGGCAAGCCCAAACAAAATCCGGAGCTTGCCCGTCTGCGGGATTTTTGTTCGGCTGTCCGCCCGGTATAATGATTGTATGAAGCCGCGAATACTTCTCGTCAATCCGGCCGTTTTCGATTTCGCCGCGTACGATTTCTGGCTAAGGCCATACGGCCTGCTGAGCGCCGCCGGACGCCTGCGCGGCAGGGCCGATTTTTTGCTGTTCGATTATCTCGACCGGTTGCATCCGTTTTATGCCGGCCGGGAAAAGCTACGAAGCGACCGCTGGGGCCGGGGGCGCTTCCACTCAAAGATAATTCCAAACCCGCAGCCGCTGAAAGACATTCGGCGCCACTTCCGGCGTTTCGGCCTGCCGCGTGGGCTGTTTCAGGAGTTTTTAAGGGAGAACCGGCCCGCCGATTTTGTCCTCGTCCAGACAGTAATGACCTACTGGTATCCGGGCGTGGCCGAAGTAATCGAAGATGTCCGCAGCGCCTGGCCGGGGGCGAAAATCATCCTCGGCGGAAACTACGTCACTCTTTGCAAAACCCACGCAGAGAAACTCGATGCCGATTTGCTGGTTTGGGGCACCAATCTCGAACCGCTGTGGGACTTCGTCGGCCTTGCCGGCGAGCCGAACCAGCCCGCCCTTTGGGAAATATACCCTGAACTTCGCACGGGTGCACTCAAGCTCACCGAGGGCTGCCCGTTTAACTGCAGCTATTGCTCTGTCCCCAAGGTCTATGGAAAATTTCGGTCCAGGCCGCTCGAGCGGTCACTTGCGGAACTCGACCTGCTCATCGAACAAGGCGTTACCGACATCGCCTTCTACGACGACGCCCTGCTGTGCGAGCCGGACAGTGTGCTTGTGCCTTTTCTAAACGAAGTCGTCAAACGACAGCTCAAGGTCAACTTCCATTCTCCCAATGCCCTCAATGCCTGCTTTCTCACCGAGGAATTAGCCGGGCTTATGCACCGCAGCGGGTTCAAAACATTTTATCTTGGCTTCGAGAGTGCGAGTGAAAAATGGCAAACCAGTACCGGCTCAAAAGTGACGAGCGGCGAGCTTGCCGCCGCCGTGCGGAATCTAAAATCCGCCGGTGCCGGGCCGGGCGGCATTACGGCATATCAAATCCTCGGCCATCCCGACAACGACATCCAGCAGCTCGAAGAATCAATGCGCTTCGTCAACTCACTCGGCATCCGCGGAATGTTAGCCGATTTTTCACCCATCCCCGGCATGCCCGACGGCGCTCGATGCGGCAGATGGGTCGATATGGCCGAACCGCTCCTGCACAACAAAACCGCCTTTCCCATAATCGCCCTCGGCTTCGACGAGACAAACCGCCTAAAAAACCTTCAGCGGCGGCTCAATCGAAATCCGGCATCGGCCCGCTGACCTTTTTTCAGGCAGATAAGCCAGTCGTCACAACAAAAACATCGCTGTAGTTTTAACCGGCTTACCGATAGACCACGCTGCTCCGGCTGCCGGGCCTGCAGCGCTTGAGCGGCTTTGATTGTCCCGCCCGAAATTGATATACTTACCAGTCTCTATGCGTACTAAAACGCTCTATATAAAAAGTTTCGGCTGCCAGATGAATAAACTGGATACGGCCTTAGTGACGGCCGAACTGACCGGCTGCGGCTTTGGTCTCACCGACGCCGTCAAAGAGGCCGACGTCGTCGTAATAAACACCTGCTCGGTGCGCGAGCACGCAGAGCAGCGGGTCCGCTCGCACCTTGGTCATCTCAAACATATCAAAAAGCAGCGACCCGACCTCGTCGTGGCCGTCATCGGCTGTATGGCCCAGCGGCTTGGAAAACAGCTTTTCGACGACGGTGTTGTCGATATCGTCGCAGGCCCGGCACAACTGCCACAACTGGCCCGGCTCATCGACGAGGCGATGCACGAAAAGAAAAAACTGCTGGCGGTAACAGAGAATATCCGCAAACCAATCGCCGACAACGCCGCCCTTGAGGATTTTGAGCTGCTCTATGATACCGCCGACGGACAGCTCCCCGGCCAGGCGTATCTAAGGGCGATGCGCGGCTGTGATAAGTTCTGCAGCTATTGCATTGTGCCCTACGTCCGGGGCCCCGAGGTATCGAGGCCGCCGAAGGCGATAATCGAACAGGCGGCGAAACTTGCCCGGGCCGGCATAAAGCAAATCACACTGCTGGGCCAGCGTATCAACGCATACGAATACAAAGCAGGCGATACAACATATTGCCTTGCTGACCTGCTCGAAATGCTCTCACAAATCGACGGCATCGAATGGCTCAAGTTCGTTACAAGCTACCCTTCGCAAAAATACTTCGACGAAATCCTTACCGCAATGTCGTCTCTGCCGAAAGTATGTCCCTACCTGCACGTCCCCGCACAATCCGGCAGCGACAAAATCCTCAGGGCGATGAACCGGCAATACACCGCCGGCGAATACCTCGATATGGTTGCCAAAGCCCGTGAGATTGTCCCCGGCATCGCTGTTGCAGGCGATTTCATAGTCGGCTTCCCTTCCGAAAGCGACGAGGATTTCAGCGAAACCGTCGAGCTTGTCAAAAAGGCACGCTACAAAAATTGCTTCGTCTTCAAATACTCGCCGCGCCCGGGCACAACAGCGGACAGCCGGCTTGAAGATACCGTCCCACCCGAAGTCAAAAAACAGCGAAACCATAAATTGCTCTCGGTGCAGGAAAAAATCAGCGGCGAATTAAGCCGAAACTTTCTCGGCAAAACCGTCAAAGTCCTGGTCGAAGGCCCGAGCAAAAAAAGCCACCTCAATCCCGCCGGCGGCGAAGACAACCCGCAATTAGTCGCCCGCACCGCCGATGACTACATCGTCGTCTTCAACGGCCCCGCCCGCCTCGCAGGCCAATTCGCAAACGTAAAAATCACAAAAACCAGCCCGCTGACTCTCTTCGCACAACTCCAGTAGCTCTCTTGCCCCTGTAGCAGACAGAAGTAATCCAAATAGCAAATAGTAAATACCATCTCGCTTCGTGATGGTGTACAATAATAAGCAACTATCTGAGGCGTTTAGCATTGCCCAGCTCCGTAATTGGCAGGTTACTGCGAACAATGCGGGAAAAGTGAGTCAGGATTGGGGCTAAAGTTTTAAGAATTGAAGTTAGAGATTTCAGTTAATTCGAAAGGCAAATCATGAGACGACGTGATTTTCTCAAATCAGCAACAGCAACATCTCTTGCCGCAGCGGGTTCGCTTGCGGGCTGTAACGACGTCAGGCCAACTGTTGAATATGCCGCGCCGCCGGGCAGGCCGGAAGAATTGACGCACATCGAGGACGCTCAGCTTGCGGTGACCATCTTCACAGATGCAGTGATGCGTATCACCGATAAGGTGAACGAGCAGATGTGGAAAACATCTCCGGTCGCGATACAGGAAGAATCTCCCATCGATATGGGCCATGTCTGGACGCGGACAAGTCGCTCATTTTGCGAACAATACCCCGGCCGGTTCGTTGCTAAAAAGCAGGGCAGCCACATTCATCTGACCCTGCTCGGCAGGCAAAACAGAGTCGTCGGGACCGTCGTAATAGATATTCAACTTCAATCCGGCTGGTTTGTCTGCAGGATACTCGAAGTGAGTGAATCGCTGCCGTCGCTGATATTCCCGCCCCCGGTGATATGCGATTCGCTGGTTATCCCGAACGGTGCCGGCTTGTGGCTTCGCAAGCCACCGAGTAACACCAGGTTCGACCGAAAGTTCTATCCGTTCTTTAGTAATCTCAACATGCGATGGTTCGGCGGCATCAAGGAAGATGCCTGCTGGCTCGCTATCCTTGATGAAGGAATGCCGGACTCAGGCGCGTTTAGAAGCAACCGCTCCATCTCGCCGGTATGGCTCAAATCACTCGGTAAGTGGAAACCCCCGTTCTCGGTTCGCTTCAAGTTCGACAAGGGCAACTATGTCACCCTGGCGAAGACCTTCCGCAAATGGGCAATGCAGAATAACCTCTTCAAATCTCTCGATGAGAAAATAGACACCAATCCGAACCTGCGCCATTTTGTCGGCGGAAGAATGCTCTCGTTTTACGAGGCCTGGCCGGGGACGACTCAGAGGCAGGCCGAAGACCTGTGGCTACCGAGGGGACGAAAACTGTGGGGATTAGGCGGTAAAGATGAAAAAATGAATATCCGCTTCACGCACGCCGACGTCATCAAACACATCGAAAAGGCCAAAAGCCTCGGCTTTAAGAAAGGCCCCGTCATCGTAAGAGGCTGGATCAACGGAGGCTACGATGCTTCACATCCGGACATCTGGCCGCCCGAACCGGCCCTGGGCACCATCGACGAGCTGAGGCAGATAATGTCACTGCCGGAGCCGATTGTCGCAGGCCTGCACGACAACTACCAGGATATGTACGCCAGGGGCGACAGCTTTCCGAAAGGCGTCTGCATCATGCACGACGGCAGGCTCATGCCTGCCGGCTTTTGGCCCGGCGGCCAGGCATATGCGGTCGGCGGAAGAGACCAGCTCAGATATGCAAAACGAAACTGGAAGGATATCAAAACGCTCGGCCCCAAGGCTATATTCATCGACACAACAACCGCCATGCAGATGTACCAGTCCTATGAGAAGGGCAATGAGCTAAGACGCATCGATGACCGTGATAATAAGTTCGCGATGCTGAAGTTCTACCGTGACCAGGGCACGCTCATCGGCTCCGAGGAAATCGCCGACTATGGCGCGCCCATAATCGACTGGTTTGAAAATCGAAATGAGCGAATCGAAGGCGAATATGTCCCCCTCTGGCCCTTAGTCTATCACGACGCCGCCATCTGCACAAGATACCGTCCCAGGTCAATCACCGGCACCGGAACATTCCCCAACTGGCTCGAAGATATGCTCTGGGGCTACATGCTGTTGTTCCGTATCGAACCCGAGTGGCGCGACACCGAAGGATTCCAAAAATCATTCGAGGTCGATGCCTGGCACGAGAGAATCGCAACCGCCGAGATGACCAATCACAAATTCCTGACCGAAGATTACAAAGTCGAACAAACAGAGTTCTCGACAGGCGATTCTATAATCGTCAACTTCTCGCAAGAACCCGTCACCATAGAAGGAACGACAATACAGCCGCAAAACTACTCTATCAAAACATAAACGGCCAACCTGTCTGTTCATCCGTCTTGCTGATTATGCTGAAATTCTACGCCCCTGCCTCCCTCGCCGGCTCATTCGCAAACGTAAAAATAACAAATACTCCCCCACTAACCCTCTTCGCACAATTAGCCGACTAACAAACCACATCCAACCATCTGACGTCAAATGTCATTGCAAAACCCACAGCTCATTCACTCTGGATTTCCGACATCAGCCACATCGTATAACACACCATCGGCGTCCAGTACTCGCATGTCTGCCATTTGCCCGGCATCAAGGCCGGCATATCGTCCTCTGTGCCGCCTATACCGTTCATCACCGCGCCGGAAATAAGCGGTGTCACCGGCTCGAACTCATCGGTGACAAACTGCTCCGGCTGGTTGTAGCCGACGCCGGTGACCGTGCTGGCATTGAACGGATTACAGCCCACAATCCAGTCTAACTGCCGTTGTGCAATCGCCGCCAATTCCGGCCTGCCCAATATACGCGACGCCTTGACCAATCCAACCCCCGCCGAGGCGAGATTGCAGTTGACACCGACCCACCAGAAATCCACATTGCCGCCCGGACGCTCCCTGTGACCCATAAACCACCGATACCAGTATGTCCCTATCGGCTTGGCGCCTTGCTGTTTCTCCAAATAGAACCCGTAAGGCACAATCCCGAAGGCATTGCGCTTCGCCATATTCGAGAGATACCCGCTGCAGTAAAGCTCAATCGCTTTCTTCCACCTCGGCGCATCTTCATATTCGGGAAAATTCTCCAACAACTCGCACAGCCCAATCAGGTACTGACAGCCCCTGCTCATCGTCTTGTACGGCTCGGCGTTCTCAGCCGAGGTCATAAAAAATCCCTTCACCGCTGCCTTTTCATCAATCGGCCCCGTCACCTGCAGGGCAAGAAGCCGACTCGCATACCCGGCTGCGATGTCGCCATACTGCTCGTCATTTGACGTTTTGTACAGCTCGACGCATGCGATGATTGCCGCTCCGAGGTCGAGGGCGTTTTTCGCAATCTTTTTCCGCCGGCAATAGTCAAGGCATTTCACCGCCGACCGCAGGCACTTGTCCGCATAGATTGGGTCTTGCTTGTGCGTAAGCCGTGCCGCCATCGCCTCGGCCGCGATGAAATCGAACTGTGCACTCGCAGAAGCCGGCTCGGTATGTATAGGCCGGTCGTCCTCGTCACCCGTCTTATTGTTCGTCCACCGGTTGCCGTCGTCCCCGCCGCAGTAACTCATCACGTACCCCGCCGGCTCCTGCATCGAGAGAAAATACCGATTTCCCCAACGCAACTCCTCCACTATCCGCCCATAATCCCAGTCCGGTTTCAGCACCTCCGCAACTTTCGCCAGGCCAATCATCCCCAAAAGCGTCGGGCCGACCCACTTGCGCAAATCGCACGCATCGTGCCAGCCGCCGGTGACATCCTGGTGTTTGCCGTTGTCCAATCGCTTGCCGTCGTCCAGGTGACAGGGGCTGTGGTAACCGGTGGTGCTCGGCCCGCACCGCTGCGCTGAAAAATACCACACGTTTTTTTGTATCGGGCCCTGATAAATATCCTCCGAAATCGCAAAAGGCACGCTCCGCTCGGCACCGGCGCGGACCTCGTACCGGCCCGCATCTTTAAGCCCGCTGAAATCCCCAACCAAATATGCACCGAAGTCCCCCTGCTTGGCCTTGAACTTACCCTTAAATGCCGCTCTGCCCGTTACAACGTCGAATACCTCGAACTCGCTCGCCTTCGTCCCC
>CAYMYK010000039.1:0-17806 GCA_964394625.1 uncultured Pirellulales bacterium
CACGATTTGGGACGGCTTGTCGAGGAGAAAAAGTTCAGGCAGGATTTGTACTTCAGAATCAAGGGTGTCAGTGTTTCGGTTCCGCCGCTGCGTGAGAGGGCCGAGGATATAGCACTTCTGGCGGAATACTTCGTCAAGGAGGCGGCCGAGGAGACGGGTTCGTCGGTTGCGGGCATCACGGATACGGCAATGAGTATTCTATCAGGTTACGAGTGGCCCGGCAACATAAGGCAGCTTCGCAACTGTATCAGAACAATGGTCGTTATGAGCGAAAAAGACATGCTCGATGTTCGGGATATTCCGCCGGAAGTCCATCAGCTTCACCGGCTGCCGGGCGGCGAACGAGGAGGCGATTTGGGCGGTCTGTCGCTGGGTGAGCTTGAGAAGCAGGCGATTATTGACACGCTTGCAAAGACGGGCAACAACCGCGAGAAGGCGGCGAAGATTTTAGGGATAGGCGAAAGAACCCTTTATCGCAAGATAAAGGAATATAACATCTGAGCGGGGCATCGAAAAAATGGTTACAGCGATGACGGAGTAACAGATTATTCCTTTAGCGTTCGGCCTGAACGAAGATGTTGTTTGTGAACCAGAAGCGTCCGGGTGAGCGGTCGAAGTAGAGCAGTTGCTCGTAAATGCCCGATACGTATATTCGGTCAGGCCGGCCAAGTGCGACGAGGAGCTCGGCCTTTGTCATATTGAGCGGATAAACTCCCTTTTTGATATCGTTCAGCCGGCTCTGTTTCATCAATGGTGACATTGGTTTTTGGGGGGGCGTTTTCTGTTGGTTGTTTTGTATCGCCGGCGGTCTGTTCCGGGGCGTTTGTTTGTTGACGCTGCTGACAACGGCAGGCGGAGGGACGGCTTCTGCGGCGAGGGAGATATTATCTGTTTTGGGCCGTGAATTTTCAAGGGTGAGCCGGGCGTTTTGGTTTTCGAGAAGGTCTCGCCGGCGGGTAAGGCCGGCAAGCTGGATGTCGGATGCCTTCACCTGTTCGACGAGGGCGTAGTTGTCCATTCTGAGACGGGCCTGTTGCATTCTCACTGCAGTTGTGTCAATAGACAGCCAGACGATGACGGCCAGGGTGGGGACAAACAGCAGTGTGGAGAGCAGAAAAGCCAACTGCCATTTTCTGCGAGAAAGCTCGGCTCTTTGAGCGGCCGATTCGGCGGTTGCGAGCAGTTTCTGCAGGAGCAGCTCTCGTGTAGCGGGCTGAACGTCGCTCAGGGGGGTTCGAGGCGCTGCGCCGGTTATGTCCGGGACTTTGGCCTGTGAGGTTTTTGGTTTGTGGGCGGCGATACCGGCGGTTTCGTCCCCGGGCCGGCCTTCAGTGGCCGGCTGGTGAGCCGATTCGATAGCCGTGTATTCGTCTGTATCCGCCTGGAGGGCATGTGTTTTATCTTCAGTGGTCGTTGCCATTGCGTATCCTTTCGTTTTGCACTGTATAGAATGTCTTCGGCCTTTGGGAGTAGATTTCTTTAGCTTGTGGGTGTCCTGGTCGGCTTTTTCGGCTGACAATGCGGGTTTGGTACGGTTTTATACCCTTAAGGGTAGTAGATGTCCGCGAATAAAACCGTAACTGGTTATTTTTAAGTTACTTACCCGTGGCTCAACGGGAAAATTCAATTGAGTTCCGTATAACTATGGCTTTTTGCCGAGCATAAGGTTTGGGTTTTTCTTCTGAAGCCATTTGGGAAGCTGCTCGTGGGTTACGTTTTTCCACAGGCCTTTTTGTTGGCTGCGTGCGAGGGCTTCGAGCTGTTTGTATTTGTTGTACAAGCTGTGCCTGAATCGAAGGTCGGCGTATGCAAGGCCCTCGCTGAGGAGCAGCTCATTGAGGAATTTTCCGTCGGGCAGCCGGACGTAGGCGAGCAGGCGCCCGTAGTATCCCCTTGTGCGTTTGTACTTATCAAGATAAATCGTTACCTTTTTACCTATGCAGGTTTTGGCCGTGAACTCGGACGCCTCTTTACCGAAGTACATCGGGGCAATTTTCGGACTTTTCGTTTCGGGCGTATCGACTCCCCAAAGGCGGATTCGCGTGTGAGTATATTTGCCGTCGGGGACATCGATATCGATAGTATCACCATCTACGACATTTATGACCGTAAAGGTCTTTGCGTCGTATTTTTTCCAATCGCTTTGGCTCGACTGCTGCGGGTCTGCGGGCGTGCTCTGCCGTTGGGGACTGATTTTAGTGCGGTCGAGCCATACCAGAACCGCCGCAAGAGATACGCAGGCGACGATGATGGTTGTTCGTCTGCGTCTGCTCATTGCATAACGGCTCATAATCGGCGGTATGTAGTTTCAGGCTTTCTGCGGCGAGTTTTTAGCCGCTTCTTTTTTCGGCGGGCTTATCCAGCTCGAAGGCATCGCATACGGCCTCGAGTGCGATTTCGCCCTGGTTCTTGTCAACGACGCAGCTTATTCGGATTTCACTGGTGGTTATCGAGTCGATGTTGACCCGGGCCTTTGCGAGGGCGCCGAACATCTTGTCGGCGACGCCATAGTGGTTTCTCATACCCATACCGACCACCGAAATCTCCGTAATGTCATCCCTGACAAAGATATTTTCGCAGCCGAGCTGGTCTTTTATTTGCTCGGCGGCTTCGGTGGCGGCAGTGAGGTCGGCCGAGCTGATGGTGAAGGACAGGTTGGCCTTTTCGTTGCTGACCTCGGTCTGCATAATATCGTTGACGATGACCCTGGCGATTGCGAGCTGCTGGAACAGTTTTGCGGCGTTTCCCGGTTTGTTAGCGATGGCAACAAGAGTTACTTTGGCCATATCTTTCTGGATAGTTGCTCCCGAGACGACTACGGCTTCCATTTGTGGTGCTCCATGAGTAATAATGGTACCTTCGGTTTGTTCACTGCTGCTTCTTACGTGTATTTTGACGCTGTATTTTTTTCCGAATTCAATTGCGCGGATGTGCATAACACCTGCGCCGAGACTTGCCAGTTCGAGCATTTCGTCGTAGCTTATCTGCTTAATCTTTGCGGCTTTGTCGTATATTCTCGGGTCGGTGGTATAGATACCATCGACGTCGCTATAGATTTCGCATTCTTCGGCGTCGAGAGCGGCTGCGAGTGCGACTGCCGTGGTATCCGAGCCGCCCCTGCCGAGCGTTGTTATGTTCTCATTTTCGTCGATACCCTGGAAGCCGGCGACGATGACGATTTTTCCCTGGTCGAGCTGTCTGCGTATTCGCTCGGCGTCGATGCTTTTAATTCGGGCCTTTGTGTGGGCGCTGTCTGTGAGCATTCGGATTTGGGCGCCGGTGAAGCTGATGGCGTCGCAGCCGGCCGCATCAAGGGCCATTGCGAACAGGGAGACCGACTGCTGTTCGCCGGTGCTCAGCAACTGGTCCATCTCCCGTTTTGGCGGATTTGGGTTAAGCTCGAGGGCGTCGGCGACGAGCTGGTCGGTCTGCTTGCCGCGGGCCGAGGCGACGACGACAACCTGGTAGCCGTTTTTGACCTTATCGATTGCGCGCTCGGCGGCCCGGCGGATTTTCCCGGCGTCCGCTACGGAAGTGCCGCCAAATTTCTGTACGATTATAGCCATAGTCATCCTGTCAGAGATTTAAGCAGTCTTTCGCTTCGGGATTTTCAGTATTTGTTCCTTCAGCTATTCAAAAAGTATTCCATAAGCTCGAAGCCGTTGTCAACTCTAAAACCGGATTTAGCGGCGTTTGCTTCTGAGAAGCCGGCGTGTAGAATGCCTTTTACGTTGGCCCCGGCCATTTCAAACGGGACCGGCTCGGGCGAATGCGCACAGGTTCTTACCGGTGTCGGGTGGTCCGGCAGGACGAGAATTCTCCAGGTGCGGTGTTCCTTCAGTGCCTGGTGGACCGGCCCGACGATATATCTATCTATTTTTTCGATTGCCTTTTTCTTTGCCTCGGCGCTGCCGTTGTGTCCGGCTTCGTCGGGCGCCTCGATGTGGACGAAGACGAGGTCGTAATTTTTAAGTGCTTCGACGGCGGCCCGGCCTTTTCCTTCGTAGTTTGTATCGACGAATCCGGTCGCGCCCGGCACGTCGATAAGAGAAAAACCGATGAGCTTTGCCAGCCCTCTGACGAGGTCCACCGCAGTGATGGCGGCGCCTTTTATTCCGAAGCGTTTCTCAAAGCTTTCCATTTTCGCTTTTTTGCCCTGTCCCCAGAGCCAGATTGAGCTGACCTGATTTTCGCCGAGATCGGTTCTTACCTTGTTGATGTCGTGGTTGTCGAACAGGTGCTGCGAGCGTGCCATAAGGTCAATGAGCAGCTCGGCGCCTTTTCCGCGCGGGAGGATTTTCTCGACAGCAGTACCGATATGGTCGTGGGGAGGATAGGTATGAACATCGAAGTCAAGGGCCTTGAATACGAGCAGGTGCCGGTAGCTTATGCCGGGATAGAAACGTATTTTGTCGCTGCCCAGATGCTCATTGAGGTCGCTAACCAATTGTGTCGCCTCTTCGGTAGAGATGTGCCCCGCGCTGTGGTCGGCCATTTTGCCGTCTGCAACGGTGACAAGATTGCATCTGAAGACCCAGTCGTTCGGCGAGAGCTGGACGTTTCTTGCGACGGCCTCGATGGGAGCTCTTCCGGTGTAGTAACGTTTAGGGTCGTAGCCGAGCAGTGTCATCTGAGCAATATCGCTTCCCGGCTGCATACCGTCGGGGACGGTTTTGATGAGTCCCTGCCGGCCCTCGGTGCTGATTCGGTCCATATTGGGCGTATCGGCTGCTTCAATGGCGGTTTTGTTGTCGAATTCGCCCAGTGGCTCGTCGGCTGCGCCGTCAGGTACTATGATTGCGTACTTGGTCACGTGTCCTTGTCCTCCGCGATATCAACGATTCTTATACATACCGGTTTGGCGCAGACGGTGTCGAGCCGTTCGAGGTCTTTGAGTGCGGCGGTTACCTTGTCCTGCCTGGTGGGGTGGGTGGTGATGACGACCGGAATGGTATTGTCAGGCCCTCTGCCTTCGTGCTGGAGCACGCCTGATATACTGATTGCGTTATCGGCGAGTATCTTTCCAATCTGGGCAAAGACACCCGGCTGGTCCTTAACCATCAGCCGGGTGTAGAATCGAGTTACCAGATTGTCGATTTTGCCTATGAGAGGCACAACCTCACTTCGCGGTTTCAGTCGCAGTTGTCTGAAGGTGGCGGAGGAGTTTCCGATGGCCACCTCGATGATATCGGCGACGACGGCGCTTGCGGTGGGCATCATACCGGCGCCACGGCCATAGTACGTAACCTGGCCGACGGCGCTGCCGAGTATGCTTACGGCGTTGAATGAGCCGCTGACGCCGGCCAAGTGATTGTCTTTCGGGATGAACGACGGATGCACCCGCAGCGAAATTCGATTATCGGCGTCTTTTTTTGCGATAGCCAGCAATTTTAGCACGTAGCCCATCTCCGCACCGAACCGGATGTCGTCGGTCGATATTTCTTCAATGCCTTCGACGAAGACGTCTTCGAGCAGGATTTCATAGCCGAAGGCGATAGAGGCGAGGATGGCGAGTTTGTGGGCGCTATCGCCGCCGCTGATATCGAGCCGGGGGTCGGCCTCGGCAAAACCCTTTTTCTTGGCCTGAGAAAGCGCCTCGGCGAAGTCCTCATTTTTGTAGGTCATATTCGAGAGGATGTAATTGCAGGTGCCGTTGACGATGCCGTACATAGCGGTGATATTATTGGCGACCAGGCCGGTGCGGATACCTGAGACGATGGGAATTCCGCCGGCACAGCTTGCCTCGAAGGCGATGCAGCGATTGTTCCTGTGGGCGGTCTCGTAGAGTTCGCTGCCGTGCTCGGCCAACAGCGCCTTGTTGGCGGTGACGACGTCTTTGCCCGCCTCGAGCAGTTTTAGTTGAATGTCTTTTGCGACGGTGGTTCCGCCGACAAGCTCGACTCCGATTCGAATGCTGTCATCATCGAGAATCCTGCTCAAATCACTGGTCAGGATACCGTCGGGCAGCTTGACCGGCCGAGGCGACCGGGTGTCGGTATCGACGACGCACGCTAATTCAAGGCGCAGAGAAGTCTTGGCGGCTATAGCATCGGCCTGTTCGAGCAGAATCTTTGCAACGCCGCTGCCGATGGTTCCGAAGCCGACGAGTCCTACTTTTACGGTTTTTTCAGCCATTTCATCGTATCTCGTATTGCGTATTTCGTGTACTTTGAACGGACAGGTTACGATAGCAATTTGTAAGTGTCCGGTCAATAAGCAATTCCAGGGGATGGCAATATAGCCGCAGAGACCACAGAGAGTCGATTTTTACAATTCATTTTCGGTTGCATTGATGTTGCTGCGGTTTGCAGTTGTCAGAAGGATGGGTTTGCGGTAGGCTTTGGTTGGATTTTGTCTGATTTGAGGAACGAGGTGTGCAGGCGCATCGGTTTTATTGTGAGGATTTGAGCGGGTCGGCAGCCGAGCTTGCCGGTTCGGAGGCACATCATCTTACGGATGTGTTGCGTTTGGGCATCGGTGATGAAGTTGAGCTGTTTGACGGTGCGGGTGGGCTGGCGACGGCCAGGGTTAAATCGGTATCGAGACACAGGGTAACGCTTGTGGTCGAGCGGCTGCAAAGGGCTGAGCCGAGGCGGACGGGCAGGATTATCATCGCGGCGAGTATCGCAAAGGGCGAGCGGTTCGATTGGGTTATCGGCAAGTGTACCGAGCTGGGGGTGTACCGGATTTGCCCGGTGGTGTTTGAGCGGACGGTGAAGCAGCCGAAGAATCCGAAGACGCTTGAGCGGTGGACTAATATAGCGAGAGCGGCTGCGAAGCAGTGCGGCCGGCTGTTTTTGCCAAGGATAGATGCACCGATGTCACTTGCACAGGCGATAGAGGTCATCAGGGCGGATTACCCGGATGTGAAATTATTGGTCGGCAATTTCAATCCTGATGCAAAATCGATTTTGGCCCAGTCTTCAGGCGAGACCGACGTGGCCGCTTTCATCGGCCCGGAGGGCGGATTCACTGAAGACGAGCTGAATTTGCTGAAGAAAGCCGGAGCTAAAAGCGTCTGTTTAACTGATACGACACTGAGAGTAGAAACAGCGGCGATGGCCTTTGCCGCGATACTGGCAGCGAAAAGGACGGCGGCTGAACAGCCGATATAAGAGATAGATGTTGGGCGAGCACTGAACAGCTCTTGTCGGGAGCTTGGCGATGCCGATTATAGGGCACTTCATACCTTAGCTCTGCAGCATTCGACCTTCGATAATAGTTGTAAAGTCGTCGGGGTTTATGAAGGCGGCGGGTCCGGCGGGGTTGTGTTTTGTGAGCATTTTCAGGGCGGCCTTGAGTTTTTTGTCGAGGGGGGCGATGAACATATTCGGACGGCGGCCTTTCTGGTCGGGCAGTTCGAGCTGGTAGGCGTGGAGTGTTAGGCGGTCGATGAGGGGTCTTTCGGTCTTGCCTTTTGCGAGCCGGTAGTTGGGCTTGAAGTCGGACAGATACAACGGCAGTCCCGTGCCGTAAAGAGGGTCGATTGCCAGGGGCAGTCCAGTGCCGGGCAGGTGGACACGAATCTGATGTGTTCTTCCGGTGAGCGGGTGAACGGCCAAAAGGGCGATATCGCCGAAGTTCGCTAAAAGTCGCCAGTCGGTAATTGACTCTTTGCCCCTGCTGCTGAAGTCGATGCGCATAAACTCTGTATTTCTCGGGTTTCTGCTTAGCGGCGCGTTTATCGTGCCCTGCCGGTCGGCGACTTTGCCTCTGATGAGGGTGAGGTAGGTTTTGCGGACTTTCCTGTCCTGAAAGTAACCGGCGAGAAGGGTTTGAGCTTTTTTGCTGCGTGCCAGGAGCATTACGCCGGAGGTGTCCTTGTCGAGCCGGTGGACGAGGCGCAGCTTGGCGGGCTGAGGGCTTAGCTGCTCGTTGAGCAGGTCGATGAGCTGCGGCAGGCCCGAGCGGTCTTTGGTGGCCGAGACGCCGGTGGGCTTATTGACGACGATGATGTCGTCATCGGCGTATATTATCTCGATTTTATTTTGTGCCATTTGGTTTTGCCAACCTGCCGCATTTCTTGACGGTTGAAGCCGAATAGCTTATATTTTAGAGGATTTAGCGTTTGACGTATAGTGCTGTGTTTGGAGTCAGCTTTGTAATGGCCAAGAAAAAAAAGAGTCAGTGTGAAAAGTGTACGGGGCTTTGCTGCAGGTATTTTGCGCTTCCAATTGAGACGCCGGAGGACGAGGGCGACTATGACGACATAAGGTGGTATCTATGCCACAAGGATATTACGGTTTTTGTGGAGGACGGGGACTGGTATCTTAATGTAAAGAACAAGTGCAGGCATTTGTCCGAGAAGGATTTTTCCTGCAGGATATACGACAGGCGGCCGAGGATTTGCAGGGGATACAAGCACAGCACATGTGATTATGTCGAAGGAGAATACGACTATGAGCTGCATTTTACCAACGACAAGGAGATGGAAGAGTATATCAAGATTAAGTTTCACAATAACATAAAGGAAAAGAAGAAGCTGAAGCGTAACAAGGCCAGGGCCAAGAAGAGGGCGAGATGAAGATACCTGCTGTGAAAGGGACGAGGGATTTTTATCCGGCAGAGATGGCTGTTCATAACTGGATTGTGGACGGCTGGAAGAGGGCCTCTATCCGCAACGGCTTTGCCGAGTACGACGGGCCGATATTCGAATACCTTAAGATGTACCAGGTTAAAAGCGGAGATGAAATCGCCGAACAGCTCTTTTCGCTTCAGGACCGCGGCGGGCGGGAGCTTGCGATTAGGCCTGAGATAACGCCGACGCTGGCTCGGATGGTCAATCAGAAAATCAACTCTCTTGCCAAGCCGATTAAGTGGTTTTCGGTGCCGCGTTTGTGCCGGGCGGAACGGCCTCAGAAGGGCCGGCTTCGCGAGTTCTTCCAGTGGAACATCGACATCATCGGGGTGGACAGTTGTAGAGCCGACGCCGAAGTTATTTTCGCGACCATAGACTATCTCCGTGACGTTGGGCTGACATCTGACGACGTCAGAGTCAAAATATCGAGCCGAAAACTGTTGGCCGCCGTACTCCGCAAATGCGGCATTTACCAGGACAAGCTGGACGCACTGTACCCGTTGCTCGACAAGAAAGCCAAATTGCCGGCAGAGCAATTTTACGAGTTGCTCACTGACCAGGTGGGCAACGAGGATGTGGTCAAGAGAGTAGCGGACTTCATGTCCGTCGAGAGTGTCAACGAGGTTGAAAAAGTGGTTCAGGCAGATGACGCTCTTGGCAATGACCTTAGCCAGTTGAATGAGATTTTTGTCTGCCTTGACCAAATGGGTGTGTCTGATTACTGTGTTTTTGACCCGAGTATAGTAAGAGGTTTGGCTTATTACACAGGGGTTGTTTTCGAGGTTCATGATATTGGAGGCGAGCTTCGTGCCATCGGCGGGGGCGGGCGCTTTGACAATCTGCTGCACGATTTTGGCGGGCCGACTATACCTGCCACGGGAATGGGAATGGGTGATTGCGTCCTGGAGGATCTCCTCCGTGAGAAGGGACTGCTGAGAGATAAGCTTGGGCCTGCGGGCCTGGATTACTTCGTTGCCTGCGCCGATAAGCTTGACACTCGATATGATATGGGATTGGTTAGTAAGATACGACAGAAAGGTTTTTCGGCGGCCTTTAGTTATAAGACAGGTAACTTGAGCAGGCAGTTGAAAGAGGCCGCAGCGTTGAACGCACGGAATTGCATTATTGTAGGATATGATAGGCCGATTGTTCTCACCCAATTGATTATCAGAGAGATGGCTACCGGAAAGCAGAAGACTATTAGTGAATCTCATTTCCTCGACGGCCTGAATAGATAAGACCAGATGCGAGATAGCACAGCTAATCATTACGAGAAGGCGTTCGAGAACTGGCTGATTGAGCATGGGATTCGATATGCTGCCGCCGACGAGCACAAGAGGGCGGTTTTCGGCCATACCAACATAAAGAGCTTTGACTTCCTGCTGTATCTGTCGGACGGCCGGATTGTCATTGCCGAAGTAAAGGGCAGAAAATTTACAGGGACGAGCATGGAAGGTTTGGCGTCTCTGGAGTGCTGGGTGACAGCCGAGGATGTGGACGGTTTGTCTGCGTGGCAGCAGGCGTTTGGCGAAGGGCACAGGGCCTTTTTTCTTTTTGTGTACAAGGTCGAAAATATCGACGTCGATTTCGACGGCAGGGATGTTTTCGAGTTCGACAATAACAGGTATGTGTTCTTTGCCGTCGGGCTGGACGACTATGTAAAGTTTATGAAACGGCGCAGCCCGAAATGGCGGACAGTGACGCTGCCTGCGGACAAATTCAGAGACTGTGCCGTGGAAATCGGCAGGTTAATTCTTTGATTGAGTCCGGTTGTTGTGGTTTATTTTGCGTACTTGACGGTGCAGCCGTAAGGGGATGTCTTCTTTATTGTCACTTCCTTGCCGGCGAGAAGCTCGGTTAAGGCCTTGTCCACATAGTTGACGACATCTTTGCCGTCGGGTTTTCTGCCCAAAGGAGCGTTGTCGATGGCGCCGTTATATACGATTTTGCGTTTGGCGTCTATGACGAACATATGCGGCGTGGTTTTTGCCCCGTATGCCCTGCCTGTTTTGCCTGAATGGTCGTCGAGTATGGGATAATCAACCTTGTGCTCTTTTGCAAAGGCCTCGTTTTGCTTTTTTGTCGCGTAATTTGTGCTGTTGACGGCGAGCCAGACGATACCTTTTTTGCGATACTTCTCGGCCAAATCGGCCATTGTGGGCTTATGCTCGTGGACGTATTTGGCGAACGGGCAGTCGTAATTCAGCCATTCCAGAACGACGATTTTGCCTTTGTAGTCCGAGAGGCGAACGGTACTTCCGTCATAGTTTTTTAGAGTGAAATCCGGTGCTTTCCCTGTTTTTTCCGGCTTGTCCGGGGCGCCTTTGTCTTTCTGCTCGGCTGCCGCCGCCATCAGGGCCAGCGTGACCGAAATTGCCAGTAAATTCAGAATAGTCTTTCTCATTTTCCCATCCTTTTCATAAGTGTTTGACGTTACAACTCGGCCTGTCGGGTGGATGCGTTGAATCCTGCTCAGGCGCCTCTGTAACGCTTTTACGCAGAAAGTACGACGGTGTTCAAATGTCCTTTATACCAGCGAATGGAGGCAAAAGCCCTTTGCCGATATAGTCCTGCTCACAGGACCTTGTGTTTCTGCGCCGGTCCAGGATACTGATTTTGGAATGGACGGGCAAGGGTCTTGCCGCTACAATCGATGTGTTTTTCGGGGCAATGATGCTGGCGTTAGTGGTGTATAAGCAGCAGTGCCGATATGAGGATAATTGCCGGTTCAAGGCGTGGTATGAAGCTGTTCGGCCCCGGCTCGTGGGGTTCTCGACCTGTTACGGACAGGGTCAAGGAGTCGCTTTTCAGTGTGCTTTACGGCTATGGGTTGCCGGCGGGTAAGGTCGCGGCGGATTTGTTCTGTGGTGTGGGGTCTTTAGGACTCGAATGCCTGAGCAGGGCCGCTGAGTCTGTGACCTTCGTTGAGCACGAACTGAAAACTCTTGCGGTCCTGGAGAGAAACATAGAAAAGGCCGGTTTCGCGGACCGCTCGAAAGTCATAAGGGCCGACGCGTTTAAGGTCGGCGCCCCTGTCGATGCCGGGCGCAGCGGCTATGAGCTTGTCTTTGTTGACCCGCCTTACAAAAAGACGAGACAGAGCGGTGTGGGCTCGGCTCTGGCGGGGCTGCTGGATGTGGTTTCGGGGCAGGTCGCCCCGGCGGGCTTTGTCGTTGTCAGGACGGAAAAAGACGTGGTTTTGCCGGATAGCTACAGTGAGCTGGCTGTGATTGAAAGACGGCGGTGGGGGACTATGGCTGTGACGATATTGCAGCGGGGCGGCGAATGACAAATAAACAGGCGGCTGTAAAGATAGTCAGGCGATTGCGACGCGAGGGCTTCGAGTCGCTGCTGGCAGGCGGGTGCGTGCGCGATATGCTGCTCGGCAGACGGCCGAATGATTTCGATGTCGCGACAGATGCCAGGCCGGCGGACGTAATGAAGCTGTTCAAACGCACCTTGAAGGTCGGGGCCCGGTTCGGCGTTGTTATTGTATTGCTCGGCGACAGGCAGGTCGAGGTGGCTACGTTCCGGATCGAGAGCGATTACGCCGACGGCCGGCACCCGTCGGCGGTCAGATTTGCTACCGCAAAACAAGACGCCGCGAGGAGAGATTTTACCATAAATGCGATGTTCTACGACCCCACTGAGAAAAAAGTGATAGACTATTTCGGCGGCCGGCGGGACCTGAAGAGGGGCCTGATTAGAACCGTCGGAAAACCGGCCGAGCGGTTCGGTGAGGATTATCTGCGGATGCTGCGGGCGGTGCGTTTCTCTGCCCAGCTTGACTTCGTAATTGAGCCGCAAACGAAAGCGGCGATTTGCAAAGGCGCACATAACATCGTCAGGATAAGCGGCGAGCGGATTGCAATGGAGCTTGAGGGGATTTTGACCAATCCCAACCGCTCTGCCGGGGCTTCGCAGCTTGTTGAGACTCGCCTTGCTGAGGCGATTTTTCCGGGTTTTTCGGGTAAGGCGGCTGAGCTCGGCGTCGGCGTGCTGGGCCATCTCCGGCTAAATGTGGGTTTTCCTTTGGCTCTGGCCGGTTTTTTCGCCGGCTGTGAGGCGCGATTTGCACTTGATAAGAGTCGGCTGCTGAAGCTGAGCAGAAAGCAGAATAAACATATCCGGTTTCTTCTGAGCAACAGGGGCGGGTTACTCAACGAAGAGATGTCCCTGGCTGAGTTGAAACTGGTACTGGCCGAGCCGTACTTCCGGGATTTATACGGGCTGCAGAGGGCGATTCAAAAGGCCGAAGGGGCAGGATTAGGTGCTTTGAGCAAGCTGCGCAGGCGTATAAATGCCCTTGGTGATATTGAGCTTCGGCCCAAACCCCTGCTGAACGGCCACGACCTGATTCGATTAGGCGCAGAGCCCGGCCCGATGGTGGGACAATTAGCCCAGGAGATGTACATCGCACAACTGGAGGTAGATATACGCACCGGCAAAGAGGCCGAAAGATGGGCGAGAAAATGGCTGCGAAAACACAGGGAAATCGGAAAGGGGTGACTGCAAACTATTGGAAGATTTTAGTCCAGTGGTGTTTTTTGCGGTTCTGCCAGTCCTTTTTGTGGTAGGCGTAGCTGATAATTAACGGCAGGACGCTTGTTGCTTCGGCATAGACCACCTGGTCGCGGCCTGCGGCGACCTTGCCCCAGGAGCGGGCTTCGGCAAGCGTTGAGCTCGAGCAGGCGCCGTCGCGGACGTCGGCGACGGTAATCTGGACGGCGTATTTGTGCATATCGACTTTTTGGCCGAGCACCTCGGCGCAGACGACGGTGTCCTGGACGAAGTTTTTGGGTACGCCGCCTCCAATCATAAACAGCCCTGAAACGGGCGATTTGATTTTGATTTGGGTCAGCTCGCGGAAATCCTTTACCGAGTCGATAGAGACGTGGTCGGCAGGGTTTTCGAGCTGGTGCTTTACCAGTCCGAAGCCGGCGGATGAGTCGGAGAAGGCGGGGCAGAATACGGGGACATCGTTTTCGTAGGCGGCCCGGATGAGCGAATCTTTTTTCTTTGCATTATCGACGAGGAACTTGCCCATTTCGCGGATGAACTCGCGCGAGGAATACGGCCCCGGCTCGAGCGAATCGGCGATTTGTTTTACGGTGTTGTCACAGACCTGGAGCTGTTCTTCATCGATGAATGTGTCGTAGATTCTGTCGATGTAGAGCTGCCGCAGCCGACCGTCATCGACATTGGGGCTGCCCTGGTAGTGTTTGAAGCCGAGCGCCTCGAAGAAGTCCATATCGACTATTGCTGCGCCGGTGGCGACGACGGCATCGACCATATTATATTTGACCATATCGGCGTAAATCTGCATACAGCCGGCGGCGCTTGTGCTGCCTGCGATACAGAGAAAGATGGTGCAGCCGGCGTCGTTGAGCATCTCGCCGAGCAGGTCGGCGGCGTGGGCGGTATCTCTTGCGGAAAAGGACATCTCCCGCATCGCATCGATGATTTTCGTCGAGTCGAACGATTTTATATCAATATGCCCGACCGGGTTTTTTAGATAGTCCTTCTTATTCATTTCGTGTTCCTGAATTTGTAGCTCAGCAGTTTGTAAATGAGCTTGGCGGCGAGAAAATCCGGCGCCCTGTTGTTTTGATTCGGGCATAATTCTACGACATCGAAGCCGACTAAGTTCTTTTTTTCGCAGACGGCTTTCAATAAAGGCAAAACATCATACCACAACAACCCGCCGGGTTCGGGTGTGCCTGTCGAGGGCATTATTGACGGGTCGAATACGTCGAGGTCGATGGTCACATAAACGTTTTCCGTAAGCCGGCTGATGACTTTTGTTATCCAGCCGGTGTTGTCGTGGATATCTTCGGCGAAGAATGTATTTTCCTTGTCGATGGATTTTTTTTCAGATGCGTCCATACTCCTGATGCCGACCTGCACTACGGGGCAGAGCTGCTTTATTCTGGCCATAACACAGGCGTGGTTATATTTTGAGCCGTCGTATTCGTCTCTGAGGTCTGCGTGGGCGTCTAATTGCAGAACGGTCATATCGGGGTATTTTTCGGCATGTGCCTTTGCGGCGCCGATGCTTACGGAATGCTCGCCGCCGAGTGTGACGGTGAATTTATCTTTGGCGAGCAGTTCGGCGGTCCGGATTTTTACTGCGGCGACCATTTTTTCGGGAGAAGATCTTTCATTGACGGGGGCGTCTGTGAAGATTCCGATTTTGTAGATTTCAGAATCGGTTTCGATGTCGTACAGTTCCATATTTGCCGAGGCATCGAGTATGGCGGCCGGGCCTTTGTCGGCGCCTTTGCCCCAGGTGCTTGTCCGGTCATAAGGGACAGGGACAATCACGACGGCTGCGTTATCAAAATTTGAATTTTCTTTGGGCAGGTCGGCGAAGCTGGGTTCAGTATTCATCTGAGTCTCCTGTTGAGGGCGTTTGTGTTTGCCTGACTTGGTCGAAAAACGGTGTTTTTTGCTTTTCGACACACTCTGCAGCATACAGGTACATAGCAGCCGACCATGTCTGCCAGTCCTGTCCCCGGGGGGCGCCGTCCTGTGCTTTGATCCATTCGTTGAATCCGAACTCGACTTGCTGGGTGCGTGCGAATTTGACAAGCTTTGTCAGGGCGAGCAGTTTCCTTCGGGCGAGCTGAATTTTTCCCGTGGCGACCAGTGCTGCGATATAGAAACCGCAGATGAAAGGCCAGACGCCGCCGTTATGGTATTCGCCGGGCAGGTTGTGTTTTTCGTATCTTATTCTCCAATCGGGGTCTTCGGGGTTAATGTATGGGAAGAAATTCGGAGGCAGGTCAACGGCGAGGTCCCCGCTTTCCTTCATCGCAAGGCACTCGCGCTCTATCCATGTAACGAGAGCGTGAGCTCTTGAGCGTGATGCAATGCCTGTGAGGATTGCGAGACTGTTTCCGAGCAGGTCGAAGCGTTCGCTTCTGTAGAGCTTGAACGACCAGAGGGCGTAGTATGGTTTGCGTCTTAGCATGAGGCCCTCATGGACGTGCCGATTCTGTTTGTCCCCTTTGACGGTGAAACGGTCCATTTCATCTCGAAGCCGGTTTGCTCGTTCGTGTTGGCCGTATAGTCGCAGGTATGTATAGACGATAGTGTTGACGAATAGGCCGTAGCCGAGCACCCATTGTTCGTCTCGCCAGTCGGTGGTGGGCATTTGCGCGACCATTACTCTTGCTGAGGGGCTTTGATACCGCATCCAAGTCATAGCTTTTTGAACGGCCTCTTCGAGGAAGTCCTGTTCGCCGGTGTAGTTTCGAAAGAAAGCCACAGCCATTAGGAACAGTGGTGTGCAGTCGCTTGCGCCTCTGTCGTCGTGGTCGTTTACGAGCGAGGAGATATGGCCGAGCTCGTGCTGAGTTTTTGCTGCGGATTCGAGCGACCTTCGCAGGGCTTTGAGGAGCTTTGGGTGGGCGGTGGTCAGAAAGCCGAGCGAGGAAATCATGATGTCACGGGTGTACGGCTCGGGGTATCCCCATGCAGCGGCTCGGGGGAGCTTCCTGAAGGGGCCGTGGGCATTGTGGAGGAGGACATCAATCGCTGCTTTTTTGGCTTCGAGGATTAGTTGTTGCTGCTTTTTTTTCATTTCACGAGATGCCTAATTTATCGCCGATTAGTTTGACGAATTTTTTTGCAATGATGCGATAGTCGAATTTTTCTACGGCCCTTTTTCTACCGGCCTGGCCCATCTTATTTCTGAGTTCTGCATCGGTCATGAGGTCTATGAGATAATTTGCTATGTCGTGTACACTTGCTCTGTAATCGACGGTCCTTGGTCTTTTGAAGACGATTTTGTGCCCGACCTCGTGACCTGATTCGCCGTCGAGCATTGCCTCTCGGAGTTTTATTTCCTGAGCAATTGCGGCGAGAAAGGCGTTGTTTTTATGCACCATCGTATCGAGCATTCCCATGGCCTTTATCCCGATGACGGGTTTTCCGCAGGCGCCGGCTTCGACCTGAATCATGCCGAAGCCTTCGAGTCGTGAGGGTGCGGCATATATATCGCATGAGGCAAGGAGGTATGGCATGAAATTGCGGGAGATTACATTGCTGGTATAGACGACATTTTTATCGATACCGAGTTGAGTAGCTAATTGGATGTCAATCATGTTTTGCTGCTCTGTTCTTGGCTGGGGCCAGACTTTGCAGACGTATTTCCAGTCCGGTGCTTTTGTGTCTATCAGGGACAGGGCCTGCATAACTTCCTGTGCCCCTTTGCTGGTAGCGTCGCCGCCGATGGTCAGTATCATGATCTGGTCCGGCGCAACGCCGAGAGCCTCTCTTACTGCGGTTACCTTGGGATCGCTTTTGTCGCGGGGGATAAAAGAGTCGGTATCGCAGCCGATGTGGAGGACTTTGATGTTTTTTCCGCTTAGTCCGTCGCGCATATAGACGTTTTTGACCCACTTTGAGGTGACGAGTATAAGGGGCAGCGATTCGAGGATTTCGTAGTAGTCTCCGACATAGCCGTTGGCGACAAGCCAGGGGACCGGTTGAATCCCGTATCTCTGTGGATGCAGAACGAGGAATGGCGTGTGCCCCCAGTAGCCGACACCGAGGACGACATCCGGTTCGAACCATCGGTAGTACCATTCCTTTTCCTGTGCGGATTCGAAATTTACGGAATGGACATCAACACCGAGTTCCTCTAATCCCCGATGGAGCAGGTTTCCCTGTGTGGCCAGACCCGCCGGACTCGGCGGATAATCGTAGAGCAGTAGAACTTTCATTTTTACTTCCCCTCGTTAAAATGTTCATATACGTGTTTCGGATTTTCAAAGCACCAGAAGGCTTCCTTTCGGCCTGCGCTTTCAGCTTCGAAGGAATCTGAGTCAAAGCCGTAAATATCAGTGATAATATGATATTTTTTCCGCCATATATTTTCTGGTAGTGTGACAGATTTATTCGCCGAGTCAATCGGTTTCGGGGTATATTTTTTTTGACCGTCTTCGTATGCAAACATCCAGAGCTGGTCGGTATTTAGCAGGCCTTTTTGCCAGATAGCCAAGACTGCTTTGGCGGTTTCTTCGTGCCGGAGGTGTCTGGTGTATTCACCGTTTGGGCTGTGAGTAAGGATAAGGTCGAAGGACCGGCTTTGAAGCAAATCGAGGATTGTCCTTTGGACGAGCTTGTCGGAGAGAGGGGTTTGCTGGGGGTCGTCATCGAGGTCGGCCATTATACCGGCGGCTTTGTAGTAGTCGGCAACTTTATAGAATTTTGGCGCTCGGT
>CAYMYK010000040.1:0-17768 GCA_964394625.1 uncultured Pirellulales bacterium
TGGGAGACACGCTTTCATAAAATCATTGCGAGGCCCTGAAAGGGCCGTGGCAATCTCGACGGCTCGATAATTCGAGATTGCTTCGCTTCGCTCGCAATGACAGAAAGCAGTATGCGATGACAGGATGCTGCAAATAAGTTATTCGGATAGGCACTTAGCACCCGCAGCGAATCCGGCAGGACCGGCTCCAAAAGCCAGCAAAGAGGTCCTATAAAATCAATTCTTTGTGTGGGAGGCGCCTGTTCTGCGTCAGAATCGGCCTTTGCGGCTTGTGAGCAGAAGTTGAGCCGGTTTAATACCGAAGTTGTTGTTCGTAAAAGGTATTTGGCTAAAGGTCCAGGGAGCAGGTTAAATGGATACTTACGAGTCGCTTTTTTCAGCGGGCGGGGTTTTGAACGAACAGGTATCACGGCAGCTTTTCCACATTCTGCCGGAGGAGAACGTGATTATTGTGATGATGGACAGGGAGGGGAACTGCCGGCCGAGCGACTCGGAGCGCTTTTCACAGCTTGGGCTGAGCGACTCGTTTTTGAAGGAGTTGTGTGCAAAGATTGACGACGGGCAGGAGCCGGTAGTCACGCAGGCCAGGGATGTGAGCATTGTGGCCTCGCAATTGTCGGCAGAGCAGAACGAGTGCGGATATGTAATCATCCTGCTGCCTCAGTATAACCCCGAATCGACGCTGGCGAATATGGATTTGATTGAAATTATACTGAGCCAGATGGACTTGATAGCGAAGCTGATAGAGAAGAACAATCAGCTTCACGAGCGGCAGATGAAGCAGTTGAGCACTTATTGCGGCAGCGGCGCGTCGTCGAACTAAGAGCCTGTTCCGGTTTTATTGAACTTTGCATATTAAGACGGGCTGCAGCCATAACTGCTCAAAAATCATCTTCAATCGAACCGGAGAAATTCACAGATGCCCCCAGCCGTCTTTGGGCCTATACCTTTGACCTTCTGCAGGTCGGCGCAATCCTTGAAGGCCCTGCCTGTACCCTCATCCGCAGAAAAGCTCTGCCGATACGCCACAATCGCCGCGGCCTTGCTTGGCCCTATACCGGGCAGCCGGGCCATGCTCACTGCAGGCGCGGTATTCGGATTTATTGTGCCCTGCAATACCACTTCGGGGCCGTTGTCGGGTCTTCCAAGCCGGGGTGCAACGAAACAGACGCTCAGCAAAGCAGATGCAACTGCGGCAACAACAAACGCAAAGAGTTGAATCGGCCTCTGCTCAGAGCCCTGTTGTGCCGAGAAACTGCCGGCCCCGCCGACGTCGGTTTGTTGGGGGGTTTTCATCAACGGTTCAGCCACTTCCCTGCCGCTGCCAAACTGCCTACCTGCTGTAGATAGTATGACGCAGCTTCCTGAGCATATCGTACGACTTCTTCGGTTCAAACTTCGCCGTCAAAAGCCCGCTGTTGGCTATAACGCTTGCCTTTGTGTCACTTAGATTCGAGTACACCACGGAATCCACGAACGGCTTGCTCAGCGCTATGCGATAGAACTGCTCAAGCCACTGCCCCTGGCGCAGCTCGTCCCAGTTTTTGTGCCAGATGCCTGCGACCTGCGGCGAATGAGGCCCCGAGCCGTTCCTGCTGGGAACCTCTACTTCCGTTACATACAGCGACTTCGCTATCGGTGCAAGATAGTCCAGAATTGCCGATATCTGCATCATATCCCGAACGTGCATCCCGGCCCGGTCGGCCCCGAATCGCATTTGAAGACCGAACGCATCGAAATTTATCCCGCTCTGAACAACCATATCCATATAAACCAGCGGCGGAATGGTATCCGCGGTAGTGGCATAATACTCTCCCCACGGATTTGTAACCTCGATTATCTTGACGGCTCGCTCCGTTGCCGCCTTGACGCCCATCGTCGCCGCACGAGTAATCTCCAGAATCTGCTCGAAGCCAAAGCCGAAATGATTGAAGGCGTTTAATCCGCTTATCGCACACCAGGTCCGGATAATCGGCGCATAGCGAGCCGCCGCCGTCGCAACAAAGGTATAGGCGCTCTCGCGAATTTTCTCAAAGCTCACCCCGCTCTCCAAAAGCCATTTGGGAAGAAAATCCTCGCTGAAGCGAAGCAGAGGGCCCGCGCCAAGAGCGACCTTGCGCTTGCCTAAAACGTTCACGCAGGCATCCACGCTCGAAAAATCGTAGATGCCCTTTTCCGGCTCTATCCGCCCCCACTCCATCGGTATCATCGCAAAGCTGAACAGCTTCAAAAAATGCTCCACGTATTTCGCGTTCGTTATCTGCTCCGGGTTCACCCGGCATCCTAAGCAAATACGCCCGAAACCATGGTTTTTGCCCCGGGTGCCAAAACCGCCGGCGGCCGAATAAGCCGCGATACGCTCGGAAAATATCATCGCCTTTTTCAGCGATTCGTCCGCTAACTTCGATGCACGCGCCGCATCCGAAATGTTCTGAACCGCCTTAATGAACAGTTTCTGGGCGTCATCCGAGAGTGGCCTAAGCTCATCCACCCCGTCAAAGAACGACCAGTCCTCGCGCTTCTGAACTATCTGCATCAGCTTCGCGCGTGCTATCTCGAGATTCAGGTTGTACGGCTCGGCCCGTTCCGGCAGGCACGTCGTCGGCAAAAGCACCTTCCCGAAACCATCAACGGGCCACAGCAGCGCAAGGCCCGCCGTCTCAAGATTCGGCTTGCCAAACTCTATCAGTCCTTCCCTGAACTCTATCGCCACGCGCCGAACCGCCATCCCGTCCGTCCCGAAGACATACGCTCCGTGCAGGGCGAAATCCTCGAAAACCTTGCCGTCCTTAAATACCTGAAATCTCATGGCCTTGCCTTCCCAGGGGAACCGCCTCTTCACCAAACAGCACAACAAAACTGCGTAAACTTTTCACAATGAAGACCTGATTATATCACTCCGGCGTGCAAAGGCAAAAACAAACTTACCTCGGCATTAACGAGAGGAAGCAAAATTGGCGATATATGGTATGTATCTGCATAATACAAAGCGGCTGCGCAATGAAAACTCGTGAGACACAAGTATTAGCCGGCATTAGACTCGCTACGCTGGCTGTCGTTCTGCTCGCCCCCTTGGGGGCACAGGCCGACCGTTCCCTTGCAATTTACTGGGAAAACGACGGCACCTTCCTGAAACCCAATGGCCGCACCGACCGCCACTACACCAACGGCACAAAAATCGTCTATACCCATCAGCCCAACTACAGATGGCTTAAAGACTTAGGCCAATGGAACAACTTCGCCCGGCCCGGCGAAAAAACCAGAACAGCCCTTGGATATTTTCTCGCCCAGAATATCTACACACCGGACGAAGTCGCAACTCCGGAGACGAGAAAAGCTTACGACCGAATCTTCGCCGGCTGGCTGTACACCGGAATCTTCGCCCAGCGCGCCACCGATGACCAGCTCGAACACTTCGAGCTAAACCTCGGCATAATAGGGCCTTCCGCGCACGCCGGCGACACCCAGAACTTCATCCACGACCTCATCCACGACGAAAGGGCGAAGGGCTGGAATAACCAGTTAGGCGATGAGTTTGCCGTCGATTTCACCTGGCAGAAGAGACAACTGCTCCGGGCCGGCTCTTTCAGACCCACCGATAACATGGATTTCATTCTCGAATACGGCTTTACCGCCGGCTCGGTCCACCGCCAGGCCAATATAGGCCTGCTCGCACGAGCCGGCCTCAATCTGCCTAAGGATTTCGGTCCGGGCCGGCTGGAAATGCCCGCCACCTTCACGCCGCGGACCCGGGACGGCTCCTCGGCATATCTATTCGGCCGCGCAGGCACAAAGCTCGTACAATATAATCGCTTCCTGACCGGCCTGAGCACCGAAGTTGTTGTGGGCCAGTTCCAGCTCGGCATCGCTTACCGTTACAAGGCATTCGAGCTAAGCTATTCGCAGACCTTTCTCACCCGCGAATTCAAACGCCAGGAGCACACCGATTCCTTCGCTGCTCTCAACCTCATCTGCCGTTTCTGACCAAAGCCGCAGCATTGGCCCCGACTGCTCCGGCCCCACTGAGGCCGCTTGAAGCCCCTGCGGCACAACCGGCATCGAGACGTTTACCTGCACCGGAGCGGCTCAAATCCCTTCCAGCCACTGGCTTGCCAGCAGCGTAAAATCCAGCATATCCACCCTGCCGTCCGGCCTGCCTTCGGGCGCAATATCCGCCCGGAGCCGCTCGACGCCGATTTGCATCCACTGCCGCAGTAAAACCGTAATGTCCTGCATATCCACCGCCCCATCGCCGCCGTCAGGCGCTATATCACAACTCGCATTCCAGTGCGGCCCGCCTGAGCTGCTGTGCCAGGCCTGCGAGAGAACCGCCCAGTCCACAAAGTCGATAGCGCCGTCCCCTGCGGCGGGGAATAAATCCGCCTGAACGACGCCGGCGCCAAGCCATCTATGCAGAAAAAGCGTCAGGTCCTGAGGCCCGATAAAATCATCGCCCGCCTTTGGCGCTATATCGCATCGCGGATTCCAGCCCGCCATCCCGGGCCTGCTGTGCCAGGCCTGGGCGAAGACGGCCCAGTCAAGAAAGTCAATCCACCCGTCACCGGACGCCGGGGCGACGTCGGCGGTTATCTTTGCCAGCAGCCAGTCCTCGGAAAGCACAGCCAAATCAAGCTCGTCCACACCATCCGGACAGACGAAATCGGCGTCGTCGGCCTTGAAGCCGGTGAGTTTCGGGAAGTTGCTCCCTTCGCAAATGTCCCATATATCTTTCGAGCCGTTTGCAGTTTCACCGACGAAATCCCAGCCGGCCGCAACGAAGCTGTCGCGCATTTTCATCTGGGCGGCGCTCAGCTCGAGCACGCCGGCGCCCGGGCCCGAGCCGGGCTGGGCTGAAAGGCAGAAGCAGGCGAAAACCAAATCGCCGCTGAACCATCCGGCTAATCCGCCGGTGCAGTCCTGCGAGGGCGAAACCGTTCCGGCGGCGTAGCAGTTTGAGATTATCCCGTCTTGATACTGCAGGGCCGTTAGTCCCCCAACATAGGAGACGCCCGAGACATTGCCGCGGGCGTAGCAGTTCGCCGCCGAGCCGGCGTTTCTGGCTACGAGTCCACCGGCGGCATCGTCGGCGACGACATCGCTTGTGCTGTAGCAGAAGTTAAGCTGTCCGCGGTTCGTGGCGACCAGGCCTGCGGCGCTGCCGGTAAGTGCGGTAACCAGGCCTTTTGAGAAGCAGCCCGAGATTCGGCCGTTGTTCTCGCCGGCAAGCCCGCCGACGGCGTCGTCGCCCCGCACGCTGCCCGAGTATGAGCAGTTCGACAGCGGACGATTGTGTTGATAGCCAACCAGACCGCCTGTGTCTATGCCGCCGGCGACATCGGCGATAACGTGGCAGTCGGATATTGTGCCGTTCCAGTTATATCCGACAAGGCCTCCGACATAATTGCCGCCGCTGACCGCGCCGCCGGCGAGCAAGCAGCCGGTGATGGAGCCGGCGTTGAGTTTTCCCACTAATGCCCCGACGTACCGGCCCGCGCCGGCATCGAGGACGGCGTTGACGAGCCGGACGTTTTTAATCTGTGCGTCCGGGGAGTCCACGTAACCGAAAAGGCCGACGTAATCGGTTGTATCGCAGCAGTAGCCGAGGTTGAAAATCCGCCTGCCGTCGCCGTCAAATACACCTGTGAAGGGTCTCGAATCGAATGGATTCCAGTGCTGATACCCAATCGGGCCGAACGCCGCCCGCACCGGGGGCGTCAGGCCGCTCAGGTCAATATCCGCCATAAGTTTGAAGTGCTTATGCCAGTCGTCCGGGCTTACGGCAAGCGTGTAAAGTTCAAAGGCGGAGTAGATTAGATACGGCTCATTCGGCTCTCCGGCGCCGCCGCCGTACTTGCCGGCAGCGCAACAGGCCGAAACGCAGCATGCTATGATGTAAATGTTGATTCTGAGGTAACTCAAATTTTAAGTTTCCTTTGCCTCGACTAAGGGCGTGAGCTGAGTGCGAAACCACTCCTCCATTCGTCGGCGTGTGCGTAATCGATGTGAGTGAAGATTATAGGACCAAAAGCCGAAAACGCAAGAAGAAAACTCCCGCCGCCCGGGCGGCGCGGCAAATGTGCTTGACCCGGATTGGCCGGACGGGTAATATCGCCGGCGAGGATGTACAGAATACCATTTTCAGCAATAGTTATCCTTGGTGCGGCGGTTTTGCTTATGGCGACGCTTCCGGGTAGGGGTTCGCGCCGGGCTGAGGGTGTTTCCGGCCCCTGGCCACAATGGCGCGGGCCGAACGGCTCAGGGGTATCGACCGAGTCCAATCTGCCTCAAAGCTGGAGCAGCGACGGCAAAAACATACGCTGGAAGGTCCGGATTCCGGGCGAAGGCGCTTCATCGCCTGTCGTCAGCAACGGCAGGGTTTTCCTGACAACGGCATACGACAGTGCCAAAGCGACACTCGTCGCCGCCGCAGTCGCAACAGCCGCGGCGCTGCTGACAATTGCTTACGTCGTCGCCGCCGCCCTTGAGGTCGTCAGCCGACGTAGAAAACAAACCCAACAACCCACAACCGTTACAAAACCCACGTTAGCCGGTAACATTAACACAGCCGTTACCGTCCTGACGTCATTTGCCTTCGTCTCGCTGGGCCTGCTCATCGTATTGGCCCCGCACCATTACGATACGACCGTAGGCCGGCTTCTGGCGTCGAGCATAGGCAACGAGGACATCAACCATCTGTTCTACTTAGCCAGGGGAGTCGAGTCGGCAAACTGGCTGAACGCCGGGGGCGTGGCACTGCTGGGCTTAGCCGTCGCGCTCGGCTGGCTGCGGCCGCATTCAATCTGGCGTATTTTCGGAGCCGTTGCCGTCTGGCTGTTCGTCATTGCCTTTCTTAAATTCACACCCGCCAATCTATGGAAGCACCCGGTAGAGCTTAAAACCAAAATTATATTTGCACTGCCCGCCCTTGCCGTGGTGTTCTGGCACCTGCTCAATTATCCCCGAGTCCGGTTCTGCCCGCCGGCCGAAGCTCCCGGCGGGATGGGCAGTACCGGTGCGAGCCGGCCGGCGCAATTCTGGAAAACGATGAACGCAATCCAGATTACCATAACAGACAAAAATATACGGCATTGGCGGCATAAAATGTCATTGCCCATCATAGCTGTTTTGCTTGCCCTGTCCGTACTCATCTTTGTTCAGGCCAATTACCTGCGGCCGGCGACGGGACTTCAGCGAACGGTCGTCTGCGTTGATTTCGACACCGGCGACATTCTGTGGCAAAGGGGCGTCTTCGTCGCCGGCGCCGGGCGCAAGCACAGCGACAACACATACGCAACGCCAACGCCGGCCGCCGACGGCGGATATGTGGTCGCCGGCTTTGACGCAGGCCTGGCATGCCTGGATTTCGAGGGGCATATCATCTGGAAAAGGCCCGACCACGAACACGTCGGCGATACGCGATACGGCGCAGCCGGCTCGCCGTTAATCAGAGACGAGAAGGTGTTTTTCGCGCAGCCGCGGGAAGAATTGACCGAGCAGACCACACGGATAACGGCATTCGAGATAGACACCGGTCGGATTATCTGGCGGATTACACCCAGAGAAATATCCGGCGATTACACGACACCGATGCTCTACGAGGACGGCGCAGGCGTCCAGCTTATCAGCGCATCGACAAAAAACATCTCGTCATTCGACGTCGAATCGGGAGCACTTCTGTGGTCCGTGGAAATCCCTATAGAGCAGCTTGTGGCAAGTATGGCAAGGCAGGACGATATTCTCTGCATAGGCGGCGGGACCTGGGGGCCGGACGGGCTAACCGTTATGCGACTTACCGGCCGGGGCGGCGACACGAATGTAAATATCCTCTGGCAGTCGTCAAAAAACACCCCGGGCTGCTCTTCGCCGGTCATCTACCGCAGCAAGCTGTTCACAATTACCGATACCGGCGTTATGACCTGCTACGACATCGATACCGGCAGCGTGTTCTGGAAAAAACGGTTTAGAGGAAGGTACCTTTCATCCCTGCTTGCAGCCGACAGGAAAATCTATGCCTGCAACACCAGGGGTCTTACCACGGTAATCGCCGCCGAGAAGTCAACTGAAATCCTTGCCGAGAATAGTTTGCCCGGTGATTGCCGCGCATCCTTTGCCGTCGCCGATTCGGCCCTGCTTATTCGCACAGGCCAATACCTTTACCGTATCGAGAAAAAATGCCAATCCGTTCTCCGTAGTATTACTACGAAGGATGAATGAGCCGTTTTTTTTGCCCTGCGGCACTTCAACGAGAAGTCTGTTTACACCCAGCATCTGATGGAGTATAATAGCCGGCGGCGCAACAAGCGAAGCATTGCTATGGAAAGACTGCCGGCGGCGGTTCGCCCATAACTTGAAAGTATATGAGTGCCGATGTGCCGGCCAACGAGTTCAGGAGCGTTAAAATGGCGAAAAGAAGAGCTAAACTTGACGATGTGAAACAGCCCAATCTGTACAGAGACGTTTTTCCCTACAGTGAATTTCCGCGGGCGGTTTTTGAAGATGAGAAGGTTGCTCTGAGTATCCCGGACGACATCTGGATAACCGATACGACCTTTCGTGACGGCCAGCAGGCCAGGCCGCCCTATACGCCCGAACAAATCCTGAAAATCTACGACCTGCTGCACGAAATCGACGGCGAGACCGGCCTCATTCGCCAGTGTGAGTTTTTTCTCTATTCCGACCGTGACCGCAGGGCCGTCGAGTTATGCAAGAGCCGCGGCTACAAATACCCCGAAATAACCGGCTGGATAAGGGCCGTGCCGGCCGACTTCCGGCTCGTTACTCAAATGGGACTCAAAGAAACCGGAATTCTCACCTCGGCAAGCGACTATCATATCTTCCTCAAGCTCAGAAAGACCCGCGCCCAGGCGATGGACTCTTATATCGAGGTTGCCACCGCGGCTCTCGACAACGGCGTTATCCCGCGATGCCACTTCGAGGATATTACCCGGGCTGACTATGACGGCTTCGTGCTGCCCTTCGCCGCCGAGCTGCTCAAGTTATCCGAACAGTACAAAAAGCCCGTCAAGATTCGCTTATGCGATACGCTCGGTTTCGGCCTGCCCTGGGCCGAGGCGGCGCTGCCCCGGGGCATTCCAAAGCTGATAGCCGGGCTGCGCCAAGTCGGCGTCCCCGCAGAATGGCTCGAATGGCACGGCCACAACGACCTTCACAAGGTCCAGGCAAACGCCGCGACCGCCTGGCTCTACGGCTGCTGTGCCGCCAACAGCTCAATCTTCGGCTTCGGCGAGCGAACGGGCAACCCGCCCCTCGAAGCAATGGTCGTCGAGCACGCCCAAATCAAAGGAATATCGAAAAAGGTCGATTACAAGGCCATCACTCAACTGGCCGAATACGTCAGAAAGGAGCTGGGCTTCGAGATTCCTCATAACTATCCGCTTGTGGGCAGGGACTTCAACGTCACACGCGCCGGCATCCACGCCGATGGTCTGCTCAAAAATGAGGAAATTTACAACTGCTTCGATACCAAGGCACTGCTCGACCGGCCTGTCAACGTAGCCATTACCGACAAGGCCGGCGCCGCGGGCATAAAGCACTGGTTCGAAGCAAGATACCAGCTCACTATCGGCAAACACGACCCGCGTATAACACAGATAAGGGACAAGATAAACGCAGAATATGCCTCCGACAGGGTCTCTGCAATTTCAGACGAGGAGATGTTCGACTGGGTCAGGGACGCCTTCGCCGGCGACCTGCCGGCCTTGAGGTAGAACCGTTGTCAAAGACACAAATCAAAGCGGTATTGTTCGATATCGGCGAGACGCTGCTGGACTTCGGGCCGGTCAACACCTCAAAGCTGTTTCGCAGGGGCGCCCGCCTGTCGTATGAATTCCTCAAATCGACCGGCCAGCCCGTCGGCGGCTATAACCTCTACTGCTGGAAAAACCTGATTTTACTGCGGCTGAGACACCTCTTTTCAAACATAACAAGAAGGGACTTCGATTCTCTCGAGCTGCTCAGAAAAATAGGAATAAGAGCCGGCTATAAGCTCGACGAAAACCAGTGGCGGCATCTCGCATGGCTCTGGTACGAGCCGCTCAGTGAGCTCGCCACGGTCGAGGCCGGTATCGCCGAAACCCTTGGCATTCTTAAAAGGGCCGGGCTAAAGCTCGGAATCGTTTCAAATACCTTTATCAATGCAAGCTCACTGGAAAAACATCTCGAAAAATTCGGTATCCTGCGGTTCTTCTCCGTTCGGCTCTATTCGTACCAGTTCGGCTTTAGAAAACCCGATATTCGCATATTCAAAGTGGCGGCTGAACGCCTCGGCGAACCCTTCAAAAATATAATGTTCGTCGGCGACAGAATCGACAACGATGTAAGAGCCGCCGTGAAGGCGGGTATGCAGCCGGTGCTGAAAAGGGCCTATACCAATATCGGCAAAATAGTGCCGAAAGGCATCTGGAAGATAGAGCGGCTCTGCGAGCTGCCCGGGCTGATTAACGGTATCAACGGCCAAAACGTTTCTGCTGAACCGTCATACGAAGCAGCGTCAATAAAAACATATACGAGGAGTGATTGACAGCGATGTCCAGAGACACAGATGCCGCTTTTCAGAAGTGTATCAACCCCGAATGCGCAGCGGAGTTCGACTGCGGCCAGGCGCTCTTTAAGTGTCCGGCCTGCGGAGAGCTGCTGGATACACTGTATGACTGGGACAGAATCGAGGTTCCCCGCAAGCTCAGCGACTTCGGCAAGCGCCGGGCGAACAGAGACAGCCGGCTGGACCTGTCGGGCGTCTGGCGATTCCGCGAGCTGCTCAACTTCTGCGACGACGGGTGTAAAGTCACCATCGGCGAGGGGCAGACCATACTCCAGCAAAACGATATGGTGGCCGAGTATGTCGGCCTAAAACCGGGCAAGCTGTACCTGCAATACGAGGGACTTAACCCCTCCGGCTCGTTCAAGGACAACGGAATGGCCGCCGCTTTCAGCCATGCTAAAATGGTCGGGGCAGAATCCTGTGCCTGCGCCTCGACGGGCAACACTTCCGCATCGGTAGCTCTGTATGCGCACAGTTGCGGCATAAAATGCACCGTCTTTGTCGGTTCCGGCAGAATCGCCTTCGGCAAACTCAGTCAGGCGATGGACTACGGCGCCAGGACTATTCAAATCCGCGGCGACTTCGACGACTGTATGAAACAGGTCCAGGATGTCTGCTCAAAACTCGGGCTGTACCTGCTCAACTCGCTCAACCCGTTTCGCCTCGAGGGCCAAAAGACAATAATGTACAGAATCATCGAGGGGCTCGGCTGGCAGGCGCCCGACTGGATAATCGTACCCGGCGGCAACCTCGGCAACTCCAGCGCCTTCGGCAAGGCCTTTCTCGAGCTCAGTCAGCTTGACCTGATTGACCGGATACCCCGAATGGCGATTATAAACGCCACCGGCGCCGATACGCTCACCGACCTGGTCAACAACAAAAAGCTCACCTGGAACAACGGCAGCATCAACCAGAAAATAATCGACGACTACTACGCCGACCTGACCGCCCGCAATTTCTCCCCGCGTACCTGCGCATCAGCCATCGAAATCTCAAGGCCGGTCAACCTCAAGAAATGCCTGCGTGCAATTGAAATATGTAATGGCGTCGTCCGGGCCGTAACGGATGAGCAAATCCTCGACGCCAAGGCGGTTATCGGAAAATTCGGTCTCGGCTGCGAGCCCGCCTCCGCCGCCTCAATTGCCGGACTGAAGCTGCTAATAGAGCAGGGTGTAGTCGCACCCGATGAGCGAATCGCCTGCGTCCTCACGGGCCACGCCCTCAAAGACCCGAACGTTACCGTCAACTACCATAACCAAAAGCAGGGCCGGTTCAGCAACCCACCCGTCGAAGCACCGAATGATTTCGACGAAATCATCAAACTGATAGGCTGACGTGATTACAGGAACTGGACAGCCCGTGGGATAAACTCCATAATCTAACTCAATTAAACATCGAGAGGTCCCATGGGATGCGATTGGTTTTCGAGGCTGGGTAAATGCATTTAGCTTCTGGTCGCTGGAGAGCGTTTCTGATCGTTCTGCTTGTTTGGGCAGGAATATACCTGCCCTCATTGGGCCGGCCAGAATTCAAAGGTGAGGAGGGACGCCGGGTTCTTCCTGCAATCACCATGTTGGAAACCGGCAACTGGATCGTACCATCGGTCGCCGGCCGGGATTACTACAACAAACCACCAGGTATAAATTGGCTGGTTGCTGTTTCATTTATGCTCACAGGACAGCAGTCAGAGCTGACCGCGCGCTTACCATCGGCATTTTTTGTTCTGATGTTTGCAACGCTGCTGATTTGGATGCCGCCTTCATGGTTAACCCCTGCGGCCCGTCTGATTTCAGCAATAGTTTTCCTGACTAACATAAGTGTGATCGAAAAAGGCCGGCTGATAGAGATAGAAGCTGTGTATATATCCCTTACCGGAATTGCCACGATCTGGTGGCTTAATGCTTGGTCTCGCAGCGATTCTAAGTGGGTTTTGTGGATTATACCGAGTATCCTTCTCGGCTTCGGCATGCTTGTAAAGGGCCCCTTTATTCTCATATTCTTCTACTGCGCTGCCATAGCGGTCTTATGGCATGCCAGGAGACTTGTCGAATTGTTGACGGTTGAGCATCTCTTGGGCGTGAGCATCATTTTGTTTATGACTCTCGGCTGGTTTTATCTTGCATATCTCCACACGGAGGGATCTAAAATGACTCTACAGATGACATCCCAGCTCCTGATACGAATCATTCCCAAAAGCCCGGACTTGGCCCGGTGGGGTTCCAATGTCGTGAAAGCGTTCGTGAGTTTTCTGCCCTGGCTGCTGTTCGTACCGATGCTATGGGACAGGCAACTTGTGCCGGACATTGGCCAGGAACACGGCTCTCTGTTCAGGGGTTGCAGGCTTGGACTTGTAATCGCCTTTGCCGCTATTAACCTGATGCCAGGCATGCAGTCTCGTTACTCATTACCTGCGGTTCCGCTCGCCAGCGTTTTGGTGGGATGGTTATTACCGCTTCACAAGGGCTTTACTGCCTCGGACCGGCTGTGGAAAAACACACTGTTACTATGTTTCGTCGTCACGTGCCTTACAGCAATTGCGGGTTTGGCAGCAGTGACAAGAACACTCCCTGCCTTTGTTGTCTCAGCCCTGACAATTTGTATAACGATTGTCGTTTTTCGCAAATGCGTCCTGTTTCAGAATACCCTCCGGCTTTCACTTGCCACTGCATTACTGACCGTCGTAGTGATGTTGCAGTATTCTACATTCGGCGTGTCGATTATAACGGCAAACGAAAAACGCCGTCCCGAAGCATATGCAGTGAACAGAATCGTCCCCCCGGGAGAAACCGTATATGTCTTCAGGCCGAGCAACCAGTTAAACCCGGTTCTGTTTTACGTCCGGCCCCCTCTAAAGTATGTACTTGATGCGAACCAAATCGACACTCAAGTTCGTTACCTGCTGTTAAAGGAAATGGACTTAGAAAAACTGAAAACTCAAGACCAAATCTCTAACCGCGATCCGAAAGTCCTCCATAAGTTTACAGACAAGATCCCGGACAGTTATAGGTTGGTGGAATTAGACTAAACTGGTAACTCAGGCCTCAGCACAGCAGTTCCGACCGCAATTGCCCTTCTGCGTTTAGATGATGCGGGCTATCGCGTCAGGAATAATCCTTCAGAGCGATGTCTTGTTAAATAATACAAAGTTCAGCATATCTCGTCTTAATGCCTCGCATGTAATTGCGGAAGTGGAGAAGGCATATCATCGATGACCCCCATCTGCTTAAGCAGTGAGGCCAACTCACTCATTTGACTGTTGAGGTACGGCAGCAACGCCGCATTATCCTTGGGGTCGTGGCCATAACGCATAAGCTCATCGAGGACAACCGAAGGCTCCTCCTTCCGCACCAACAGCCGGTATGCGGCAATGACACCACCTGTTCTCTGAGAACCGGCGGCACAATGCACCAACACGGGCATGCCTTGTTCTTCCGCCCTGACAATAGCGGCGATGGCAAGGGCATATTTGTTGACGTCGCCGGTGCCGTTGCCCCTCAAAGGTAACCTCACTATTTCAATGCCCAGTTCAGTCGCTGCCTGTTTCTCAGCCTCCTGATCAACGTCGCCGGGTTGGTCACCCGTAAGGTCAACGATGACACAAATGTTGTGCTTGGCCAAAGTCCTCTTAACCAAAGATGCCGAAAGCTGCCCGCTACGGTAAACAGTGCCATCCCTCACAACACCGAAACGTTTCGGAATTACGCGATCTTCGATCACTTGCTCCCAGAGCACGGCACCACCGACGACCAGCAGTATCATAGCTACCCAAAAGAGTTTCTTGCGCTCGGGTACGGATTTCACCGGTTGTTTTGAATTTTCATCAGATATCTTACGCCCCCTTAGCTTTTCCCTATCGTTCACCTGTGACATGCATCATTTATATCGGAAGACAAGGACATGTCTTCAAAATCTGAACCTTCAGACAACGCGAAGGCGCTGTTGTTGCTGTTATCGTTGATTATCGAGTACCCCTACAATCGCCGCTTCTACCGAGCCGCAAAAGGCGACAGGTTCCTCACAAAAAGCGATTCATCTTCAGTTAAAGGATGCCCTTCGATCTCTTCAGCCACCTTGGCTGCTTGCTCAAAGGAAAGTCCCTGGCCTCGTATAAGCCACACCGCGGTCAGCATCGCTACTCTTCTTCTGCCGCTGCTGCCGTGTAAAAATACGGGAAGATTCTCCTTCTGCCCCATTATCGCCAGAAATCGCTCCTGGACTTGACTACCAGGGAAGTAACCGGGGCTGTCAATGTCCCTATCGATGGGCATCTCGAAGTATTTGACGCCGTTGCTTCTGACCCACGTTATTTCCTCGTTGTGCCAGTTTCTCTCCCGGTGCTCGGCCGCCGAGCGGACGTTCACAATCGTCGCGATATGATACTTATACAGCAGGCGCGTATAATCCATACCCCTCGGCTGGCCGCTCGTATAAAGAACTCCGGGCCTGACAATATGAAAATTCTTTATATGAAAATGCCTGACCAAAAAAACCGCTGCCGCTGTTACAACCAGCACAGCGATGACGGCGCCCGATAGCGAGTTCTTTTTCTTCTTCACTTTCTTAGTCCGATGCCAATGTTTCTCTTCGGTGGATTTTGCGCACCGCATAAATTTTCCTGTCGGTCGCCTCGAAATAGACCCTGCTTATCATCTCGCCAATCAGCCCCGTGGAGACGAAAATTGCGCCGACTAACAGCAGCAGTGCGCTCAGCCCCGCCAAAGGCCCGTGCGCGGTGAGAATCGGCACGTGGTAATAGAGCTTGTCGAAGAGAATGTACGCAGCCGTCAAAAAGCTTACCGCAGCACAAACCATCGCCGCCCTACCGAAAAAGTGCAGGGGCCTGGAGATATATCCCAACAGGAAACGCAGGGTTATCAAGTCGAACGCGACCCTGAACGTTCTGCCTATGCCGTAATTGCTTGTCCCCGAGGGCCTGACGATATTCGTTATCGGTATCTCGATAATTTTGACCCCGCTCTGCGACAATAGCGCCGGTATGAACCTGTGCATCTCGCCGTAAAGCCGAAGCTGCTCGATAACCTCTCGCCGGTACGCCTTGAAGGTCGTGCCGAAATCGTGAATATCAACGCCGCTTATCTTTGAAGCAAGCCGGTTAGCGGCCCTGCTCGGTATCTTACGCATCAGAAAATTATCCACCCGCCTTTTCCGCCAGCCGCTCACCACATCGTAGCCGGCGTTAATCTTCTCGATAAAGTTCGGTATCTCCTCCGGCGAATGTTGCAGGTCGCCGTCCATCGATACGATGATTTGACCGGCCGCATTGTCGAAACCCGCCGCCAGAGCCGGCGTCTGCCCGAAGTTGCGACGCAACTCGACCACAACGACCTTGCTGTCATTCGCGGCGATGCCCTTCAAAAGCTCTAACGTATCGTCCTCGCTGCCGTCATCGACAAAAACAAGCTCGGTCCCCGCCATCGTCTTCGTAAGCCGCTGGTAAAGCTCCTCAACGACCGCCGACTCGTTGTAAAGCGGCACCACCACCGAACAGTCGATATGTACCTTCTCAAAGCTGTCCATAATGCACTAATTTTACACCCGCATCCTCGAAATGCTTCTTTGCCTGCTTACCGCACAGCGCAGCTAACTCCGCCTGCCGCTGCTTCACTAACCGCGTCTGGCCGGCGTCAATATCGTACGCAAGGCCCGGGTGAGTCATAAGCTCCGCAGTCGAGGCCGAGTTGTACAACGCCACGGCCTTTAGTAAATTCGCCCCCATCCTGCCCGTATGAGCCGCTCCGAAAAACGCATCCGTTTTGAAAAAGTCCGCGTTCTGCCAGCGGTTGACCTTGGCCATACGTCGAAGCGTCCGCGCCCTTTTCCTGCCGTCCGCATCCGTTATCGGAAAAGGGGGCTTTGAGACATACCCGGGCTCGTAGCCATAGCGAATCGCACCAATCTGAAAATGCCGCGCTATCCTGCACACTATCGAGAAAATCGCCGGAAAGCAATGCACGTGCTTGTGCGAATCCAGGTGCGTCGGCTTGATTCGGCGCCGAATGACCCACTTGACCTGCTCGGTCAGCTCGGCCTCAATCGCGACCCTTATGTCACTGCTGAACAGCGAGCGAAGCGCCAGCCGGCCAGGCGAATACGCAAACCCCCCGCTCGAATCAACCAGAGCGCCCATGCAGGCCGCATCCGATACGGGCCTGCCTTCGGTCAGGTTAAGATGAACACCGATACCAAGCCCGGCAGTCTTTCTCGCCAGGCCCGCCGCCTGCTCCGATGCCGGCATATTCACCATTATCGTCGTGCTCGTAAGCACACCGTCGGCGTACGCCTGCAATATCCCTTTGTTGACGCCTTCGCAAAGACCGAAGTCATCGGCATTTATCACCAGACGCTTTTCCATACCCCGAAAGCTTACATCCCCCACTCGCCCCCGTCAACTCCCAATACCACCTCCGTCAAGACATTTGACCACACTGCTGAACCCTACCCATTCCCGCCGAATCTCATAGCTTGCCCGGCCGGGGTTTGACGGGGCGGAAATTCATGCCTTTTTAAGGTGCTCACTGACCCCCGCCTCCGCGGCGGTGACAGAGCGCTACTGCCTCTTTGGTTTTTCAAACATCAATAAGAAGTCAAAAAATCAGATTAGTGCTGTTTTATAAGAGTAACAGGGATGTTGGCGCTGCCCTCGGCCAGCTCATGGCCATAACCGGTCAACCGCTCCTTTGAGATATTCAGCTCAAATGCAACTGCGTCGTCGTCAACTTCGCCGCTAATGGGCACGATGAACTCAACTTTGTTGTCGCAACGCCGAGTATCGACTATCTCAAAGGACCTGCCTTTGGCGATATCTTGCCCGGTGTCACCGAGTATCGTGAATGTGCCTTCGATGCTGTCCCCATGGCCTCGCAGTTCGAGTTGGACTAACGTGGATTTGTCGTTCTCTGTTACGTAACCCTGCCACTTGCCGGCCAGGCCGGACCTATTCACGCAGCCGCCCGCCACCAGAACAACACCGGTTACAAACAATTGCGCAACGATTCTCATAAGGACATCCTTACCTCTTCTAAGCGCTTTCACTAACCATACTCCACATTATAAACCTCTTACTGCAACATAAAAATTATACTGCACTATTTACTGATTTTATGCCGGGACAGTTACAAGGCCTTTGCAACACCTTCGCCATATTCTTTATCAGCTTTACGGAAGTGCTCGACCATTTTTTTCTGGA
>CAYMYK010000041.1:0-641 GCA_964394625.1 uncultured Pirellulales bacterium
CTACTACCCTTAAGGGTATACAATGCGGCAAATCCACCCTTAAACCCCGACATTTCCGCAGGGGACATTCATACGGCAGCCGGCTTTATACCACATCCGCCCTAAACACACAACCCCCGTCAGAGCACATCTAAAAGACGAGCCATCCCAAAAAAAGCAAAAAATTTACTTGACAAGTCCTGCAGAAGCTGATATTTATACAAATATTACAATGGGGGGGGGAGAAATATAGATGCAAATAGGGAAAACATACTCAGGAGGCGAGCCGAAAGGTAAGGGTTCTTCCATTCTTAATTATCCCGGCGCCGATGGTCTATGTGCCGGCCTGTTGTGTAAGCAGGTCGGTTTTTTGAAGGAATGGTGTTTTTTGCGATAAAATGTTTAGCTGAAAGGAGCGTAAAGAATGAAAAGTCGAGTTGCTTGTTTAGTGGCAATTGTTGCGATGTTGCTTCCAACTTCCCTTTGCTGGGCTGATGACAGTCTGGCAGACGCTTGTGATCTTGGCACGCTCAGCGGCATGCAAACCGTCCACGGTTTTGTGGGTACCTCGGACCCTTACGACTACTACCGCTTTAGTTTAGCCGGCTCAGTCAGTGATTTCACTGTCGTACTGGATGGTTTGAGCGACTGGGCAACATTAT
>CAYMYK010000041.1:741-17389 GCA_964394625.1 uncultured Pirellulales bacterium
TGCTAGTCTCACAATATGATAGCGGCCGCAACACCGAGTACGACCTGATTCTGGCTGAGTCACCCAGGCCGGACTCTCCCGGCAGGGCCGACAACACATTAGGTGGTGCCCGCTATCTTGGTACGCTCAGCGGTAATGTAAGTGTGCACGATTTTGTAGGCACCTCTGATGTTGTGGATTATTACAGTTTCAGTATAGCTGGTTCAGTCAGTGATTTCACTGTCGTACTGGATGGTTTGAGCGACTGGGCAACATTATATCTGATTGAGGATAAGAACGGCAACGGCATTGTCGACAGCGGCGAAGTGCTGGGATCAAAGTCTAACAATGGTTACCCTTTTAATCCTTCCTTATCGATCAATCGATGGCTGGATCCGGGAACCTACTATGTGCTAGTCTCACAATATGATAGCGGCCGCAACACCGAGTACGACCTGATTCTGGCGATTGAATGGGCGGAAAGTGAACAGCCCCAATTAAAGGCACCATGGAGAGGCACCGCAAGAATTACTCAAGGAAATAATGGCTCAATAAGTCATTATGACCACGGCACGTGGGATAATACCTATGCGATAGATATGGCTTTGCCTATTGGCAGCGACGTTCTTGCACCGGCAGACGGTGAGGTTAACTACATCGATTTTGACCCTGCCGGCAGAGGGGGTATAGAACTGGCCTTGGAGCATACAGGGCCTACCGGCGCAGAATTTGTTACAGTATTCCTACACCTAAACGAGGTTCTTGTCACACAGGATACCTTTGTTACACAAGGACAGGTTATAGCAAAAAGCGGTGATACGGGCGACTTTGTAACTGGTCCGCATCTCCATTTCCACCTTTGGAGTGGCGAGGGGAGCAGGGATTCGCACACTATTCCGATTGACCGGCTGGTTCTGAAACAGGTGGGGGCCGATGTGGATTTCAGAGAGTACGACGCGAGGAAAGGCGAACTGGATGATGGCAATGTCGCAGGTCGCTACTTCGTATCGAACAACGCGCAGCCGCCACCCGAACCACCCGATCCAAACGTGCCACCATTGCCTGCGCCAATAGAACCCAGCGAGCCGCAAAAGAATAAACTTATTGTGGTTACGGGCGGTTGGTCAGGAATAGGCAGATGGGTATCTTATGTGTTCCCCAACGAGTGGACGCGGACAATGGCTCAGTCCTTAAAGGATATGATTGAGAACGGCGACATAGACTCGTCTTGGGAAGTGCGCGAATGGCCTTGGATGTCGGAGTCGGACACGTTCTTCCCTTGGAAAGCGATGACCAACGGACTTGAACAGGGGAAGCTGCTGGCGAAATCGATTGTCGATGCCAATCAATGGGAGCATGTGCACCTGGTCGGCCATTCTGCTGGATCTGCCGTAATAGGTTCCGCTGCCCAAGTGCTTACGGACGAGAGGGCTGTCGGCAGGTTCTCGGGGACGATTCATTTGACATTTCTTGATGCATATACTCCGTTTGATATATTGGATGATACCTATGGAAGTACGCTCGGATCGAATGACTGGGCAGACAACTACTACAATAGCCTTACTTTAGGAGATTTCTGTTGGGCTGGTGAACCATTTTTATATGCACTCAACGTAGATCTTAGGAACTTGGGGTTGATCAGCCACGCTTTTCCTTGCGACTGGTACTACGCAACCATTACAGGCGAGTATCCAGACGGGGTGTCTTTGGACGATGACAACCTCTTTGATGGTCGCAGATACGGCTTTCCGAGGAGTCTCGATACAGGAGTTGCCAATTGGCAAGAGAGTCTCAATCTGGCGGTTGGAAATCATCCCATTGGTGATCCCTCCGGGCTGGGCTGGATTCGGCATAGGACAAAGACGATCGTCAAGAAGGTACAGCGTTTTGTTGACAGTTACCTTGTACCCAGCGTTACCGGAATCAAGGATTTTCTGTCCGACCACATGCGACTCCTTACGGGCTCTCCCGTATGGGTGCATATGTTGGTCGAAATACCAGATGGTAGTAATTACATTAAGTTCACATACCAATTTGATGGACTTGGGGAAGGTTACCTCACCGTGTATTTCAATGAGAAGCTGGTCTCTACAGGTGACCAGAGAGTCGACGGGAGTGCTCCTCATGGCTCTGAAAATATACTGGTATCTGACTTTATGCAGGAAGAAAACTGGCTTACCTTCCGTGTCGACCAGATTGGCCAGGCACAAGCGGGCATATCAATCTTGAATATAAATATCGGGACAATTACCAATTTAGCCGACCTTGATGACAATTTACGTGTGGATGTAATTGACTTTGCGCTGTTTGCTCGAGGGTGGGACCTGAACGACTGCAACGAGAGCAATGTATGGTGCATGGGGTGTGATCTTGACTATAGCGGGACTGTGGATATCAATGACTTGAACATTTTCGTTAACAATTGGCTGTGGACGATGCCGAAACATATTCCCAGCGACCTGAATTTCAACTCACGAGCGGACTTTGACGACTTCAACATTTTTGCTGGGCGGTGGGACGCTGATTGCAACAGTCCAGATTGGTGTTATGGATGCGACTTCAACAAAAGTGGGAAAGTGGATATCTTTGACCTGGAGGTTTTTGCCGAGCATTGGCTTGAGGGAACTGGACCTTAGGTTTTTCAAACTCTAATTCCAAATCAAAGGGCTGTGGGCGAGTTGCGTGCGGCCCTTTTTTCGTTACGGGCGGGGTGGGGATTGTTAATTTACGGATTACTATTTGCGATTTGGGGATTGGATTGAGATTGCCGCCCTTCGATTGCACTCAGGGTGAACTTGCTTCGCTCTTGTCAATGACAAAGGAGTGCACGGGCAGGATGCAGTCATAGAGACTCCTTACGGAGGACGCCTCACGGCGGATGCCCGTGCTACGGGGGCAAATGTGCTTGACGGGGGGCTGTATTTCGATGATACTGGTGGGCATTCTGTAACACTTGTTGAAGATTTAGGAGTATGGCGGCGGTGGAATTTGATTTGGGATATGCACGGGATGTGATACGCAGCGAGGCGGAAGGGGTCGGCTCGGTTGTGAAGATAGTTGACGAGAGCTTCGCCAGGGCGGTCGAGATGGTCTATAACTGCGCCGGCTCGTGCATAGTCAGCGGGATAGGCAAGGCGGGGATAATCGGCCGCAAGATAAGCGCGACCTTAGCAAGCACGGGGACGCCGAGCCATTTTCTTCATCCTGCTGAGGCGGTGCACGGGGATTTGGGTCGGCTTCGCAAAGAGGATATTGTGCTGGTTTTGAGCTATGGGGGCGAGACGGACGAGGTGATTCGGCTGATAAACTTGGTGAAGAAGCTCGAGATAAAGCTGATAGCGATAACGGGCGAGAAAGAGTCGAGCTTGGGCAGGCACAGCGACGTTGTGCTTTGTATGGGCAAGCTGAACGAGGCGTGTCCGCTGGGTGTGGCGCCGAGCGTCTCGACGACGTGTATGTTGGCGGTGGGCGATGCGCTGGCTCTTACGGTGATGAAGGCGAGGAAGTTCGGCGTCGAGGACTACGTGCGTTTTCATCCGGGCGGCTCGTTGGGGGCGAAGCTGATGACGGTGGCCCAGTCGATGATGTTCAGCCGCGGCGAGATGCTGCCGATAGCAGGGCTTGACGATACGATAAGGGAGCTTCTTGCCAGGACCAGGGCCGTCAAAAGGCACGGGGCGGTGATGGTGGTTGATGAAAAGGGGCGTCTGGCGGGGATAATAACGGATGCGGATTTGCGCCGGCTGATAACCAAAGATACAGAAGGCGCCTTCGAGCGAAAGGCGTCGGATGTAATGACGGCGAACTGCAAGCGGATACGGGCGGATGCTCTTGCGGCGGAGGCGACGGCTCTGTTTCACAAGTACCGGATTGACGAGCTGCCGGTGGTGGACGCCGAAGACAGGCCTGTGGGAATGATTGACGTGCAGGATATTGTTACGATAAAGGTCGTGTGCTGACCAAACAGATTTACTATTTTCTATTTACTATTTGCTATTTTAGAGAGGTATGGCGAATCTTGAGAAGATAAAGATGTTAGTGCTGGACGTTGACGGGGTCTTGACGGACGGGATGATAGTGGTCAACGCCGACGGCAGTGAAAGCAAATCCTTCGATGTGCTCGACGGTCACGGCATCCGGATGTGGAGACGCGCGGGGCTGAAGGTGGCTCTGTTGAGCGGGCGGAAGTCTTCTCCGACAAGGCGGCGGGCAGAGCAGATAGAGGCGGACTATTGTATTGAGGATTGTCACGACAAGGCGGCTGGGCTGAAGGAGCTTCTTGAGCGTTCGGGCCTTTCGGGCCGGCAGGTTGCGTACGTTGGGGACGATTTGCCCGATTTGCCGGCGATGCGGATTGCGGGCTTCTCTGCGGCGGTGGCGAATGCGGTCGAGCAGCTCAAACAGCATGCGGATTATGTGACGAGCAGGGCCGGCGGCGACGGGGCGGTGCGCGAGGTAATAGAATATATCCTGAAGGAGACGGGTAAATGGGAGCCGCTCGTGAAAAGATACCTGGCTTGATGCGGGATTTTTCGGCTTGTGGGCTATAGAAATGTTTCTGAACTCACGCAGATTTATTGTATGGCTTGGCTCACTTCTGGTCGTGCTTTTGCTGTACCTCGCCTATACCCGGCTGACGGGCAATGCGGTGGTAGAGGACACGGGTACGGAGCGTTCCAGCCGGGCGGCGGTTGAGAGCAACTTAGCTGATACGAATGCGACGGTGGGGATGATAGGCGACATTGGGGTTGGGGGTATGAAGCAGGTGCGCTTAGTGACATATACCGCTCAAAGGGAGGTCGAGCGGGTGGTGGGTTTCGAGGAGGTTCTTCACAAGAGCGGCGATGATTGGGAGGTCGAGAAGCCATTTATCGACCTTTATCGGCCCGGTTTTACGTGTAAGGTGACGGCGGAGAAGGGATGGGTGACGGTTGAGACGGCGGCGGGCAGGACGACAGGTAAGGACGCGACTTTGAGCGGGGACGTGGCGATTCGTATTTTTGCCGTTGATAACAATGACGTGAACGAGGCGGTGTTGTATATGGACGACGTTGCCTTTGTGAGCGAGCGGTCTCAGTTTTCGACGAAGGGATTTGTTGAGTTAGTATCATCGCGTGGGCGACTTCTGGGCAGCGGGATGGAGCTTACATATAACGAGCAGGGCCAGCGGTTGGAGTACCTGAAGATAATAAAACTGGAGAAGCTTGAGTGGAAGGTTGCATCGGCGCCGTCACTGTTTGGAGACGGGCGGCGAATGGCCAAGAAGGGCGGCGATGTAGTGAATGAGGACCAGGGCGGGGGGCAGCCCGAGCCGGGTGGAGTAGGCGCGTACAGATGTGTGCTGAAGGATAACGTTGTTATCAGCGGGCCGGAGCAATTGGTGCTGGCCGACATTGTTTCTATCGGGGATATTTTTGCAGTTGGCAGCGGCGGCAGAGGCAAAGATGCCGGCAAAGGCAAAGCCGGTCGTGACGTACCTGGCGGCGGCCCGGCCGGGGCGGCTGAGAAGCCGCAGAAGGTAGTTGTGAGTTGTGGCGGGCCTGTGGTGATTGCACCGATGGATAATGCGCGTGCGTTCGGGCAGTTGTTGGGCGAGAAGGGCGGCGGCGGCCCGGCCTTTGAAAAGTGGGCGTCGTCTGCGTCGGCGGATGCGAACGGCAGGGCGGTGCTTATCGCCGGGCGGATTGACTACAAAGCCGATACCGGAGAGGTGTTCGCAAAAGGCGGCTGCGAAGTCAGATTCTCAGCGAGTAATATTGCAGATGTCAATACGGCTGCTGCGGTAGTGATGAAGTGCAGCCGGCAGGCGGTATTTCGGCCGGCGGATAATGAGATAAGGTTTTTGGGGGACTGCCGGTGCACGATGGTTCGCGGTGACGGGGATATCGAGCAGGAATATGTGCTTTTGGCGCCGCAGGTGCTGGTTGGGCTGAGCGGAAAAAGAGCGGGAAAGGCAGGCGCCGTGATTGCTGAGATTGAACGTATAACGGCAAGCGGGGGGGATGTTCGAGCTGCGAGCACGAAAAGGCGCGGCAAAGAGCTGCTGGGTGGTATCGAATTGAAGTGCACGCGGGCGGAGTATTCGGCTGAGGCGAGGCAGTTTTCGGCGTTGGGGCCTGGGGTGGTGAAAGTGGATAATTCTAATGTCGAGCCCGGCAAAGAAGCGCGCGGGCGATTTACGCTTCGGCGGAGATGCTATGCGTTTGTGCGGAACTTCGAGAAAATGGAGTATTTTGCCGATGCGAACAGGGTTGTTGCGGACGGCGGTGGAAAGTCGCTGCTCATAGATTATCTGCCTCTCGACGGGCCGGATGCGGGGCAGAAGGTGGCGGTAACGGCCGGGCGGATTGAGGCCGGGCTTTCCGCCGGCGAGGACGGAGGAATGGAATTGGTCGGCCTGGTTGCCCGCGGAGCCGTAACTTATGAAGATAAGGATAAAAAGTTTGTGGGCAGCGAGTTTTCATACGATGCCAAACAGGGGCTTGTCAGGGCACGTGGTGACGAGCTTAACCGGTGCATTTTTAACGGTGTTTTCGTTGATGGGCTCGAGTGGGATTTGAGCAGCGATAAGGTGAAAGTCAATATTACCGCGCCTGGTGCGGTGCAGATGAAATAGGCATTGTCAGACAGTTGGAGGGGGACGTAAAGTCACGGGCAGAGCGAATAGAGATTTTCTTTAGACACGGATTTAATCAGCCGGTGAGGCGTTCAGTAGGTGGCATTGCCGCCTAGCGCGAAACAATGTAGAGCATTTTAGCCACAGAAGACATCCGCCTCGCCCCTATGGGGGCGGGCGAGGTCTCGCCGAAGGCGGACGGATTACAAAGATTTCGCGGATTTAGCCACAAAAAGGCACATAATTCACAAGAGCATAATCTTAGGGCGGGATTTACCCCGCCAGATTTGCTTAAGTGCCCTTCATTTCCAGCCGATATAACTGTTGTGTAAAGTCCGTATTTTAATTGGCGAATAGCCCAACAGCACCCGTCAAACATCACTTCGCCGAAAGGAAAATATTATGAAGTTTAAATCTATATTGTTTCCATTAGCAGTGATTGTCGCCATTATCACTTTCTTCATATATACAAATCGAGAGTGTAATACCTTGCCCCATATATACCCAAATCGAGAGCGTAGTAACCTATACGAGCTTGCATATCCAGAATTAGCTTCTGCTTCTTCAATAGATTTGCGAAACATTATCATAAAAGCAAATGAAGGAGAACCGAACGACCAATTCCATCTTGGTGTAATGTACGAAAATGGAGACGGTGTCCCAGAAGATTTCAATGAAGCCATTAAGTGGTATAGAAGTGCCGCAGAGCAGGGAGAAGCTCGTGCCCAGTTCCACCTCGGCTTAATGTGCTACTACAAAAACAAAGATGTTGATTACAAAGAAGCATTTAAGTGGTTCGCAAAGGCCGCGGATCAGGGCCATATGGGTGCACAGTTCATCCTCGGCGAAATGTACACACACGGATATGGTGTCCCAAAGGATTATAATGAGTCTATTAAGTGGTATAGGAAGGCCGCGGAACAAGGACACTCAAACGCTCCGTTCGCCCTTGGAACTTTATATTATTTAACAGAAAACTACAAAGAAGCAGTTAAGTGGTTTACAAAAGCCGCTGAACAGGGCAACGCAATTGCTCAATTCAATCTCGGCGGAATGTACTACAAAGGCGTAGGTGTCATTGAAGATTATAAAGAAGCGGTTAAGTGGTTTACAAAGGCTGCCGAGCAGGATTTTGCAGATGCACAATTAAAACTCGGCTTCATGTATTACGAAGGCGAAGGTGTTATTAAGGATTATGTCGAGGCATACAAATGGGCCTTAATTGCAGGGATGAATGGAGCCGATGTTGCCGAAATCAAACAGCTTCTTGCTACCAAGATGACTCCTGTCCAGATAGCCGAAGCACAAAAACGTGCAAAGGACTTCGTTGAAGAGAAGGAAAAAACAATGAGCTTGAAGTAACCATATATGGGGGATTACAAATGAAAATGAAACGAACATCAGAAGGAGTATGGGGAACAGAACCCCCGGTTGACTCGGTCAAGACATTTTCAGAACTGATTGATGAGAATTTCTACCCTGGGTCAAAAATAAACGGCAAGTTGGATCTAAATGATTATGTTTGGCGGGGGGAACCAGAATCTGATACTCCTCTCACTTCATCGTTTGACCGAAAAATCAAAGGATCGAACCGCAAAGGCCAAAACAGGTTCGGACTGCTCAAGAAGCATAGGCGAGCATTTCTATATGCGGCCAGAGGACGGACGGATATGTTAGGTATGTCTATTGCCGAATTGAAGCATTATGTAAGTTCACGCACACTTAATGATAAGCATTTCTGGGCTTTCGGACAGCATTATGGCCTTGCGACCCCACTTTTGGATTGGACGGTATCGCCTTATGCGGCCCTGTTTTTTGCGTGTGAGAAAAAACATAACGACCACCCGGAGACTGAAGACGGTGAAGACGCAAGGTACAGATACGTCTATGGCCTGAAATTCAAGGAAGCCAGAGAACTGTCGAGGAAGTTGGACGGATATAAAAATGTTCGAGACGATTACGAAGAAAAGAAAAAAAAATGGGAGAAGAACCCTATAATGTCCGCAAGGCCTACAGAACCATCCTCAGCTATTGAATTTTTTTCTCCGATGTCGTCGGAGTTTGGACGCCTCGTGACTCAAAGAGGCATATTCACAATAACTGAAGATGGTGGTGATATAAAGGGATGGGTCGAAAATCTATGTAGGTCATTTGGGGAGCACGATTACCCAATACTTATCGAAATTAAAATTAAAGTTTCGGATGAGAAGCGGATCGAATTACTTAGATGGCTAAATACTATGAACATTAACCACCACACGTTATACCCGGACATTGAGGGAGCAGCGAAATTCTGCAATCTCGGCCTTGAGCTTGACCACGGTTACGCAGATGCTGTGGTACCATAAGTATTTCAGTGTTTTTTGGCAATAATGAAAAAGTAGTGTCAATCCAACTTCGCTTGCGCTACACGGACAGATCAGTGTTAACCAGTGTCTTAAAACTGGATTCCCGCCCCTGTTTTCGCAGGGGTGACAACCTTGCGCTGGAATGACAAAGGGGGCCGTGTAAATCTGCGTTAAAGGAGAAGTAGTTGTATCCGCCGGCGGCTTCTTGAGTTATAATGGTCAGGCATGAAAGCCAACAACAAAAGCATAGATAAGAAGGAATTATGAAAGAGATACCATTAGGCAACGGCCTGACCACAAAGGTCGATGACGAAGATTACGAGTGGCTGAGCAAATATAAATGGTATGCTTTCGGCGACCCCAAAAGCGGAAAAATGTTTGCAGCCCACGACAGGCCCGACGGGAAACGGGTCTTTATGCACAACGTCATTATGGGCCTTGATACGCTGGAAGACGAGCCGGTGAATTAAGACAGTCAAAAAATTGGCTACCGGCAGAGGGTATTGAGGTCGGCGAGAGTCAATTCACCGAGGTTGGCGACGATTTTTTCGGCAAGCGTGAGCCGGTCGGCCTGGTAGGTATTTGTAACGGCGACCGGGTGCATACCGGCGGCCTTAGCGGCCTGCAGGCCCCAGTGTGAATCCTCGATTACGATACATTCGGCGGGCTTTATGTCAGTGTTGAGTTTTTCGTTTAACCTGCAAAGTACGAGGAGAAATCCTTCAGGGTCGGGTTTTCCTTTTGTGACGTGTTCGGCGGCGACGATTACGTGGAAGTAACCGGCGAGTTCTGTGCCGGTCAGGAGCAATTTGATTTCGGATTCGAGCGCGCCTGAGCAGATTGCAGCCGGTATGTTGTTTTGTTTCAGCATATTAAGAAATTCGGTAACGCCTTCGATAACGGCAGCTTCTGTTGCGGCAAGCTGTTTGAAAACGGTGGTCTTTTGCTCGACGAGGCCGGAGATTTTGTCCGTATAGCCGGTTAGCCGGTTTTCTTCGACAAGTATTTCGAATACTTCGCGGTCGTTCAGGCCGAGGTATTTGCCGTAGTAGTCCTGTTCGGATATTTCGATATTGAATTGTGCGGCGACTTCGTTGAAGGCGCGCAGGTGCAGCCGTTCGGAGTCCACAATCACACCGTCAAAATCGAAGATGACAGCTTTTAGCATTACCGTACCTTATCTGTGGTTTAACATTTACGATTGATTCGGCGTATTCTGCCAGATTTATACGGGGAAAGCAAGAGTTGACAAAGGATGCTTCCAGCGAAGGGGCCTATTGTTTCTCGATAAGGAACAGAAACTCCCGATTTGGCTCTTCAATATTACGAAGCCATTCATTTGTCCATTTCATTCCAGACATTACATTTTTCTTGTAGTCCAGCTCCACGACCTCAAGGATTTTGGCATTACTTCTCAGAACTTCGTTGAGCTCATCCGCAGTAGCTCTGCCGCCTGAACTGTAGGATAATATGATCCAGCGAGCTTGTGTGGCCTTGATGAGACGCTCAATAGCTTCGACAGCGATGAATTGGCCGTTTTTATTTTTTCGGAACTCCTCGAACACAGAAGCTGAAGTTTTATCGGAACTATCTTGACGACGCCCGGCTTTTCCGAACAACTTAGGGTTGTCAAAAAGACAGACAGTGGTCCAGAGATGATAGTAGGAGGCATATCTAACTCGTGAGGGCGGCATCTTCTCGTTGTTGGAGCCGTATGGCGGGTCGAAGTATGCGAGATCCACTGAGAGACGTGGCACAAGGTCAAAGATGTCTTGTCGGCAGACCTTGTGTTCTTCCGATGCGAGAAAGACTTTTGGAACTTTAAGAATAATATCATTGTGGGATCGCGGAGACCATTCCTTCAAATAGGAGACAAAATGTCCGAGCGTGCTGTCCACCTGGTCAAGTGCAAGAATCAGGCTTGTTAGAGCGACGGCCTTCTCGACCTTGGTGAGGGAAAGGTTCTCAATCTCTTGTCGTATGGCATCGAGCTTTCGAGTGTTTTTAATCTGCCATGGCTTCTTGAGCCCATCCGGCTGGATCGCGCAACCTCCGTTCGGCTCGCCTCCGTAGTTTTCCGTAAACCAGCCGTCAGTCGGCTGGACCGCGTTGAGATGGTCAATGAGCGCCTGGTACTCGTGCGGTTTCTTGTTGCTAAGAAGGTAGCAAGTGCCAAAGACCTCGGACCAAACGGCGATGTCGTTGCAGACTACCCTGTATCCCCGCTTCGCAAGTGCCTGAGAAACCCTTGTGGTGCCAGAGAATCCATCCAGAACCGTTCTTGCATCGACGCGCTTGGCGAGTTGGAGGATGTGAGGAATAAGTTTCAGTTTCGATCCCGCATATTTGACGCCTTCCGTAGGAGGTGCATCAATGACCATGTCGTCAAATAGGGGCATCGTTTCCATTACTGCTGTAATCCTGACAGTTGCTTCAAACGAGCAATGTCTTGCTCGTGCGATTTGGCTCGATATAGGTCTTTTCCAACATGCACAGAACGAAAATCATACATGTATTGGTTTTGATAGGATGTTAACATACCAGAAAAGACAAAGCAATAAAAAACTGTACGGCAAGGTAACGGTGTTAGTCCTGGGTAGGTACAGGGCCGATGAGGGCTTCGTACTCGCTGAAGGTAGATTTGTCACCGGTGGTAACCAGCTTTGCCAGGGCGGCGATTTTCGGAGCGTTCTTTGTGATGAATCTCCCGGCGAGCATTGCCTTTCGGGTTTTCATCGGGATTGTTTGAGTATTTTCGCCGGTGCCGGCGGCATCGACGGGGACGTCCATATCGACTTTTGTGGAGGCCTGGCCGCAGAACAGGTAGCCGTTGATAAGGTCGATAGCGATATCGACGAGGTTTCGGCCGTAGAGGTCCATATATTCAGAGCCCTGCTGTTTTACGAATGCGACGGCTTTTGCGAGCTGCTCTCTTCCGGCGGCGAGGGTTTCGAGCAAATCGTCGAGTTTCGGGTCGTGTTTTTTTTCGGCTAATTCGGTGAGGAATTTTTCAGCGGTGCCGCTGCAGACTCCCCTGACGGCGGCGACGATTTGAAGCTGGCTTGTGCCCTCGTAGATTGTAGTGATTCTTGCATCGCGGGCGTGGCGTTCGAGAGGGTAATCTCTCATATAGCCGGAGCCGCCGAGCACCTGGATTGAATCGTAGGCGACTTTGTTGGCCGTTTCGGAGCAGTAGTATTTGCTCATAGGCGTCAGCATCGAGGCGTATCGTTTGTATTTTCTGGCGTTGTTTTTGAGCTGTTTGGCCTGTGCCTTGTCGTCGGGCGGATTGTTTTCGAGCAGTTTTTTCGTACCGATTTCAAAATCGACTATGCGTGTGCTCTCGTAGAGCAGGGCGCGTCCGGCTTCGATGGCGATTTTCATATCGATGAGCATATCTCGGACGGCGGGGAGCTTTTCGATTTTGACGGCGAACTGCTTTCTGCTTGCCGCGTAATCGCGGGCGACGCGGTATGCGGCCTCGGCGATGCCGACAGACTGTGCTGCGATACCGATTCTGGCCCCGTTCATCAAGCTCATTACGTATGTGATTAGCCCCCGCTGTCTTTCGCCGATGAGCCGGCAGGGGGTGTTGTCGAAGAAGATTTCACAGGTCGGCGAGCCGTGGATGCCGAGCTTGTCCTCGAGCCGGCGGATGTGGACGGTAGGGCCTGGCTCGCAGACGAACAGCGACAGTCCCCGGCCGTCACTTATATCGGGTTCGCTCCTTGACAGGACCAGCAGTACGTCGCCGCAGCCGTTGGTTATGAATCGTTTGACGCCGTGGAGCAGCCAGTTGCCGTTTTTGTCCTGGAATGCCTTTAGCTTTATGGCCTGGAGGTCCGAGCCGGCGTCGGGTTCGGTAAGCACCATAGCGCCGGTGACTTTGCCTTCTGAGAAGTCGGGCAGGTACCGGGCTTTGATTTCTTCGGAGGCGAAAAAGTCGATGGTATCGGCGATACCCTGCAGGCCGAATATGTTCATCAGCGAGGCGTCGGCGCGGGAGACGATTTCGATGGCGACAGAGTAGATGAGGTTTGGGAAGTTTAGTCCGCCGAAGCGGTGCGGGAGGGTGAAGCCCATAACTTCGGCTTTTGCGAGCTTATCCAGTGACTCTGCTATGCCGGGCGCATAGCTGACCGAGCCGTCCTCGTTGAGTGTGCAGCCCGTGCGGTCGTTGTCCTCGGCACGCAGGGCGATAAAGTCGGCGCTGAGCCGGCCGAGAGAATCGAGGACTAAGCGATAGTTTTGAATTGCCTCGTCGGCGTCTGCCGGGGCGTAGTCGAAATCCGATGCGAACTTAAAGCCCTGCTCGGTCAGCCCGGCTACCGAGGCAAGGTCGATGTGTTTGAGCAGGAACCGGATGTCGTCGTTATCCGTGTAGAAATTAGCCATAGTTTATCTCACTGATTCAGGCGGTGACGGGACTTTGCACTTTTACGCTCTTTTCCTTGATAGCTTTTATCATTTTAGGCACAACTTCATTCAAATCACCCACTATTTTGTAGTGGGCGATGTCGAAGATGGGCGCATCCGGGTCGTTGTTGACGGCGACGATTTTCTGGCTCTGGTTCATACCGGCCTGGTGCTGGATGGCGCCGCTGATACCGACGGCGATGTAAAGGGCCGGCCTGACGGTGGTTCCGGTCTGCCCGATCTGGTGGTCCTGGTCGATGAAGCCGAGGTCAACGGCGGCTCTGGTGGCGGCCGGGGCGGCGCCGAGACAGTTGGCAAGGTCCCAGATGAGCCGGAAGTTGTCTTTGCTGCCGACGCCGGCTCCGCCGGCGACTATGATTCTGGCGGCCTTTAGATTGACTTTTTTGGGCCTTTTGTGCTCATCGAGGATTTCGAGCGGCAGCTCTTCATCGGCCAACTCCACTTTCTCCCGGAGCAGCTCGCCCGTGCGTGAGGTATCGGGCTGCGGCATCTGGAAAACGCCTTCGCGGACGGTTGCCATTTGCGGCCATCGGTCGTAGTTGATGATGGTGGCGATTATGTTTCCGCCGAAGGCGGGGCGTATCTGAAACAGCAGGTTCTTGTGCGGTTCACTATTGCCTGCCGGCTGGTGGTCTCCGATTTGCAGGTCGGTGCAGTCTGCGGTAAGGCCTGCCTTAGCGGCGCTCGCGATTCGCGGGGCCAGATCCCTGCCGGTAACGGTTGCCCCGTAGAGGACGATTTGCGGTTTGTATTTGCCAATCATATCACAGATTACCTTAGCGTAGCTGTTGGCCTGGTAGTGTTCCAGCAGCCGATGCTCGGCGAGATAGACCTTGTCGGCGCCGTAGTGAATGAGCTTTTCGGAGAGCCGAGCGACGCTGTCACCGAGGAGCAGTGCGGCGAGCTTTACGCCGAGGATATCGGCTAACTGCCGCGCCTTGCTCATCAGCTCGAGCGGCGTATCCTCAAGTTTTCCGTTATGCTGTTCGGCAAAGACCCAAACTTCACCCTGTCTGTTTACGTCAATCATTTTCGTATCTCGTATTGCGTATTGTGCTGTTTGTAATCTGCAAATATTATGTCATCCGGCTTTAGGCAATACTTGGATCTTAACCTCAATGGCCCAAGGACTCAAGATGTCGGCCTATGACAAGTTCATACTTTGTCAAGTGATGAGTTGTTTTCATTGGTATCCTGTCAACGACGAAACCTCGCTGTAAAGCTAAAGTTTCAATCTGTGGTGCATCGTCGTATGTTATCAGGAAATCGCCGTTTATGTGCTTTGCCAAATCAAAAAGCTTTTCGTGGTCTATTTCATGATATTTGTACAATCGTCGTCCTGCTTTTGTATAAGGGGGGTCAATGAAAAAGACGACATTTTTCCTGTCTATGTTCTTCTCAATAATCTCCAAACCGTCACCCTGAATGAAGTTAATCTTATTTTTGACAAAGGCGATATCCGTGATTCTCTTTTTTAGGGTTTCCGGGTACCAGCGAGACCTTAAGCCCTTTCCGTTTTCCCCGTTTTTTATCAGCCCTGCTCCCTGTGCCAGGATTCCACCATGATGCAATCGGTTTTTGAGAATTGTGATAAACGCTCTTTCCCTTAAAGATGCCGGATGTTCGTTGAGTACGGCTTTGATGTTTTGCGTATTTATCTCGAAATTTACAATCTGCTCTGCCAGCCATTTACCCTGGTCTCCGAGAATGGTCCGCCATACAGCGGCAATATCTTCGTCTTTTTCGACCATAGTGATATTCTTTGCCAGATTTTCGAATGCCGCTGTTAAGGATACAATCCCCCCCCCGGCAAACGGTTCTATCAATTCGATATCCGCCCCAAATGTTTTCAGCCATTTTCTTATGTAGGGAACGAACCAGGTTTTTCCGCCCGGATATCTAAAAGGGCTGCGCATGGGGACCACCGCGACATTTACGGGTTCCACAGTCAGCTCATCATAGAACAGTCTCAATTGGGGCATACAACCCTAGTCCAAATATCAAAAAATGATTTGAACCCAAAACATTTCTCTTCTCTATGGCCAGTTTTGTTTTGAATTTTTGTCCTTTGCTAATTCGAATTTGTTTCGCTTTTCATGCTTCGTACTTAGGATTTACCCTCATGCGATGGTTTTGTCTTCTATCAGCTCGTGGAGCATATCGGCGATGCCGTCGTCGGTGGGCTCAATTTCCCTGGTTTGTTTTGCGGCGAGCACTACGCTTTGTATTCGATGGACTTTTGTTGGTGAGCCGCTCCGGCCGCACCAGGCGAGGTCTGCTTCGAGAAAATCGAGGTTCCACTGCTTTATGAGCAGCCCTTTTTGTTCAAGCCCGGCGCAAATATGGTCGGTGAGCTCCTCAAATTCCTTTTCGCCGGCCCGTGGGTTGTCTGCCTTGACGTTCTGGGCAACCTCGACGGGGGCCAGGGCCTTTTTGTACTTCATTATTTTGCGTGCGGCGGCGACCCTGGGTTCGTTGGCGTCGGCGGTTACGGTCAGCAGTACGGGCAGTTTTGTGGCCACCTTTTGCCAGCCGTTGCCGATGTTTCTTTGTGCGGTTATCGTATTGCCGGTGATGTCTATTAGCTGTTCAACATAAGTGATTTGCGGGATTTTAAGTTTTTCAGCCAATTGCGGTCCGACCTGAGCGGTATCGCCGTCGATGGCCTGTCTGCCGCAGATGACGATATCGTAGCCGGTCTTTCGGACGGCGCAGGCAAGGATGTAGCTCGTTGCGAGCGTGTCGCTGGCGGCACAGCGGATGTCGGTAACAAGGACGGCATCGTCGGCGCCGCGGTAGAGACAGTCCCTGAGGACAGAAGCGGCGGCGGGCAGGCCCATTGTGATAACGGTAACTTTCCCGCCATATTTGTCCTTTATGCCGAGCGCAAGCTCGAGGGCGTTAAGGTCCTCGGGATTGAATATTGCAGGCAGGGCCGTACGGTTGACGGTGCCGTCGTCGTTCATCGCCTTTGCCGTAATCCTTTTGGTGTCGGGAACTTGTTTTACGAGTACAACACAATTACAGGCCACAATTTTTTTCCTTCTTAGGTTCTTACACGGCAATGCCCGGCGTGCAAGCGGGGTCAGTTTAGCAGGGTCAGGCTGCAAGTCAATGTTAAAGTGGGCGATTTTGGGACGCGGTTTTTGTTGAGGGGCGCAAAAGGGCTAAACCGGATTGCAGGAATGGCCGATTCTAAGGGCAAGCCGGTATTTGTTCGGCGGGTGAGAAAAATTTCTTTTTGACAAACGTCCTATATAAAGCATAA
>CAYMYK010000042.1:0-17277 GCA_964394625.1 uncultured Pirellulales bacterium
CGTCGTTGCCGACCTGGACAGTTTTCTGGCAGGTAACAAAACTAAGTTTGAACTGATTTTAATGAACTCCGTCCTGCACCACTTGCCGCACCCAATAAGCTCTCTGCAGCAACTCTGCCAAACGCTCAACAACAAGGGTGTTATCTGTGCAATGCATGAACCTCTGCCCCCTTCAAAGCGGTCAATATTAGTTCGGCTTTTGCTTAAAGTGGATTTCTGCGTTTATGCTCTTAGATACATCCTGCTCATAGCCCTTGGCAGGTTGAAATACCTGCGCAGAGACTGCACTTATTCTGACTACCATACCGGAGAAAATGCAATAGACTTACCAAAACTTGAGGCGACCTTTTCATCCACTTACAGCATTGAGATTAGCAGGTATGCCACAGCAAAGTTTGGTCTTACCGCATTTTTGCTGGACAAGCTCAGATTTCATAATACCTTCCAGCTTTCCTTAATTGCGGACAAATCAAAGAATCAACCTGAATCTAAAACTGAGCAAGATACTTCGTAATATATCAAATCCATGCCGGGTCCGACAATTCGGAGTACACGAAATGGGACAGAACAAAGAAGAACTCGATTCGCTTGGAGCTAATGCAGCAGTTGGTGATATCTATGCGAAGTTTGATGTCTGAGATGCGGGCTTGGCCGTGTGTCTTGGTGTATCCGAAATAGTTGACGAAAACCAAAGGAGAAATTTGACATGACAAACGAGCTCACTGCTGCAAAAGTCCAGGTAATGCATGAGAAGTGGGACTACCTGATAATTCTCGACGCCTGCCGATACGACTACTTCGAGCGGCTCTGGCAACAGTACCTCTCCGGCACACTTCGGAAGAAGACCTCTCCCGCAACGTCAACTCCCGAATGGCTCAGCAAGTCTTTCCCCGGTTATTACGACGACATAATCTATATCTCCGCAAATCCCTACATAAACTCACTGGCCCCCGTCAGAGACTTCTCTGCAAAAGCCCACTTCCACAAAATCTACGACCTCTGGCGCGACGACTGGGACAGTGAAAAAGACACCGTCCCGCCCGGGACGGTAACCCAACGAGCCAGGGAAATCATAAACGCCAACAGCGACAAAAGGGCAATCATTCACTACCTCCAGCCGCACGAGCCGTACCTGGGCGGTGATTTCGCAGACCTGACCTGGCACAGACCCGAGCCGGCCCGCCAGAGGATTCTGAAAAAAACCGGCCGGAACAAACGCAAAACAAAACTCGCCGACAAAGCCCAGAGAATCATCGCGCAGATACTCTACCGCATCGGCCTTAGAGGCAAGCTGTCCCTGTGGAGAATAAGGAAGCTGTTAAAAATGCCGCCTATGAGCCACATGGATGCCGTCAGAAGAGCTTACGGCACGCAGGGCCTGAGAAAAGCATACGGACAGAATCTGCAAATCGTTCTAAGACACGTCGCCGAGCTAATCGAGAGCTTGTCGGGCACGGTTGTCGTAACCGCCGACCACGGCGAAATGCTCGGCGAAGGCGGCGCCTACTCCCACTGGGACGGCTCCGACGATAAACTGCTCAGAGAAGTGCCCTGGCTCGTGATTGACAAAGGACCAAAATCGCTCGAACATCCTGAACACGCAGAGAAACCAGAGAAACAACTGCCGAAATCCGTCGATGAGAAAACCGACAAAAAAGAGGCGCAGGAAGAAATAAAGGAAAAATTAAGGGCACTCGGATACTTCGGTTGAAACCGTGATGCCGTATCAAAAACCTGTCCCTCGGCTTATCACGCAGGCATCAAGAGCTCGGAGAGTAACTTTTCGTGCCGGAAGATAAAACAAAACGCGTTCTTAAACTGCTGCTGCGGTTCTCCGTAACCGCAGCCCTGCTGTACCTGGTCTTCAGCAGAATCGACCTGGCCCGGCTAACCCGGAGCATACGAAACACAAACTATTCACTGTTGATAATCGTCTGGGCACTTGCAGTGCTGGCCTGCTGGGTTCGCTCGGTCAAAATGCGTCTTATTCTGAAGAAGCAGCGCTGCGACCTGGCAACCGGCAAAATATTCGCCGCAAGCTCGGTTATGACGCTCTACGGACTTGTCCTGCCGGGCCTGCTCAGCACAGGCGTCAAATGGTACATCCTCAAACAGCATACGCACAAAGGAAGCAGTGTCCTCAGCTCGATGTTTTACAATCAGGCAACGGACATAACCGTCAAATTGCTGACGGGTCTTGCAGCAATCATCATCGCAAGCCCCCCCTCGTACCCGATGCTGCCCGCAGTCGCCGCCGTCCTGCTCGCACTGATTGTATTGGCCTGGATGCTTATGCTGAACACCTGGACAAACAAAAAAATCAGGCCGGCTGTCGAATACCTGCTAAGACCATTCCCTCAAAAAATTCAGGACACCGCTGAGAGAATGTTCGGACAGCTCAAAACATTCCAGAAGACCGGCTTAAAATTCCATCTGAAAATCCTGGCCGTCAACCTGCTCGACACCATCCTCGGCTTTACGAGCTTCGTCTTCGCGGCCAGAGCGGCGGCAATTTATGTCCCCGCAATGGCGCTCGTCTGGCAGGCGTCGGTGGTCTATGTCCTCGGCCGAGTGCCCATCTCCATCGCCAACCTCGGCGTCAGGGAGTTCACACTCGTCGAATTCCTGGCTCTTTACGGCATCGAAGCCCCCACAGCAATACTGCTGTCGATGATAGTCTTCTCGAGGACAATACTTCTCGCCGCCATCGGCGCCGCCTTTCAAATCACCTGGGCTATCCGCAGCAAAAGACCTGCATCATAGAAGACCCGAATCGCACCTGCCGCGCAACTTCGTTGCCATAAAAAAAGCAGATTATCGCCGCAAAAACACTGAGACACAAATTCACTTAACCACCTCAAACTGACCAATTTTGTTATGTTCTTGCTAAATCAAAAGTTACAGCAGTATTTAGTTCAAAATCGGCCAGTTTGAGTAACTACAGTATTTCCATTCTGACATTCTGGGCCATTCTATCTGATTCTGGACAGCCACCTATTATTCATAATTAGGGTCAAGCTGCGCGTTTTAGACGAAAATTCGGGGTTTTCCACTGGGAGGATTTGCATAAGTGCTTATGCAGACGAGAGTAAAAAAATCTTCGGAATTTGGGTTTTAAGGCGCAGAGCCATGCGCATTTGCGCTAAACGGATGTTTCAAACGCTCGTATGAATTTCGCCTTTTCGGGGGGCAGTTCCGCGTAAAGCTTCGCCGTGGCAATGGCAGGGCTCAATTGAGCATTGTGAGTCAGATGCGATGAATTTTCTTGCTTTTTTGGCCTGTTTCTATGATACTTAGTGAGAAAGAGTTGTGGATAACAACGTGTGTGCTAAATGGGCAACTGAGGCCAGTTTTAATGCTGGTCGTGAGTCTTAACTATTGAAAGGATGTGCGGTGGCGTCAGTTGCGGGGCAGAATCCGGTCTTCACTATCGGGCATGGCAACGTGCCGATTGACAGGATCATCTTCCTGCTGAAAAAGAGCGAGATTCACGTTGTTGCGGATGTTCGAAGTATGCCATATAGTCGGCATGTTCCCCAAGCAAACCGAGAGAAGCTCGAGGAGGCACTTAAGATCGAGGGAATCGAATACGTTTTTATGGGAGAGCAACTCGGAGGACGACCTGCGGACATCGAGGTTCACGATGAGTGGGGCAATGTTGATTACTCTAAGCTTGCCGCTTCAGATTCATTTCACGAGGGCCTGGAACGAATAGTCAAAGGCTCAAAACAGAACAATGTCTGCGTTCTTTGCAGCGAAGAAGACCCGGTAAGATGTCATCGCGGCCTTGTTATCTCGCGAGAGTTGGCGAAACTCGGATTGGAAGTACGGCATATACGACATGACGGGAGAATTGACAGCCAGGCAAGGCTTGAAGAGCGGATCCCGCCGGTGCAGAAGGGATTGTTTGCGGAGAAATAGCGGTGAGGCTATTTACGATTGGTTTCAAAGGGCGGTGTGCCGAAAATTTCTTCACGACTTTGCGCAATGCGGGAGTGCAAAAGGTCATTGATGTACGGCGAAAGAATGCATCTCAGCTTGCTGGCTATACAAAGGGACCCGATTTGAAATTCTTCCTCGAAGAATGCTTCGGGATTGTCTATGAGCATATCCCGGAATTTAGCCCTTCGGAAGGACTGCTCAAGGAATACCAGACACGTCTCGGAAAAAAGAAAAAAGATGATGCGGCTTGGGATTTCTACGTTGAGAGATTCAACAGTGAAGTATTGTCTAAGCCAATCAGTAACTGCTTTCAGAAAGCAACGGCCGGTTACAATTTCGTCTGTTTACTTTGCTCGGAGAAAACCGCTGAGCGATGTCACCGTCGATTACTCGCAGAGCATTTCCGTGAGCATCTGTCTGATATTGAGATAGAACATCTTGGAGGAAAAGGCGGATGACCGAAATCACAATTTTGGCAGTAACACGCCTTAGCGATGGTGTTTGCGTGGCCGGTATCACCGACGATGGAGATTGGGTGCGCCCCACGCGACCTAATGCGGCTGACTCATGGCGGCAGCTTGAATATGATGACTGCAGAAACAAGAACGGGGGTTGGGTTGTGTGTAGGGGGAACAGGGCGAAGATGGGTCTGGTTGAGCCCATACCTAAGGATGCGCATTGCGAAGACTGGCTCGTCGGAAAAAATAAGCCGGAGTTACTCCGAGAACTCGCGGAACAGGAATACGCTGACTTGTGCGAAGAGCACTGTGAATGCTCCCTTAAACCCTTGGAAGAAGACAGTGCCACACGATCGCTGGCCCTAATCCAACCCGATGAAATCTGTACGTTCTACTTCGGGCCAGACAACCGTGCCCCCAACAAGTACATTCCCAGATGCACATTTAGATTAGGAAGTGCCACGTATCAGAATATCGGGGTCACTGACGCAGAGTGGCGCGGCTTCGGGCGGACTATTACACGGGAGAATCATGGGGCATGTACTCTGCGTGCAGAGCAGCTTTTTCAGAGACTGGGTACTACGACCTGTTATCTATCGATCGGAAGATACGAAGTAAACTCGACTATATACTTTTTGGTGATCGGCGTTCATTTGTTTCCCGTCCGGCACTTCGAAATGGATTTCAACCGCGGGTAGTGTAACCTCGGATAGTGGCAACGATGTCGTTCACGGATAATGAGTTACATTCGCTTGTAGCGCGGGCCGCCGGCGCCCTCGGGGCAGGTCCAGCGGATGTTGTCGAAGGGGCATTTGCGCTGGCAGGTCTTGCAGTGTAGGCAGTTTGACGGATTGGCCGGCCTGACCTCGTCGCCAATCGTCTCATAGACGCCGGCAGGGCAAAACGTAATGCACGGGCTGGAAAATTTCGGCGTGCACTTACTTTTACAAATTTCGCTGTCTAAAATCGTAAGGTGTGACGGCTGCTCCTCCCTGTGCTCGGTAGCCGCCATTGCGGTGAAGGTATCCTTGTCGAAATTCTGCCTCGGCTTCAACCGGTACTTCGCCACCGTCATCGCCCTGTAGTCCGGCTCGATATCGAACTTCGGCAGCAAATCTCCCAGCACCGACAGCGGCATACCCTGCAGCGGACCGAACCTGGCAACCGTCTGCCTGAACTTAGCCGCACTTTTCATTTCTTTTGCGACATTCGATTTCAATATCAGCTCGGTATATCGCCCGGCGACCCGCTGCGGTGCTTCAATGCTGTTGGCTATCGCACGTGCCGCCTGCATACCCGAATCGATGGCGTTGTGCAGCCCCTTGATTTTCAGCATATTTACGAAGCCGGCGCTGTCGCCCAAAATCATCACGTTACCACTGCCGATTGCCCCGGTTTGCGGCTCTCGCGGCACGGCGTACCAGCCGCCTTCCGGTATCAGCTTTGCTCCTGCCTCGACGACCGTCCCCCCCTCGATAAACCGTTTGACGAACCTGTGTCCCTTGAACAGCGTCAGTGCGTCCTGCGGATTGAAGTCACAGTATTTCCAGTCCAATCCCACAATCATACCGATAGAGAGGTGCTCCTGCACGCCCGCATAGATGATGCCGCCGCCGAACATACCCGGCCCAATCACCGGCGCCCATATCGGATAGCCCATCGCGTGAACAACCCTGCCCGCTGTGAATTTCTCGTACTGCTCACTGCTTACCTTTATAAGCTCCTTTACCCCTAACGAATAAAGCTGGTTCGCCTGCCCGGTCAGGCCCGCTTTTGTTACAAACTTCTCCGTCACAAGTCCGTCGCATCCTTCGGCCAAAACGACAAAATCGGCCTCTATTATCTCGCCTTCGACATAGTTCGGCTGCTTGTTGCCCTGCTTGTCCAGGCCCTGGTCAACAAGCTTTACGCCCTGTGCCGTACGCGCCGCCTCGTCATAAATAATATCCTCCGCCGCGAAACCGCAGAGTACCTCCACGCCGAGCTTCCCGGCGATTTGGCCCAGCCACTTCGTCAGCCGGCTTATCGAGACCGAATAATCGCCGGTGTGTATCATCTGGCCAAAGCCAAGGCCGAGAAGCATCGAAAGCTTCAGCGCAGCGAAAATATTGAAAGACAAATGTTTGCCTAACAGAAACATTACGTTGTCTTTGTCGATTTTAGCGTGCAGAACCTCTTTGGCTTCGTCGCTGTCGCGCCAGTTCGGCGCAGCGGCATCGAGCAGTGTGTGCAGCGGCTGCGGTTCCAGCACCGCACCGGAGAGGTTGTGATTGCCCAACTGCGGCGCCTTTTCAATCACGACAACTTCGGTGGCGGGTCGCAGCAATTTGAGCTGTATCGCGCACGCAAGGGCCGCCGGCCCGCCGCCTACAATAAGAACCTCGACTTTGTTCAATCCGGTATTGTTCGACATCTCTATGTTTGCCCCAATGCCCTGACCAACTGCGGTATGCTTTCTTCGACCGTGCCTACGATATAGTAATCGCACTGCTTAAATATCGGAGCGTTCGGGTCGCTGTTGACGGCAACTATTGTCTCGGTGTTTGCGACGCCAATCATGTGCTGAATGGCGCCGCTGATACCGAGAGCGATGTACAGCTTAGGCCCGACCGCGGTGCCTGTCTGGCCGACCTGATGGACACGCTCGATAAAACCCTGCTCGACCGCGGCCCGTGAAGCCCCTCGCTCGACGGACGTATCCAGGCGCTTTGCCAGGGCATCGCACAGCTCGCCCACGAGCAGCTCGTAATTGTCCCTGTTCTGCATACCCTTGCCGCCGCTGACTATCACGTCGGCCTCGAAGTTGACTTGCCCGGCACCAAGCTCGGTCTTTATAATATCGAGACCTATCTCGTCTTTTGTGATGCGTACCTTATGTGTGATAACTTTGCCCGTTCTCGAATAGTCGGGCTCGAGGCGTTTCATCACACCCGGTCTGGCGGTGGCCATCTGGCTCCGGGAGTTTTTCGTGCAGATTGTCGCCATTACATTCCCGCCGAGCGCCGGCCGGGTCTGAAGAAGTATGCCTATCTGTCCCTTGCGCGAGCTGTCCCTTATATCCAGGCCGGTGCAGTCAGCCGTCAGGCCGCACTGCAGCCGATACGAAACCAGCGGCGCCAGAATCCTGCCCTGCGGAGTCGCCGCGAACAACACAATCTGCGGCCGGTAGGTCTGTATCGCATCCGCCACGGCCTTGCGGTGCGCAGTCGGGTCGAACTCGGCGAGAAGCTCGTCTTCAACTATGTAGATATCGTCGGCGCCGGCGGCTATCAGCTCCCTGCTCGTCCGCTCGATACCGGCTCCCGCCACGACAACGCCGGTGCGGGTCCGAAGTGAATCCGCTAACTGCCGTGCCTTGCCTATAAGCTCGAACGTCGCCGGGTGCACGACGCCGTTGCGCTGCTCTGCCACGACCCATACCTGTCCGCTATAGCTCGGCCCTGTGAGCTTAAGGCCCTCGACCATATCTTCGAGGGCCTTTTTGTGGAATCGAATCTTCGCAGAAGCAAGAACTTTTTCCATAACCGAATCGTCAATCCGGCCGGCATCCGTTATCCCGAGGTCGTTGAGCGTCTCTCTCAGGGCGGCAAAGTCCTCGATTTCCTTTGCCGTTGCCTCGAAGGGCCTGTCAAGCATATCCTGCCGGGCGGCCGGGAGGATATATGTGTCGGGCCCTGCGGTGCCGTTTTTTTGCTGTGTTTGGTTTGCCGGGGTGATGCTCTGCGCCAGTATCTTCGCCAGTGCCGGCGCATCCTTTACCTGGCGGCACTTTCGGGACGTTTTGCCGGGTGGAAAAACACGAATTACGGTGGTTTTCGAGCCCTTTGCCCCAATCAACGTCGCATTTATGTCCTTGCTGGACCAGGTAATAATTTCGCCCCGGCCGGCCCGGCGAGACAGGGCAAAGGTTGCGAACAGCGGAAACTCGTAATTCGCGATGGTCAGGACGACGGGCCGATTTTTTGCAGCCACCACCTGGCTGCCGCCGCTGATGATGCGGGTAAACTCAAATCGCCCGCCCCTGAACCGTGCATCCGTTACGTATGCAATGCAGGGCACGCTAAGCTGCTCGGCTATCTGAGCAGGGACCTGGGCGGTGTCGCCGTCCACCGACTGCATCCCCGTTACAATATAGTAGTCTGTTCCGCCGCCGAGCATCTCTTTTACGATTTTACGAATTGCGAATGCGAGGGGATTGGCGGTGGCAACCGTGTCGGCGCCGCCGAGCGCCCGGTCGGTGAGCAGAACAACCTTGTCGGCACACCGGCTCAAACCGTAACGCAGAACCTCTTGAGCCATCGGCGGGCCCATAGTAAGCACCACTATCTTTGCGCCGGCATCGCCGCCGAGCTTACGCATCTGATTTGCAAAGGCCAGCGCCTGTGAGTCAAGCTCGTTGATGACGCTCGCAAGGCGCGTTCGAATCAGCGTCCCTGTGTCGGGGTCGAAGGCGTTGTCGGTAATCTGTGAAACGTCCGGAACCTGTTTCACCAAGACTATGTAGTTGCTCATTTGCCTTATCCTGCTTATTTATTGCACGTATTTGTCATTATGTCCCAGGACCCCCGAAGGCCTCGAGGAGCGCCAAAGCGATGCGTCCGTGTCGGCCTGCCGGACCCCGGAACCGCCGCCCTGACGGGGCATAAATCGGCCTCTAACACAGCAAAAAGCCGTTGAACAGGCCAAAACTAACAGTATAGCCGGGAAGGTCGCAAAAGTCAAAAAAAATGACCGTGCCGGGCGGGACGGGGGGTACGTGCCAAAACTCAAATCCGGAAAGCCCGATTTTTTAGCTTGCCTTGTTTTGCCCGATGCTGTTTAATCGCGGTTTCAATTGCGGTGCAAACTCAAGGGTGTTCGATAAGTTCTTTTTTGTGGAGTAAAGCAAAATGGCAGAGTTGAAAGCGCTGGCTGATGCAGTGATTAAAGGCGACCAAAACTCGGCGGTCGAGATTACCAAAGCGGCTCTGGCGGAGGGTATGCCGGCCGAAAGTGTGCTCAATGAGGGGCTGATTGCCGGTATGGATGTCGTCGGCGTCAGATTCAAAAACAACGAAGTGTATATCCCAGAGGTTCTCATTTCGGCCCGGGCGATGAAGATGGCTATGGAAATACTCGAGCCCGAACTTGTCAAGGCCGGCGTCGAGCCGATAGGCAAATTGGTGGTCGGGACCGTCCAGGGCGATTTGCACGATATCGGCAAGAACCTCGTGGCTATGATGCTCAAGGGCGCCGGCTTCGAGGTCATCGACCTCGGGGTGGACGTTTCCTCCGAGAACTTTGTCGAGCAGGCAAAAAGCAATGGCGCTCAGTTGATTGGCATTAGTGCGCTTCTGACGACCACTATGCCCGGTATGGAAAGCACATTAAAGGCAGTCAGGGACTCAAGCCTGGCTGTGAAAGTAATGATTGGAGGCGCTCCTGTAACCTCGGGCTATGCCGAGAAAATCGGCGCCGATGGTTACGCTCCCGATGCCGCCTCGGCGGTTGACCTTGCCAAAAAGCTTATCGCCTGAGCCGGTTATGTGCCGGCATCTCTCAATTGCCATCTAAAACAGCGCCGTCCGGTGCTGTTTTTTTTGCGCAGAAACCGGTACAATGCCTCCGCAGCCGGCACAAAAACCTGCTGCCGGGACCAAATACGTCGGGGCAACGCGGTTTGTGTTGAAGGTATGAGGCCGATACGCGACCAAAATCTGGCACAGTTGCTGATGCAGATGCGGTTCACACCCCCTGCGAAGCGCCACGGGCAGCTCGAGGCCGCCGAACGGCTTTTAACCATCATCGATGAGAAAAAGAAATATCCGTTCGAGTTTGTCTGTTACAAAATCACCGGTTACCGCCCAAAAGGTGAGGACGCCCGGCATCTTATCAGGGGAAGCCAGCTTGCTGACGACCTGAGGGTTCTGATATGGAAGCTCTCGGGCCGCCTTGCGGCGCCCGTTTCGCTTCAGCCGGAGAAGGTATCTACAACGGCCGAGCTTGCCGGGCAGCTTGGTGTTTCCACAAAAACCATCGGTCGCTGGCGGAAGAAGGGGCTGTTGTCAAGAAAGTATCTGTTTGACGACGGAGTCAAACGAATCGGTTTTCTGCGGTCGGCCGTCGAAAAATTTCTCGAGTCGAATTCATCACTGGCGGAAAATGCGGCGAGGTTCAGGCACCTCAGCAAAAAGGAGAAGGCGGTTATCGTAAGCCGTGCCGCCGTCCTCAGTAAGAACACCAAAATGAGCAGGCGCCAAGTCATCCGGCAGATATCGCGTGAAACCGGCAGGGGACACGAAACCATAAGGAATTTGCTCCTCAATTACCAAAGGGAAAACCCCAAAAAAGCGTCGGCCATCGCACAGTCGCCGGGAGCAATCGAGCACGCCGACGCGGCCGAACTCTATAAGCTCTACAACCAGGGCGTCGGGGCCGGCGAGCTGGCCAAACGCTTTCGACGAAGCAGAAGCTCGGTTTACCGAATCATCAATCGAAAAAGAGCAAGGGTGCTTCTCGCAACGAAAATTGAATTCATTATGAGCGACGAATTCCCTGAGCCGGACGCATCGGAAAAAATTCTTGCTGGTAGCAAACAAAACGCAATTATTCCAGCCGGCAACGTTGGCCGGCCCTCAAACCTCACCGGAAGCTCGCTTGGCAGGTATTTAGAGACGATAGAGAGTATTGCGCCTTTGAACAGGGAACAGGAAATGGAGCTGTTCCGCAGGTATAATTATCTCAAGTACCTTGCGCATCTCAGCAGAAGGGCTGTAAGGCCCGAGCGTGCCTGCGGCAGGACGCTCAGGAAGATTGAGGGCTGTCTCGGCCGGGCCGAAGCAATCAAAAAGGTGATAATAGAGTCAAATCTCCGGCTGGTCGTCTCAATCGCAAACAGGCACACGCGTACCAGAGCTAACCTTCCTGAGCTGGTGAGCGAGGGCAATGTTTCTCTTATGCGTGCGGTCGAAAAGTTTGACTACCGAAAGGGCTTCAGGTTCGCCACCTACGCGAGCTGGGCAATCTCGAAGGATTTTGCCCGGAAGATACCCGCCGAGGCGTCAAGACGACGCAGAACAAGCGACACAGGACTCGACGAGCTGCAGACGGACCGTCGAGCAGGAACCGCCGCCGGTGTCGTTGCCGTCGAACGCGCAAGGCACAATCTCATCCGGGTTATTGAAAACAATCTCGACCGAAGAGAACAATATATAATAATAAACCATTTCGGCCTGCTCGGGACGGTAATCAGAAAGAAAAAGAAGACCCTCGGACATATCGGCGACGAGCTGGGACTCAGTAAGGAAAGGGTCAGGCAAATCGAGCTTGTCGCCCTTCAGAAGCTGAGAAAGTCGCTGAGTACCGAGGAATTCGAACTCTTGACCGGCTGAGAAGCTCTTACGTCGCGCGTCGCTTTCAAGTTGACAAATCGCCGCACATCTGTAATAATATCGTCTATGGGTGCTCAGCCGTCGCTTTGTAAAATTGTTTAATCTGATGTGCTGTGGTTTGGCGGTTATTATTCGTCGAGGAGGTGTAACATGAAAGCGCGTTTTTTTATCCTTTTGTGTCCTGTGCTCCTTTTTGTCGCTGCGCTCGTGGCCCGCGGAGACATAATCATCCTGCAGCCCGGCAGCTCGCCGACGGTGAGCGAACGGGACACAACCTCGGACCAATATACAATCTCACTGACTGCGGCTCCCGGTTCGACGGTTACCGTCTATGCCGAGACGCTCGAGCCAAATCAGGTTAACGTTACCTCTTCGGTTACCTTTACACCAGGCGACTGGACGCCAAAGATTGTCACCGTTACCGCAATCGACGATAACGATATAGAAACACAGCCGCACTACGTCTTGATTCGCCACACCGTCAGCAGCACCGACCCGGCCTACAATGGATTTGAGCCGCCAGACATACTTGTCACCATCAACGATAACGACTGCGGCTCGCTGGGCTATTTCGCCGAAGACCTCAACGCCGACTGTAACGTCGATTTTCTCGATTACGCCATTGTCGCTATCGACTGGCTCAGCGAGACCGACCCCGGCCTTGATATCAACGGAAATAATTTTGTGGATATGAACGATTTAGTGCATCTGGCGTCAAAGTGGTTGAGCTGCACCTGGCCCGGCCGTCCGATATGCATAGAACCGCTCGGCTTCAAGCTATTCTGCGAATACCGCAGCGAATCTGTCGGTGTCGATGTCCCCGGCCCGCGCCTTGGCTGGATTATCGAAACGGACATTCGGGATTTCCATCAGACGGCGTATCAGGTTCTCGTTGCAACCAGCCCCGACAAGCTGACCGAGCAAAAGGCCGACCTCTGGAACTCCGGCAAGGTCATCTCGAGCAGGTCAATTAACATTGCGTACGCAGGTACGGCTCTTATCTCGCAGATGCGCTGCTACTGGAAGCTGAGAATATGGGACGGCGAGGGGCGGGTCTCTGTTTTCAGCCGGCCATCGTACTGGCAGATGGGCCTTTTGAACCCGTCCGACTGGACGGGTATCTGGCTCAACGATGGAAAACCGACGCCGGCAACCTATGACGACTTTTTCAAAGACGACCCGGCCCCGTTGTTCAGGAAGGAATTTACGGTCTTCAAACCCGTTAAACGGGCGACGCTTTACATCAGCGGCCTGGGCTACTACAAGGCCCTGCTTAACGGTTCACAAATCAGCGACGCTGTGCTTGACCCCGGCTGGACGACGTACTCGCGGCGCGTGTATTACTCGAGCTGCGACGTGACCGATAAGCTCGCTGCTGGTCAAAACTGTATTCTCGCCGAGCTTGGCAACGGCTGGTACAACCCGCTGCCGATGGAGCTTTTCTGCAGCTTCAACTTCCGTGATTACCTTACCGTCGGCCGGCCCCGGCTCATCGCCCGGCTTGGTATAGAATACACCGACGGCACAAACGGCTCGGTCGTTACCGACACAACCTGGAAGGTCGCCGAAGGCCCGCTCTTACGCAACAACGTCTATACCGGAACGAAATACGATGCCCGCCTTGAAATCCCCGGCGCCGAATCGCCCGGCTTCGACGACTCCGGCTGGGCGGACGCCAACCAGTCCCTCGAACCGATAGGGACATTGCGCTCGCAACTCACACCGCCCGTAAGAGTAACCAAAACCGTCAAACCCGTTTCGCTCACCCAGCCGCTGCCCGGCGTGTACATCTTCGATATGGGCCAAAACTTGGCCGGCGTCGCCCGGCTAAACGTAAGCGGCGCCGCCGCGGGCGCCCGCATTCGAATGCGCTACGGCGAGCTGCTGCACGGCGACGGCACGCTCGACGTGTCCACAACCTTAGCCGGCTACATCGGCTCATCGTGGTGCCACCCCGACCCGCCGGGTATGGCCGACGCCAACGACGTCTATATCTGTAAAGGCGCCGGCGCAGAGAACTATACACCGGCCTTTACCTTCCACGGCTTCAGGTACGTCGAGCTTACCGGCTATCCCGCTGCCCCGACGCTCGATACAATCGAAGGGCTGCGAATGAACTCGGACGTCAATGCAGTCGGCACATTCGCCTGCTCGAACCCGATGTTCAATCGTTTATGGGATATGTTCGACTGGACAATTCGAAGCAACCTTTTTTCAATCCAGTCGGACTGCCCGGGCAGGGAAAAGCTCGGCTACGGCGGCGACATTGTATCGTCGAGCGAGGCCGTGATGTTCGACCTTGATATGTCGAATTTCTACCGGAAGCTTGTTCGCGACTTCAACGATGCCGTCCGGCCGAACGGCGGCCTGCCCGAAACCGCGCCTTATGTCGGTATCGACAGCGAGGGATTCGGGGACGGCTCAGGCCCTATCGGCTGGGGTACCGCACATCCGATGCTGCTTTGGCAACTTCGTCAATACTACGGTAATGTTGAGCTGCTATCCGAGCAATATGAGGTAATGAAAAACTGGGTGGACCTGCTCAGCACAAACGCCGTCAACTACATAATCTCAAACGGTATCGGCGACCATGCCTCAATCGACCCGAAACCGGTCGCGCTTACCAGCACCGCCTTTTACTACTATAACGCAAAGCTCTGTGCCGACATCGCCGCCATTCTTGGCCTGAGCCCAGATGCGGCTGCGTATGCAGCACTTGCCGAAAACATTAAAACCGCCTTCAACAATCAGTTCTTCAACTCCGCAACGGGCGTCTATGACAGCGGTACGCAGTGCTGCCAGGCCTTCCCGTTATACTTCGACCTTGTCCCCGACGGCTACCGCGACCTCGTTACCAGCGTCCTTATCGACAACATAACAGACCACTCAGGCCATCTGACTACCGGAATCTTCGCCACAAAGTATATGCTCGATGAGCTTACAGAAACGGGCAACGCCTACGCCGCCTATGCAATTGCAAACCAGCGAACCTACCCCGGCTACGGCTATATGCTCGACAACGGCGCGACAACGATATGGGAGCAATGGAACGGCGGCGGCTCACGAAACCACCCAATGTTCGGCTCGGTCTGCGAATGGTTCGTAAAGGCCCTGGCCGGAATAAGCCCCGACCCGAACGCCGTCGCATTCGATAAAATAATCATAAAGCCGAACATCATTGCGGATTTGTCCTGGGCACGCGCCTCGTATAACTCCGTCCGAGGACCAATCGAATCCTACTGGAGAGTCGTTGACGATGTCCTCTACCTCGATGTCACTATCCCCGGCAATACAAGTGCCGCCATTTATGTCCCCGCCGCCGATGCAAATGACGTCAACGAATCCGGCACCCCGGCCTTGTTGCTTTCGGAGCTGACTTATATCGGCATGGCAGACGGCGCCGCCCTCTTCGAGACCGGCTCGGGTAAATACCGCTTCACATCAACCTCGCCAACTATCGCCGCCGACAACGACCCGCCGATACCGGCGACTGCGACCTGGAATACAGCCCCGCACGCAATAAGCTCCAACTCAATCTCGATGAGCGTTAATTCCGTAAAGGACCTTTCCGGGGTGGAGTATTACTTCGATTGCCTAACGGCAGGGGGACACGATTCCGGCTGGCGGGATTCCACCGAATACACCGATATGTCACTTAGCCCCGATACCCAATATACATACCGCGTCAAGGCCCGCGACAAGTCCGTAAATCATAACGAGACAAGTTACTCGTCCAGTGCTTCCGCAACTACCTATGAGGCAGGCACAGAACCTATCGCTTTCGACAACGCCTCCTCCGCTCAAAACTCATCGGGCACTTCGACATTATCCTTTTCGCACACCATCGGCTCCGACCCGAACCGCCTGCTGGTTGTGGGCTTAGCCGCTGAAGACCAAAGTGTTACCGACCTTGTGGTAAGCAGTGTAACATATAACGCTGTACCGATGAACCCCGTGCCCGGCTCCGGCTCGACCGCCGGCTCCGATTACAGGATAAAAACCGACCTGTACTATCTCCTTGATACAGCTCTGCCCCCCGCCGGCACATATACTGTCGCCGTCAGCTATGCAGGCCCCATCGACAATATCAACGCCGGCGCAATCTCCCTTGGCTACGTCGCCCGGCAGCAGCCCGAGGCCATCAATACAAACAGCAACACCGGCTCGCCTGCCATATCAACCGGCATCACCACACTGACCGACGGCGCCTGGCTGGTCGATGTCGTCGGCTGCGGCAACAGCGGAAGTTTCTCGACAAACGACCCCGGTATGACAGGGCGATGGCAGCTCCAGGCATCCAGCTCATCCGCCGCCGCCGCAACAAAACCCGTCACCACCGCCGGCGCAGTTACGATGTCCTGGCAGCAGTCCGGCGCCAACCGGCTCAGCCATTCCGCGGCCGCCTTTGCCCCCGCAAACGTAAATTAAGGTTTTTATAGTGCCAGCTCTTGACCAACATCAGCATAACCGGCACCTCGATAAGAACGCTCGTTCCGCCGTTGGGAACTGTTACCGGATAAATCCATTTACCATCGGAACCACGCATCCACCGTTCGTTCTGATTACAACTGCACGCGCACGCCGGGTCATACTGCGCATCTGTGCTCAGTATCCCTAACTTCTCTTGAGTTCCCGGCTTGCTGATTTCCGCAAGGACCTGCCCTGCGATGGGGGGATGAACCGCGACAAAAACAGTTTTTTGACCGGCGGGCATTTTGTTGTCCGCTGTTAGTTCAATCCCGGGATGCAGTTTTTCGAGCTTTTCACGTGCCGCAGGAATCGGGTTGCTTACAATTATGTTCGCCCCGCCCCGGCCGGCACGCCCCAGGCCGTCCAGGATAATTCGAACGACCCTGCCTGCACCTATGAAACCAATATTGTCGGTTTGCATAATCGTCTCTCTCAATTAAAAAAGTTTCAATTTTGTAGTTTGTCTTTTACTTCGATTTACTGTCAAAGAACCTGTTATCTGCAATATCCGTCTTCGCCTTGTTTTGCAGCCACCCGAACCGGGTCACCTCGAAGCTGTCAAACTCCGGACAGTACGGTTTTATATCCAGCAGCGGAGTCCCGTCTAAGATATCAACCTCTGCAATATCCAGCTTGCACCCTTTGACGGACAGCAATCTCACGCAGGACAGACCTATCGGGTTGGGCCTTGCCGGCGCTCGAGTGGCAAATACCCCTCGCAGGTTCTCGTCCCGGTAGGGCTTGACCAACAATCGGACCTTCGAGGCCCTGTCGAGCCAGAACAATACCCAGATTCTCTCGAAACCGTCGAGGTCTTTCAGACCGTCGGCATACTGCGGGAAAACCTCGATTTCACCTCGCGTATCGGCTGCAAAGGCCGGCTGAATCGGCGTGCCACCGGCCTGTTTGAATGGCGTATGAATTATTCCAATCGGTTTAACTTCCATTTTCTTTTGCTCCTCAATTCACAGTGACACTGCCTGCTTCTAAACATAACGCATCTCAATGGCAGCTGCTTCGCTTCAAAAAACATTTTT
>CAYMYK010000043.1:0-10051 GCA_964394625.1 uncultured Pirellulales bacterium
ACGATGACCGAGCTTATCGACCCCGCCGTACGCTCCTTTCTGAAGATGCCGCCGAAAGTCAAAGACGGCTGTCTCGTCACCGACGTTCACACGCTGGGAACCGGCAGAAATTCCCTCAAGGCAAACGACGTAATACTCGCAATCGACGGCAGGCAAATCGATGCCCACGGCAGATTTCTGCACCCGCTTTACAGCCGAATCTTCTTCCATCACCTCCTCGGAACGCATAAAGTCGGTGATAATATAGAGTTCGACCTGTGGCGAGACGGTTCTCGCCGGCAGGTTGACATCAAAGCCGAGAACTTCACCGCTCAGCAGATGCTCATCCCATATTATGAATACGACCGCCGGCCCGAGTATGTTATCACCGGCGGCTTCGTATTCCAGCGGCTGACCAGGCCCTATCTGACAAGCTGGGGCCAGGACTGGGCCGGCAAGGTTACACCCCATCTGTACCATTATTATCGCGATTTGGCCTTCAAGCCGACCGACGAGCGCCGTGACATTGTGATACTCAGCTACGTCCTGCCGGCCCAAATCAATCTTGGCTACAAGGATCTCGGCCGGCTCGTCGTCAAAAACTTTAACGGGATGGAAATCCGCTCTATTGCTGATATCCTCACCGCGCAGAAATTGAACCCCGGCTCAAAATACGATGTCGTCGAATTCGAGCTGGACAATCCCAGAGTGGTCGTACCCCGCGAGCAGCTGCCCGCCGCCGATATCCTCATCGGCAGAAACTACGGCATCCGCAAGCTCGTCAACGTCAACCCCCTGAACACCGCCGATACCTCTGGTGTTGACAGCAATGCCTCTCGCCGTTAAGCTATTGGCGAAATTCAAGTTGCATTTTGGATGCCTGGCTTATGAAAGTCTCCGTAAACTGGCTGAAAGACTATGTCGAGATTGACAATTCACCCGAGGAGCTGGCTGAGATTCTCAGCCATCTCGGCCTGGCATACGAGGGTATAGAATACCTCGATGACGATGCGGTCATAGATGTTGAAGTGACCAGCAACCGCGGCGACTGCCTCGGCCACATCGGCATTGCCCGTGAGCTTGCGGTGGCAACCGGCAAAGAATTGAAACTGCCCTCAATCGAGATTGACGAGTCCGACAAGCAAGTGGCCAAGCTGGCCGAGGTTGAGATTCTTGAGCCGGATTTGTGTGCCCGATATACCGCACGCGTTATCGAGGGCGTCAAAATAGGCCCGTCGCCCGACTGGCTCAGCAGCCGTCTCGAGGCGGTGGGTATGCGGAGCGTCAACAACGTGGTCGATGCGACCAACTATGCAATGCTGGAAACGGGCCAGCCGCCCCACGCCTTCGACTATGCAAAAATCAATGACGGTAAAATCATCGTAAGAAAGGCCGCGGCCGGCGAGCGGATTGTCAGCATCGACGGCTCGATATGCGACCTGACGGACGATATGCTGATTATCGCCGATGCGAAGCGTCCGGTGGCAATCGCCGGCGTTATGGGAGGGCTTGATACCGAGGTGAGCGGCTCCACGACGAGCATTTTGCTCGAAGACGCATACTTTGACCCCGTCAGCGTGCGTACGACATCCCGCCGGCTTGCCCTGCCTTCCGAGGCGGCCTTTCGTTTCGAGCGCATTGTCGATATCGAAAAAATCGACTGGGCGTCGCAGCGAACGACCCGGTTGATTGTGCAGGTTGCCAGCGGAAAGCTCGCAAGAGGCGTTGTCGATATTTACCCCGGCAAAGCCGTGGCAAAAGAAGTCTCGCTTCGGCTGTTGCGATTGAACAAGCTGCTCGGCATCGAGGTGCCCGCCGAAAAGGCGGCGGCAATCCTGTCGCGTTTGGGTTTTCAACCGCAGCGGGATGGTGACATTATTCACTGTACCGTCCCTTCCTGGCGAAGCGACGTGTATCGCGAGGTTGACCTTATCGAGGAGGTTGCGCGCCTGTTCGGCTACGACGGGATACCGACCGGGCGGAAAATCCGCATCGAGGTAAAGGGCGTGGACAGCCGTCAGCGGCTGGTCGAGCTGGTTGGCAAATACCTTAACGGCTGCGGCTTTTATGAAACCATAAACGTTTCATTTATCGACCGCCCCGAAGCGGAGCTTTTCGCACAGGGCCGGGCCGCCGGGCATCTGGCCGTTAGGGATGTATCGAGAAAGAGTGCCAATATCCTGCGCCCCAGCTTACTGCCGTGCCTGCTGAGTGTTATGAAATCGAACCATAATGTCGGCAATAGTCCCTGCCGGATTTTCGAGCTCGCCGACACTTTCGTACCGACCGGCAGGGCGGGTGAGCTGCCCGTCGAGGGGACAAAACTCGCGCTCGCCTGTGACAGCAATTTTCGCGATATTTGCGGCGTAATAGAAGGATTGATTAGCCGGCTCGACAGAAATGCCTGCGTAACATTTGCCCCGGCGCAGCTCTGCTGGGCGCAGGCCGGCGCGCAAGTGCTTGTGAACAAAGAAGTTGTGGGCGCAGCGGGCCTTCTGTCGGATACCGTTAAGGACGGATTCGACCTTGCCGAAAGTCAATGTTGCGGCGCTGAGCTTGATTTTGACCGGCTGTTGTCGCTTCAGGCCGGGCCGCTGGAGGTTAAGCCCGTCCCGAGATTCCCGGCCGTCAAGCGCGACCTTTCAATCATCGTTGACGAGGACGTACCCTGGTCCGCTATCACACAGGCCGTCAACGAAAACGCTCCGGCAGAGCTTGAGGATACCCGGTTCGTGGGTATCTACCGGGGCGAAGGCATCGCCGCCGGCAAAAAAAGCGTGACGCTGTCGCTTTTGTTCAGAGACTCCGACGGGACGTTGAGACACGAGACGGTGGACGAGTTCGAGTCCAAAATAGTCTCAACCCTTGCCGAATCGGTTGCAGCCGAGCTGAGAACGGTTTAGCACGCGTTTTGAAAGCGGGTATCGGGCGGTATCTAATGGATGATTTCAAACGGTTTGAAGAGCTGCTTAAAGAGGGCTATCGCTGCATCTCTATGGTCAGCTATGAGGAGCAGTACGCCCTGGAGATTGTACGGGCTGCAGCGATGTCGCTTGGTCGCGATATGTGGATATGGTCGGTGTCCGAGGGTGTAAGGGACGGCCTGCTCAAAGGTGCGCCGCCGATACCGGAGACCACAAAACCGGATGACGGCTTGAGCAACCTTGCCGGAGCAAAGCCGGGCGCTATCTGTGTGACACTCGACATTGCCGAACACCTCGGCACCGGCGGCAGGGCGCTCCGAATCCTTCGGGATATGATAGAGCCCTTTGACGAGACCGGCATAACGGTTGTGATGATTGACGGCGAGGACAAGCTGCCGGAATGTATAAAAGCATATACAAGGCCCTTTGAAATATCATTACCTGATGAAAAAGAGCTTAAAGATATTATTGGAGCGACACTGCATCGGCTGCGCCGCAAGAAACCTATCGAGGTAGGTATTTCTCATAAAGGTCTCGAGGCGATTATCCGAAACCTGCGGGGGCTGACTCGCCGTCAGGCCGAAAGAGTCGTTGAAGATACACTGGTTGATGACGAGCGCTTCGACGACAAGGACATCAATAGGGTGATTGCAAGCAAGCGTCGTATGCTCCAGATGTCCGGCCTGCTTGAATATGTTCGCACGCCGCTGGACCTGAGAGGAATCGGCGGAATGAGACGGCTCAAAAAATGGCTCAAGCTGCGACAAAACGCATTCACCTCGGACGCCTCCAGGTTCGGTATTACGCCTCCCAGGGGTGTGCTTATACTCGGCGTGCAGGGTGCGGGCAAAAGTCTCTGCGCCAAGGCGATTGCAGCGGCCTGGAAGCGTCCTCTGCTTCGGCTGGACCCGAGCGCTCTTTACGACAGCTATGTCGGCGGCTCCGAACGCAATCTGCGAGAGGCGCTTAAACAGACCGAGATGATGTCGCCCGTTGTTTTGTGGATAGACGAAATCGAAAAGGGCTTTGCCTCAGCCGCCAGCCAGAGCACCGACGGAGGCCTGTCAAAGAGGATGTTCGGCACGCTGTTGACCTGGATGCAGGAGCATGAGTGTCCGGTTTTTCTCGCCGCAACAGCCAATGACATCGAGGCCCTGCCGCCCGAGCTGCTTCGCAAAGGCCGATTCGACGAGATATTCTTCGTGGATTTGCCGAGCGAAGAGGTGCGAAAAGACATATTTGCCATTCACCTTGCCAAGCGAAAAAGAGACCCCGGCAAATTCGACCTCGACGCACTGGCACGGGCCTCCGAAGGTTACACCGGCTCCGAGATAGAGCAGGCCATCCTTTCGGCTTTGCACCAGGCGTTTGCCGGCAAGACGGAACTCGGGACGGGGCAGATTCTCTCCGCTCTGAGTGCCTCGCCGCCCCTCTCGGTGACAATGGCCGAGCAGGTCCGAGAGCTTCTCGCCTGGGCAAAAGGCAGGTGCGTCCCCGCGGACTAAGAAATTGCCCTGCCGAGCAGCCCCTGCGCCTCAGCGACCCTGCCGACTTACCGCGTCGGCCGGCACTTCTTTTGTCTCGACCACCGCCTTTGCGGCATTGCCGAGTTGGTTTGCGACAAGCCGGATGCCCCTGGTCTTGTCCCCGCTGAGACCAAGAAATGTGCCGGCTGCTTCGGGGGCAAAACAGCCGGTTATGAACATATCACGGCAGTTATGCAAAGCTATAACCGGTTCGCTGTTCTCGTCGCCGGCCGGGGTTCTGGACACGGTTCTTATGGTTGCGTTCTTGGTTTCGTTTATCGATAGTGCGCTGCGAGGGTACCGCCTGAACACATCGTCCCCGACCGGCAGGCGTATATTGTCGAGAAAAAGGCCGTCAACGTAAGCCAGCGTAAAATACGAGGGCTTTCGTGCATATATTGTCTTTCGTCTGTCCCTGGGATTTGATTTGCCGCCGGTGTGCTTGGTGCGCGCCGAATAGTCAAAGGGCTTATTTACCCTTACGGTTATGTTCACAAAAGTTGCATTCTCTATCCGGCTTTCCGGCATGCCCTGCACAAGAATGCCGTTGTCGCTGTGAATATCAATGTCCCTGAAGGTTATGTCCCTTACCGCACCGGCTTTTGAGCTGTCCCTGCGCCTCTCGATATCTACGAAGACCGGATATATCATATTCCCAAGCCAGCTTTGAACCTGCTGCGGCTCATTTAACGTGCCGATGGAGATGTTCTCGAAAGCGGCTCGCTCGACCGTTCCGCCGTCCTTGACGAAGATGCCTATACCCACGGTCGAATTGCTGATGGTACAGTTGGAAATCCGAATGTCCCGGAAGTCGCCTTGCGAAGCGGTCCCGAACTTTATTGCCGTGGCCACCGATTCGAGTGTGCAGTTGGTCACGACGACGTTTTCGCAGGGCCGGGTGTCGCTGGTCTTGAGGCAGATACAGTCGTCGCCTGCCGTTATCCCGCAGTTGGATATGTGCACGTCTTTGCAGCCGTTCAGGTCGATGCCGTCCGTGTTTGTTCTGAAAAAGTTGTTGAGGATTGTTACGCCTTCGACAAAAACCTGCTCACAGTGTTTGAAATGCAGTGTCCAGGTCTCGCTGTAGAGGATTTTAATATCGCGAATCGCTACAAATTTGCAGTCCTCGAACAGCAGGGCAGCGATTCTGAATTTCGGCATTTTCGGCTTATCCGGCCCGGCGCGTCTGCCTAAGTCTTCTGTTCCATTGCCCCGTATTGTCCCCTGGCCGGCGATGGAGATGTTCTGCCGGTTGTGAGCTACGAGCAGATGAGCGTTAAAATCACCCTCCAGGACGCCGTCCGTCTTGACGGCTATGAAGTCATTCGGCTCGGTGCTTGCCCAAATCGTCGCTCCATTATCGAGATACAGCCGGACGTTGCTTTTGAATTGTATCACCCCGCAGAGATAGTCCCCGGCCGGACAATACACCGTTCCGCCGCCGCCGGCATTACATCGGTCGATGGCCTTTTGTATCGCCGGTGCGTCGTTGGTATTCTTATCGCCCCTCGCACCGAAATCACTGATATTAAAGGTGGCTGCCTGAGCGCCAACGTTCGCAGACAAAACCGCCAGAAAAACTAACTTCAGGACGTCCATAGCTGTCGTGCCTCCACAAACAATGATTGTTGAAACTATCCGGTTTTGATTTATATTGCACTGATAAAAAAAACGCTTTGGCGGTTCAGTCCTGCATTATCGCATTTAGCATATCAAGGTAGTCCGAAAGAAGCCGTGTTATCAAAAACTTCTTTCTCACGGTTTCTCTTGCATTTTTGCCGAGATTTTTGCGTTCGTCGGCGTTCTTCAGCAGGTGCACGATTCTTTCTGCAAAGCCGGCTGTGTCCTTCGGCTCCAGCAGAAATCCGTTCTTTCCGTCCTCTATCTGTATGGGTATTCCGCCTACGTTGGAGGCCACGACCGGCGTTCCTTTCCACATCGCTTCGGTGACCGCCAGGCAGAAACCCTCCCTTGTGGACTTTTGTATAACACAATCGGAAAATCTCTGAATAGCATTGACAAGCACTTCTTTGTTGCCGATTACAAACAAGATATCGCCCGCCTTGAGGTATCGGTTGGCTTTTCGGAGTACCTTGTTGTACATCTTCAAACTCTCCGGGTCGTCAGTGGCAACGTTGTAACAGAACACGAGGCGGCAATCTACCTTCTCCTTAACGAGCAGGAACACGTCTATCACGCCTTCCGGGTCTTTCCATGGGTCGAGTCGAGATACCTGAGCAATCACAGGTTTGTCTGTAGGCACGCCGGCTTTTCTCACCTGTTCGATGACGGTTTTTTCGCCGATATCCCTGTTCTTCATGTTCAGCGGATTTATCGCCGGGAACATAAGCCGCTGGTCAACTGGCAGGTCGTCCTTGAAGTATTTCTCGCTGGAGAGCGCCACCTGGTCGTATTTCAGGACAAATCCCTTCAGCCAGTCCCAGAGTTCCCGTTCCGGGTCGGTCAAATCTATGTGACATCGCCATATCCAGGGCTGGCGCTTCCTGTACGACCTTATCAGCGCAAGCGGCTGCGGGTCATGAATGATTATGCAATCGTGGTCCAAGTGTGTAAATTTCGCAAAGTTGTCGTTCACCCGAAGATACATCTGCTTCTTCTTTTCCGAGAGATTCAAGCTCGCTCCCTGCAGGGCGTTGTGAAAGCCCTTGGTGATTTCGAAGAACTCCTGACTGCCGTGCAGAATTCGCCAGCCGGTGTTGATTCCCACGTCGTTCATCAGCATTACGAGCGGATAGAGAATCTCGGCAACTCCGCCGCCCTGATACGTCGCATTAAGATGAACAATATGTTTGCCGTAAAGGCCTCTCGCACGCGCATAGATTTCCGCAAGTCTCTCGTCGGGAACTATATGCCGGTAATCTTCAAGACTTAACATACCTTCTCCTTATTACTCCTGGCACCAGCTAAATTCTCAAGTAACGACCTGAACTCCTGCACCGAACCAAGATTGAATCGGGCCTTGGAAATACTGTATCCTATCTTGATTGAGTAAGCTCTCTCGGGTAAGACCGCAAACATATCCTCATCCGTGTAATCATCACCGGCGGAAAGCACAAAATCCCATTTTTCTTTTCCAAGCCATAATTCCGCGACCTTGCCCTTGCTGACGCCGATATTCTTTACTTCCAGTATCTTGCTGCCTTCGTAAGCGCTTATTCCCATATTCTCGGTAAGGTTCAAAATTGCATCATGCAGCTCCTGTACTCTGACATAAGCCAGTTCCGGGTCGGCCCTGCGGTAATGCCAGACTAAGGAAAAATCCTTTTCTTCAACGGAGGACCCGGCTGTTCTGTCCGCGAACATCTCGAGAATGGGCCTGACGGTCTGCTTCCATTCATTGTGCAGCGGCTCTATAACCTGCCAATCGCACCCAACCTGCTTAATCCACGCTCCGTGCTCAGCTACCAGCGAAGCTTTGATGTCACCCAGCCAGCCATCCAGGGTCTCTTTGTCTCTGCCGCTTATTATGACCACTTCATTTCTCTCTTGCGACGCCAGCTCGCCCAACAGGCCGAGTACTTCCTTGTCCGGCTTCGCCTTTTCAGGACGGCTGACAAAGCCGACAAGTGTCCCGTCATAATCGAGCAGCAACAGCCGTTTGCGACCGACCGAGTATTCCCGAATCAAATTGTTTCTGTTCTCGGTTGAAAGCTTTCTGACGGAAAGCTCCTGCTGGGTTTTCTTTATGTCGGATAGGGCCTTGATAAAATCATCAGCCCATCGTGCCACCGTGTAGCGTGAAAGTCTCGTCTGCATAAGCTTATTCCGCTCGATTTGCTCTTCGACCGGCATCTCAAGCGCCTCTTTTATAGCCGCTATGATTGCTGTTTTGTTGCGGGCGTTCACAATTACCGCTTCACCGAGCTCGCTGGCCGCCCCAGCCATCTCGCTTAGAATCAGAACCCCCTTACCATCTGTCTTCGATGCCACAAATTCCTTTGCAATCAGGTTCATCCCGTCGCGCAGCGGCGTTACAAGCGCTGCATCTGCGATGCTGTACAGAGCTGCAAGTCGCTCGAAGGGCACCGCCCGGAACAAATACCAGACAGGCACCCAGCCGATGGTGCCGTGCTCGCCGTTGATTCGGCCGACAAGACCTTCGAGTTTCTTCCTCAGTTCAATATAGTCGCCTACACCCATTCGAGACGGAATCGCCAGAAAAATCAGTGTCACCTTCCCCTTGTATTTTGGGTTCTGTGACAGGAACAAATCGAATGCCTCCAGACGCTCAATGATGCCTTTGGTATAGTCGAGCCGGTCGATTGATATGATTATTTGACGCTCCCCCACTTTCTTGCGAATTGCTTTGACATTCTTGCTGACCAGAGGTTCTTTACCTGCACCGGAGTATCTGTCGTAATCAATCCCCATCGGAAATACGTCCACTTTGACGACCCTGTTGCCAATCTCCAGCTTGCCCATAGAGTGCTCCATACCCAGTATTTTATTGGTGCTGCTGAGAAAGTGCCTCACGTAGTCGTACGTGTGGAAACCTATCAAATCTGCGCCCAGCAGGCCCCTCAGAAGCTCGGCACGCCAGGGCAGCAGACGAAACAACTCGAAAGATGGAAATGGGATATGCAGAAAAAAACCTATTTGAGCGTCAGGCAGTCTTTCTCGTATCATTTCCGGCAGCAGCATGAGCTGATAGTCGTGTATCCAGATACAGTCGCCGGGCCTGACCATTTCCAGCACATGCTCACAGAAAATCTTGTTTGCTTGCCGGTATGCCTGCCAATAACGCTCCTCATAGACCGTGTACAACGGAAAATAGTGGAACAGAGGCCAAATCGTTTTGTTGGAAAAGCCCTGGTAATAACCTTTGATTTGTTTCTTTGAAAGGAAAACCGGCTTACAGTTTTCCCCGGCCAGTTTTTCGCCGATTGCCTCTTTCTCTTTGCTCGTTAGTCTTTCGACTGTCGTCCCCGGCCATCCAATCCAGCAAAGTTCATAGGACGACGCCAGCGAGGCCAGTCCCGTGGCAAGGCCGCCAACACTTCTCTTGAACAGGATTCCCTGCGAATCCCTTGTGATACGCATTGGCAGCCGGTTGGATACTATGACAAGTCTTGGCATAATCTCTTCGTGTACTTATTTGTTCGTTAATCAGTATATGAAACAAACGCTCAATGACAACCCCAAAAATGGCGTTTTTTCGGTACCGGTTCGCACACAGGTACCATCATTTTTTAGCCGGGAGCGCCAAATTGCCGAAAATATGTATCAGGGCAGTGATTAAACGCACCTATAAAAAACCTGCTGTTGCCGTTATTTTCTTGATTTGCAGCCGCGAATCTGGTATAAGTTATTATGCAGGATGGACTCTGCCGTGTTGGTGTTGAAAGCATTATTTGAAAAAAACCGATAAACCCAACTCGGGGAAATCAGGTCTTGCCGGCTCGGAAACGCCCGCTCGACGGGACTTTCGGACGCAAGCAACGATTGCCCACCTGGATATACAGGGTTTTGTTCAATTGGCTTTCACACCGCATTTGCGGATGAAGTCCTGCCGATTACGAAAGGCCTGTGACAACAGGCCTTTTTTTCGTTTTTTTCCGCAAAATCTCATCGATATCGGACCGGCCGAATTCGGTAACCGCC
>CAYMYK010000043.1:10061-17147 GCA_964394625.1 uncultured Pirellulales bacterium
ACCGCCTTTGCGGACGAAGTCCTGCCGCTTATACAAGGCCTGTTGTCGCATGCCTTTTTTTCGACTTTTTCCACGTAAAATCTTACCGATATCGGACCGGCCGGATTCGATACCCCCCCCTGCCGCCACGCTTTTTGCATTTAAGCCGGCCCGCCGTTCTGTCGATTACAAAAGGGGCGGAAACTCTTGTTCTGCCTAAGTTTTTTGTGCTTTGTTCGTGTTAATACTACTCTGCGAACTATGCTCTATGCTCTGCGAAGCGATACGCATAGCAGAGGTACCTGCTACGTAGCACGAGTTCGCGGCTAAGTTTTGTCTGTGTTCGTTTGCATCCTGGAGAGTTGAATATGCTGAAGATTCGTAACTACACGGTGCTGCCGGCGCTGCCGGAGTCACTCAAAGACCTTGACACCATCGCCTTCAATATGTTCTGGTCATGGGACCGGCACTTCATCGACCTGTTCAAAAGAATCGACCCCCAACTCTGGGCGACCTACGGCCATAACCCGGTCAAACTCATCGGCAATGTCGGTCAGGAACGCCTCGATACACTGGCTGAGGACCACGGCTTCTTGTCGCAATTGCAGCGGGCCGCCGATGCCCTAAAACGATACCTCGAAGGCCCATCCTGGTTTGACAAGGCCTGCTCCGGGACTGCCAGACCCCTCATTGCCTACTTCAGCGCCGAGTTCGGCATCCACGAGTGCCTCCCCATCTACGCCGGCGGCCTGGGAGTCCTCGCCGCTGACCACCTGAAAAGCGCATCCGACCTCGGTGTACCCCTGGTCGGTATCGGGCTTTTGTATCAGAAGGGATACTTCCGCCAGTATCTGAACGTGGACGGCTGGCAGCAGGAGGTCTATGTTGAAAACGATTTTTACAATATGCCCGTCGAGCTTGTCCGCCGCGACGACGGCCGACCCCTGACCGTAAGCGTTGAGTATCCGGGCAGGGCCGTCGAGGCGCAAATCTGGTACGCTTCAATCGGCAGGGTAAAATTGTACCTGCTGGACGCGAATCTGCCCTCGAATTCGCCGACCGACCGGATGATTACCACATCCATTTACGGCGGCGACCGTGAGATGAGAATCTGGCAGGAAATTATGCTCGGCATAGGCGGCTTCAGGGCACTGACCGCCCTGGGCATTCAGCCCACGGTATGCCATATGAACGAAGGACATACCGGTTTTATGACGCTTGAACGCATCCGCCAGATTATGAATTCTTCCGGCGCCGGTTTCGACCAGGCCCTCGAAGCGGCCAAAGCCGGAAATGTTTTTACCATGCACACGCCCGTAAGGGCCGGTGTTGACGAATTTACCACCGACCTTATGGACAAGTATTTCGAGGACTACCTGCCGACGTTGGGCATAGACAGAGCCCGGTTCCTGGCGTTCGGCAGGATACTCGCCGGAGACGACGGCGAAACATTCAAAATGCCGATTCTCGCAATGCGTATGAGCAGCTATATTAACGGTGTAAGCGAGCTGCACGGCCGCGTCTCGCGTGAGCTGTGGTCCTGCCTCTGGCGGGGCGTGCCGAGCTCCGAAATTCCCATCGCGTCGATTACCAACGGCGTCCATCTGAAAAGCTGGCTTTCGCAGGAAACGGCCTCTCTGTATGAGAGATATGTCGGGCCCGGCTGGCTCGAAGAGCCCGCAGACGCCGCCGCCTGGGAAAACCTCAGCCGTATCCCAGACGAGGAATTGTGGCGCTGTCACCAGCGCTGCAGGGAACGCCTGGTCGCCTTCACACGCAACCGTCTCAAAACCCAGATGCAGAGGAGAGGTACATATCACAGTGAGCTGAACCACGCCGAAGAAGTCCTCAACCCTGAAGCCCTCACCATCGGCTTTGCAAGACGCTTCGCAGTATACAAAAGGGCCAATCTGCTGCTCAAAGACCCTGACCGATTCGCGAAAATACTGACCAATCCCAAACGCCCCGTCCAGATTATCTTCGCCGGAAAGGCACATCCGAGAGATACCGAGGGAAAAGAAATTATACGCCAGATTATCCACTTCGCCTCGCAGTTCGATGTCAGACGCCACATCGTCTTCCTCGAAGACTACGATATCAACGTCGCAAAGGTCCTCGTCCGGGGCGTCGATGTCTGGCTCAACAACCCCAGAAGACCCTGGGAGGCCAGCGGAACAAGCGGTATGAAGGCCGCAATAAACGGCGCGCTGAATATCAGCACCCTCGACGGCTGGTGGTGCGAGGGCTACAGACCCGATGGCGGCTGGGTCATCGGTGCCGGCGAAACCTACGATGACCACGACTACCAGGATATGGTCGAATCCCAGGCAATCTATAACGTCCTCGAAAACGAGGTCGTCCCACTGTTCTATACACGCTCAGCCGACAATCTGCCCCGCGCCTGGATACACAGAATGAAAAATTCCATCAGTCATATCGCCCCGCGGTTCAACACACGCAGAATGCTCACCGAATACACCCAAAATTGCTATCTGCCGGCCCAGAAAAAGTGGCGATACCTCACGGACGAGAATATGACCAAGGCCGGAACGCTTTCACAGTGGAAATCAAATATCAAAGCCGCTTGGCCAAAATTGCAGATTAAGGACGTCCAGGTGCAGTTCGGCAACGGCAGCTCGGCAGAGAAACTGGATATGAGAAACCCACAGTTGAGGGTTGGCTCAGAGCTTAAAGTCGCCGCCCTGGTCAAGCTCGGCCCGCTCAGTCCCGATGATATCTCGGTTGAGCTTTACCACGGCCCGCTCGATGCCCGGGGCGGCATCACCGACGGCTCCATTGTTAAAATGGATTGCCGGGGTTCGGCGGGCGCCGATGGTGAGCACTGGTTCTCGGGCCTGACCCCGTGCCGGGCTTCAGGCCGAAGGGGTGTCGCTGTTCGCATTCTGCCCAGACATCCGGACCTTGTCAACCCATACGAAATGGGGCTGATTCTCTGGGAAGCGCCGCACGACAGCCCTGATGAATAACCGACCGAGACTTTTGCCTGCGATTGCCGAGAAGAAACAACCGCGGCTTGCTGAAAAACGGCGACTATTCGTTCTCTTTACTGCTCAAAAGCTCATAGGCCTCGTCGGCAGAACTGGCCTTCTGAAGCCCCTGCCTGAACTCCTCATCAAGCATAAGACGGCTTATCTTGGCCAACGCCTGAATATGAGGCCCCGTCTGGTCGGCCGGCGAGACGAGAAGTATTATGATGCTTACCGGTTTGCCGTCCACGCTCTCGAAATCAATCGGCTCTGCCGCGATTCCAATCGCCATCACTAATTCCTTCACCGCCATACACTTGCCGTGCGGAATAGCTATCCCCGACCCGATGCCCGTGCTGCGGGTCTGTTCGCGGGTAAGTACCGCCTGAAGCGCAACGTCTCTGTCGAGTAGCTGACCGCAACCCTCAAGAAGGTCAACTAATTCGGTTATGGCCGATATCCTGTCTTTACTTTCCAGCGGAACCTTGACCTGTCTGGGCTTCAAGTTTTGTGTCAGTATCATTTATCCTGCCACGATATAGTATTAACCTGCTAACCTGCCATAAATTGCACAAACTTGGTAGTATAAGGAAAATCAAAAGGCATTGCAACAGGCCAATCGCAATTTTATGTATTTTTGCCGCCCACCGGCACCCGGAAAAGGCACTCGCCGCCGCCCGGACCGAACCGCAGCCATTTCGCCCTTTACACAGCCGGCGGCGACAGATAAAATTGATTCGCTCGGCAAAAATGTTCTTTGCGGCAAAATGCCGCCTGAGTGTGAATATGCGAGGCAATCTATGGGAAAAATAAGCACTTACGATACGACCCTCCGCGACGGAATGCAGACGGAAGGCGTCAGCTTCTCGCTCGAGGATAAACTGGCAATCGCCGGCCGGCTCGACGAACTGGGGCTCGATTACATCGAGGGCGGCTATGCCGTCGCCAACCAGAAGGAAATGAAGTTCTTTGCCGAGGTGCGAAAACTCGGCCTTTCAAACTCGAAAATCGTCGCCTTCGGCTCCACCAGAAGGGCCGATACCAGGCCCGCCGACGATGCCTCGCTCAACGCAATCCTCGCCTGTAAAACCTCGGCCGCAACCATCGTCGGCAAAACCTGGGACCTCCACGTCAAAAAGGTGCTTGGCTGCTCGCTCGATGAAAACCTCAAAATCTGTGCATCCTCGGTCGAGTTCCTCAAAAAACGTCGGCTCGAAGTCATATTTGACGCCGAACATTTTTACGACGGTTACAAAAAAAATCCCGAATACGCAATGAAGGTGCTCGCCGCCGCCGACGATGCCGGCGCCGACGTCCTCGTTCTGTGCGACACCAACGGCGCAACCATGCCCGAGCAGATATACGAAATCACCAAAGCCGTTTGCGATAAATTCGCTCCGGCGGTCGTCGGTATTCATGCGCATAACGACACCGACTGCGCCACCGCAAATTCCATCGCCGCCGTCCGCGCCGGCGCCAGACATCTGCAGGGGACAATCAACGGACTCGGCGAAAGGTGCGGCAACGCAAACCTCTGTACGGTCATCCCGAACCTCGCCCTCAAAATGGGCTTTGACGTCCTTGAAGGCGACAAAATCAGAACGCTGACAAAGGTCTCCCGTTTTGTTTTCGAGATAGGCAACCTCGCACCGGTATCCAATATGCCCTACGTCGGCGAAAGCGCCTTTGCCCACAAGGCCGGACTGCACGTAAACGCTCTCCGCAAAAGCAAGCGCACATACGAGCACATAAACCCGGCCCTGGTCGGAAATGAACGCCGATTTCTTATCTCCGAGCTTAGCGGTAAATCAAATGTTCTGGCCGAGCTTGAGAAATCGCGAATCGACCAGGATAAAAAACTGGCTATGAAAATTCTCGCCCGCGTTCAGGAGCTTGAGAACCAGGGCTATCAATTCGAGGCCGCTAACGCGAGCTTTGATTTGCTTGTCAGAAAAATTATGGGTACATATAAGCCCTGTTTCAAGCTTATTAAGTATAACACCAGCGTTGAGAAGCGGGCCTCCGGCGCTCTCGTCACCGAGGCGACCGTAAAGCTCCAGGTCGATGGTGTCACCGAGCACGTCGTCGCCGAGGGTGACGGCCCGGTAAACGCCCTCGATGCGGCCCTGAGAAAATCGCTCAAACGCTTCTACCCCGACATTAAAGATGTATGCCTGATTGATTACAAGGTCCGTGTCGTGAACGCCGGAGCCGGCACCGCCGCGAAGGTGCGCGTAATAATCCAGTCGCGCGACAAAACCGACATCTGGGGCACTGTCGGCGTCTCCGAGAACATCATCGAGGCCTCCTGGCAGGCCCTGGCCGACTCCGTCGAGTACAAGCTGCAAAAAGATTCCGGCTGACTGCCGACCACCTCTTGGTTCTGAAAAGCAGACGGCATCGATACAAAACGTCCCCCCATTCAATGAATTAAGACCCTGACTCGCGTCCGGAAAAAATCGACAATATTCCGACAATAGGGATAACAGGGTACTCAAACTGACCGACACCGAACTGTCATGCTGTCCGTAAGTCCCGTGAGGGACACCCAACGGCGGACTCCATAGGAGAGCGAAGCGAAGCATCTGGCCTTAGATACAGGTTTTCGCTGTAATACGTCATGAGATTCTTCACTTCGTTCAGAATGACAAATTAGCTTATCTTATTGTTAGTGAAGCGGTTATAATGAATACTTTATCAAAATCGGTCATCTCTGAAAGTGCATCTTTAGTCAAGCGTATTTTTTTCTTTTTACTTACGCCATTTTTATACTCTTTTTTATAGTCTCGCATAATCTCTATTGGCTGATTCGCCAAAGTCATCTCTGCGTCATCTATGTGACATGAGAATTTTCTACAGATATCTCGCAATCAGTTTGCGTCCGTCAAAGCGGACATGACCGAAACGCGCTCATACCTGAGATAGCGAAACATTTTTTATTCCACGTTCCTTATAAGCCTCATTTTTCTTCAGCATCCAGTAGCTGGCTTCAGCAAGATGTCTTGATACCGCGCCAACTGCTTTAGCATGACCTTTTCTTTGTCGAATGCGATTATACAACTGGCATACATGACGATGTGGCCAATGCTTATGATTGACTGCTATTGAATTAGCCGCCTCAGAAAACGCCCATTTCAAATAATGATTGGCATCAGGCCGAAGCCTGCCAAATCGAACCTTGTCACCACTGGAATGGACACGAGGTACAGTGCCCGAATAAGACGCTAAACGCTGCGGACTATTAAAACGGCTCACATCGCCTATCTCCTGTGAAATAAGCACTGCCAGTATAAAACCAACTCCTGGCATAGTCATCAAAAACTTGACCTGCTCGGTCTTTTCAAAAACCTGCTCCGTATGTTTCTCAAGCCGTTCAATTTGTTGCTGGACTGTATCCAACTGACGAAGTAAACATCGCATTGTATAACAAGTCTCTCTTGGCAATTGCTTCATACATTGCTGTATGAGTTCTCGACCGGCCTTGCCAAAAATATCACTTACACCTTCAAATTCATCACACAAACCGTATTTGGCCAGAACCGAATGGATCCTGTTTTTCAAACGTGTACGCTGACAGGCAAATACCATCCGGGTTTGCGGCAGCTCTCGCTTGTCTCTGAGTTCTGCCGGCGGTATCCATACCGTCGGAAGGGTACCTGTACGCTGGAGAAGATTCAGCCCACGAGCGTCCAATTTGTCTGTTTTGTTGATCGAGCCCAGCATTAACTTTGCCTTTCTTGCGTGTACAAGCTTTGGCAGCATTTCTGCCCGTTCGATTTCATCGACAATCCAATACCAGTTGCCGATAGTTTCAACTGCCACAGAACTGCCTGGTTGGCATTGATCCAGAAATCCGGTGATACTACCGCGACAGTGATTGACCCTTTCTTCTTTGAGCAATTGCCCATCTGTTCTTTCCACTCGAGCTAAGGTATAGCGTTTGTGGGAATCAAATGCTATAATTTCTATTTGCGTCTCCTTTCGAGAAAAGTGCCTTTTTAGTGGGTATTCTACCCGCTAGGAGACGCACTTTCATATAATCAATTTGAGTTATATTATTGACCTTTGAAAAAGTAAAGGAACGAGCATTGGATAGGCGATAATATGAGGTATTTGTGGC
>CAYMYK010000044.1:0-17096 GCA_964394625.1 uncultured Pirellulales bacterium
TAGGAAAATTTGCTTATAGATGCTTTTACAGACACGCAAAAATGAAAATCTTATCGGGACAAGCCGTGCCGGTTCGAAATCCGTACAGCCGGTCCCTGGCAGGCGGTCGCCGACAATTTTTATCCTGCCCGGCTCGGAGCAGCCCCAGTGCATTTGTCTTGCCGTGCGAATAATGGGAAAATCTTCGGGCTTTGCGTTTATGAGTTTGCTGCAGACGACTTCGCAGGCGACAGGGTCGGCGCCGGCGATGAGCCAACCGAGCGGTCTGGCCCTGCCGTTAATCGGGCCCTGGCCGTCCATTGCAACGACGGCGTCGATTAAGGTAAGGGCCGGATTGAGAAATCTGTATATCCCGATGAGAAGCCCGCAGAACTGCTCCGCTGTTTTGCCTCTGGCGAAGTGCCAGTACGGCTTGCTTTTTCCGGTAACACAGCCGAACATATTCTTTACCGCAAACGTCGCTACAAGCTGCTGGTGCGATTTTAGTTTCGGCAGATTGATAATGACGTCGGCATCGAGGGCGACCGAGCTGATTGAGACTTTTGTTCCGGCCATTGAACACTTTTTGGGTCTGTTTAGCTGTTTGATAGGGACGCCGAGCTTTTTCAGCGGCCCGGTGAGCCGGAGCTTGTCCGCACAGGTAAAGACATTCGACCAGGCGGGCGAGTCGCCGACGAAGGGTTTTGCGCCGAAGTCCTTCAACAGCTTGGCAAGCTCGATGATGACCGCAGGATGTGTCTGTGTTGCGTGGTGTGTGGACCGAGGGGCTATGAAATTGGGCTTGAGCAGGACACGGTCGCCGCGACTCAGGAAATTACCGACGCCCCCAAGCAAATCGAGCTGTTTAGCGATTGCCCCGGCGACGTCGGCCCGGCTGTAGCCGGTGCATCGGGTCAGGGCGACAATTGCGTTTGCGGTCTCGTTCATCTGTTATCTCAAAGCCATCGGCAGATTTGTCTGCGGCAGGTAAGCTCAGGTCATATTGGCGCAGGCAAGCAGGTACGCTTTGAAGCTGCGCCTATCCGGGGCCATGCCGAAGAACAGCCCGCAGAGCGTCGATGGGTCGTCGCAGGGCCGCAGCGGCATAAGCAGGAGAAAGTCGCCCGGCCTCATACTCAATGCAAAGGACGCCGACGAAAAACGCTCCTGATTGGCCCTCAGCCGCTCGGCTAATTTCGGGGTCAGTCCTCTGGTTTCGGGTGAGAAAATGGGCGTGACACGAACGGTGCACACGAAATCCAAACCGGGCGGCCTGGCTGCCGAGACCTGCAGCGCCAGATAGCCCGGACCGACATTGACTTTGTCCGGCCGGCTGCTGCGTGAGACAAATGAAATGTCGCTCCTGTGGGCTATTCGGGCTATATTCACCGTTTCACTGCTGCCGTTGGGTATCAGCAGCGAGGTTGTGCCTGTTTTGCTGCCGCCAGCGGCGGTCAGGCGATTGAGGGTTGTCTGCAAGATTCTCAGCGGTGCGGCACCGGCCCAGAAGGAGTTTGCCCTGAAGGCATTCAGGTCGTCGAACCGCAGCGCCTTAGTGTTCAGCATCGCCCGGATGTCCTGCAGAGAATCGAGTTTTTCGGCAGGGAACTCGAATGTGACGACGTCGAGATTTATCATTCTTATGGCCTGGTCACCCAGCCGCTCGATACCGCCGACAGGCGCCAGCTCGCCGATTCCCATCTTCTCATACGCGGGTCGTTCTTCGCTGCCGTTGCAGCCGACAAGAACGGTCAACGCCGAGCCGAGAACCATTATTCGCAAAAAGCCAGCCATAAACGCAGCTTACCGGCTGGTCGGGCAACTGTCAACAGGCACTGCCCCTGTGATGGCATAGCCATCGCCGGCGGTCTGTCCGGGTACGGCCAAATCGGCCGATTGGCGGTTAATATGCTTGCCGACGCGGCCGAAAAACAGTAAAGTAGCGGTCGGCTCGCCTCTGGAGACGCTGTAGCAGCCGCAGGGCGGGCTTACTGGGGTATGGTGTAATGGTAGCACGACTGACTCTGGATCAGTTAGTCAAGGTTCGAGTCCTTGTACCCCAGTTGTTTTTTTTACCGGTCGCCGCCATTTGAAGTGGGGCCTGTACCTTCCGAAACCGGAAATGGACAGAGGATGGGAACGAAAATGAAGACAAACGAAACAGGGCCCAGCAAGAAGACCATTTTGCTTTTGTTCTTCGCCTCGGGCATCAGCGGACTGATTTACGAAGTAGTCTGGCTTAGAATCGTCTCAAGGATTGTTGGTGTAACGACTTATGCAACCGCCATCACACTGGCCGGTTTTATGGCCGGTTTGGCTCTCGGCAGCTTTGCATTCGGCAAACTTGCCGATAAGCGCAGTGACCAGCTTAGAATCTTCGCCTTGCTGCAGATATCGGCTGCCTTTTTTGCCGTTATCACACCGCTGCTGTTGACATCGTCCATCCCTCTCTACAAATACGTTTACGACGCAAGCAATCACAATGAGCTGATGATGATGATAACAAGGACACTTGTGCCTTTCATCTGCCTTCTGGCGCCGACGATGCTTATGGGCGGGACGCTGCCTATGCTGACTTCGTATGTGGTCGGAAAAGAAGGTCTGTTCGGCAGAAACTTCAGCTTGTTGTACGGGCTGAACACGCTCGGCGCCGTTGCCGGCGTGATAGTGAGCGGCTTTGTCACCATCGGCTCAATCGGTGAGTGGAATACCATATTCATAGGCGTTTTAATCAATCTCATAGTCGGATGTGTCGCGTACCTGCTCCACAGCAGGACAACCGGACCTGCAGAAGCGGGCAAAGTCGTAGAGGACAGATTTGGGGCCCGGGCGGGCGGCGTGATTTCGGCTTACCCGGATTCAATACGGAAAATCGTATTGGCTGCAATTTTGATAAGCGGCTTTACCGCCCTGGCTTACGAGGTAATATGGACGCGCCAGCTTATCCTGTTCCTCAAAACTTCCACATACGCCTTTTCCGCTATGCTGGCTGTATTCCTGACGGGAATAGCGGTGGGAAGTATCGTGATTAATAAGTCCATAGACAAGTTCAAGAATCCTCTTGTTGTCTTTGGGGCACTGGAGCTGCTTATCGGCTTGCTCTCTATTTTCAACCTGTATTTGTTTGGGCCGCTCGATAGCCGCCTGTTGACCCGACTGCTTGCCCCGGTGGTGCTGGTGCTTCCACTTACCCTGCTCTTCGGCGCCATATTTCCCATTGCCTCTTTGTGCTACACCAAAAGTGCCGATACAACCGGCTCTTCGGTAGGCACCGTATTCGGTTTCAACACAATCGGTAACGTCGCCGGCTCTCTGCTTACGGGCTTCGTTCTTATCAGCATATTGGGCTCAAGCAAAACGGTAGTCCTGCTTGGATTTGTGAACATTGCACTCGGTGTGGCTCTGTTATGGTCCGAGCCGAGCAAATCAATGGACTTCAAACTTAAAATTCTGCTGATAATCCCCGGCACCATTATGCTGTTGCTCGGCCTCAAAGGCAGGGACCCCTTCCTCGGCGTTATTGCGAAAAGAGTGGCCCACAGGGCTCACAGTTATAGAATATTTGACAATCGAGAGACCGTGGAGGGAACGGTGACCAGCTTTTCAAGAAACGGCGCAAAACTGCTCTGGATAAACGGGCAGGGGCAGACGGTGCTGTCCACTCAGCCCAAACTTATGGCCCATCTGCCGATTATGCTGGCCGATGAGCCCGAGAAAATACTGATAATATGTTTCGGAATGGGCACAACTTTGAAATCCGCCTCTATTTACGACAACCTGGCTATTACCTGTGTCGAGCTGGCACCGGAGGTTTATAAGTGCTTCAGGTACTATCACGGTGATTCAGAGGAGATACTAAACCGGCCGAATGTGCATCTGGTTGTCGGCGACGGCAGAAACTTTCTGCTGCTGTCCTCGGACAAATATGATGTAATTACCGTTGACCCATCGCCGCCGATATACAATGCCGGCACCGTAAACCTGTACACCCGCGAATTCCTCTCTCTATGCAGAGAACATCTGACGCCGAATGGAGTTATGTGTCTGTGGTTTCCGGGAAGAAGCACCAGGCAGGACCGTCAGTACATAGTGAAAACATTCTACTCGGTCTTTCCAGACACGACCGTATGGAAAGGCTGCTACGGGCGGGGTCTCTACATTATCGGCACGCTCAAAGAGGCGAATATCAACCAGTCAAAAACAAAGCTGGCTTTTACCAACGTGCGGTTAACAAAGGACCTTAGTGAATACGATAAAAGCTGTGTTACAAGCTCGCAACTGCTGGAGCTGTTGTTCTTGCAGACAGATGAACAGATAGAAGATTTCACAAGGGCGGCATTAATAATTACAGACAATCATCCGTACACCGAATTTCCTCTCTGGCGGTATCTGCTGAATCGCAGGGCGGGCGCGCGGGTTGAGAGCCCGGGGAGATAAAAGAACCACGCCCTGGAACCACCAAGCCGTCGCCCGTTATTTTGCGTTCGCTCGAAACCGTTCGTCAGGCCGGCTCAAATAAGCTCTTCAACGCTTTTTTTTTTGCCCTGTGTCTGTTTGCCTATGGCCTTGATGGTGGATTTCTGCTTGGGCGTGCGTTCAACACCACCGCCGAGCTTGTCTGTTATGGTGTAACTCTCAAACATCGCCAGCAGAGAGAGCATAAAACTGAGGGTGCTTTCGGCGCCCTGATTGGCATTGATGCCTCCGGGCATTAATCCGTCGGCGCAGCCGTTGGTCTTGAAATCGTAAACCGGAATCCTCAGGTCGTTTTCACCGAGGAACCAGTCGAATGCCTTCCTCTGGAGCTTCAGAAAATCGGGGTTTTGTGTGGCGTCGTAGGCGGCCTTCAGCATCAGAACGGTACCGGCCGGTTCAATTGGCTGCTGGTCGAATTCGGCCCTGGCCCCGCCTCGCTCGTACCAGCCGTTCGAGCCGATGAAACTGAAATGCTCGCCGGTGTAGATATTCTTCAGGAGAAAAGCACAGGTCTTTTCGGCAACCTCGTAGTATTTTTTTTCGCCGAAGGTCAAACCCGCCGCAAAGAGGGCGTGCGGAAGAACGGCGTTGTCGTATGCAAGCATGTCCTCGAACCACTGCCAGTCCGGATGGCTGTTTTCCCTGAACTGCGCGAGCAGTCCGTCGGCGACTATCGACATGCATCGCTTGATGTCACTGGCGCCTGGGAACTGCCGCAGATAATCGGCCATACCGAGTATCGAGTAAGCCATTCCCCGGGGATACTGCCTTTCGACCTGGCTGACCGACCGGTCAAAGCAGTCTTTGATAATCGGGATGTACGCATCGGAGGGCGGCTGTGCAATAACGGTTCCGAAGGCCAATATAACCCTTCCGAGCGCATCGTTTACCGGCTCATCGGCGACCCAGGTTCTGTCGAAGTTCATAAAGTTTCTCACCGAGCCGTCGGCGGCCTGTGAGTGGACGATGAAGGACAGATACGTATCCAGCAGCTGCAGCACATCGGGGCCGGGATACTGGGCATAATACTTGGCCATAGCGATAACGGCCCTTGCATTGTCGTCCGTGCAGTAACCATACTCACGATTGGGGACGGTAAATCTGGCGTGCTGGTAGATACCCGTATCGTCGGTGAGCCGCTTTATGTGGTCCAGCGACGGCTCGGGCAGTTGAATGTTCGATGTGGCCTCGGCAACGGAGGGCGCAGCCTTCGCAGCGGCATAGATTGGCAGACGCTTTGCGCTGAAAAGCTTCCAGTAGGCCTGGCCTATTTTGGGCCAGGTACGAGGCCGGCCGTAGTCGTATGCCTTTCTGCGAAGTGAATAAAACAGCGAATCGTCTTTGAGTATGTCAATTATCGCCTTAGCCATCTGCTTTGAATCGCCGAACGGCACAAGCTTGCCGCGCCCGTCGGCGAGCAGCTCCATAGCCGCCCAATAGGGCGTTGAGACCACCGCCTTGCCCGTACCGACCGCAAACGCCAGTGTGCCGCTGGTCAACTGCTCCCTCCTCAGATACGGGGTGACATAAATATCCGCTGCACAAAGGAAATTGTTAAGCTCCTTGTCGTCCACAAAACGGTTGTGGAATATCACATGCTTTTGCAGGGACAGCTCCTTTACCATCTGCTGTAAGCTGAAGCGGTACAATTCTCCCTCGTGTTTCAATACAGCCGGATGCGTCATTCCGAGAACAACATACAAAGCCGAGGGCTCCGCTTCGATTATGGCCGGCAGGGCCTTTAGCATTACCTCTATGCCTTTGTTTCTGTTCAGCAGGCCGAAGGTCAAAATGGTTCTGCGTCCGTCCATTTTGAACCTGTGCTTGTAGTAGTTGCTGTCAACAAAGGGCATATCAGGAATGCCGTGCGGGATAAGGTGAATTTTTTTGCCCGATATGCCGTAAATGTTTCGCAGCATACCGACACCGCGTTCGTTCATAGTAATGACTTTGCAGGAGGCGTCGCAGACATCGATAAGAGATTTGCGATAGTCGGGGTTTGGGTCGTCAAGAACCGTGTGCAGTGTCGTTATAACGGGGTTTTTTACCCTGTTGAGCAGCAGAGCGAGGTATGCGCCCGCCGAGCCGCCGAACAGGCCGAACTCATGCTGGACGCTTATCAGGTCAACGTGACTGAAGTTTATGTAATCAGCGGCGCAGATGTAGTCGTTCTTGACGTCCTGACGAATCTCAAATTTTACCGGGTCCTCGAATTTCTGGTCGCCCGAGCGCAGAGCGACGACCAACGGCTCGAACTCACCTTTGGCACTGGCTGCCACACTGCCGACCAAATCCGAGGTGAAAGTTGCAATCCCGCATCTTCTCGGCACATAAGAGGAAATGAACGCCACTTTTCTCGCGGGACCTTTTGCCATCCTTAACACCCCTTTGAAAAACCTCAATTTCCAGTATTCCCAATTGTAGAGGCAGGTTTTGAGTTGTCAAGCCAATATTATGGGACACCGCCATAAAATTCCCAAAGTACCTCCATCCAAAAGCCGATTTATCCTCCGGGCAGCCGGATTAAGCGGCAGCTTATACCCTTTACTTTGCCGAAAATATTGCCCGTCTGCTCTTGTTGACAAGTTTGGCATCAGCGCTTATAATAAGGAATTTGTAAACGGTTGCCCAAGCTGGCGCTGCCGAACACGGTTTTTACACCTTAGTCGCAGTTGCCCGCAGATTGGGCAATACCAACCGTTTGATGTTTACAAGGTCCTGGGTCGGGGTCGCCAACACAATGAATTCGGAACAACCCGTTGCTGAACACTCCCATCCGGCAAACGAACCGGCCATTAACAAGTTCCTCCAGGCCGCTGTAAAAACCCGCGCCAGCGACATCCATCTCAAGGTAGGCCAGCCGCCAAAGCTGCGAATCGCAGGACAGCTCAAAAGCACCACCGCCAAAGCCCTCACCGAGAACCAGATAGAGCAGCTCGCCTTCGAGATTTTAACCGATAAACAAAAACAGCATTTCCTCGAGCACGGGACCCTCGACCTTGCCTACGGAGTCTCCGAGCAGGACCGCTTTCGAATAAACCTTTTTCGCCAACGCGGACTGGTGAGCATCGCCGCCAGAAGGGTCAATACCGAAATCCCCCCCCTGAGCCGGCTTAATCTGCCTGCCGTACTCCAAGAAATCGCCGAGGCAAGACAGGGACTCGTTCTTGTCGCCGGCCCTACCGGCTGCGGGAAAACTACCACCGCCGTCTCTATGATTGACCATATCAACCGGCAGCGATTCTGCCATATTGTCACCATCGAAGACCCCATCGAGTACCTCATAAGTGACAAAAAGGCCATCGTCTCGCAAAGGGAAATCGGCATAGACGTGCCCGACCACGACGAAGCCCTCAGGTTTCTTATGCGCGAAGACCCCGACATCGTTTTTATCGGGGAGGTCCGCGACGCCCATACCGTAACCGCCGGGATGAGAGCCGCCGAGACCGGCCATCTCGTCTTTATGACCATGCACGCCGCAAACTGCGCCCAGGCCGTTCAGCGTCTCATCGACCTCTTCCCGCAGCCCGAAAGAGACCTGGCAAGACAAACACTGAGTATCACACTCAGAGCCATTATCAGCCAGGTCCTTATACCGAGTGTAAAAGAGGGTGTCGCCCGAATACCCGCCGTCGAGGTCCTGCTCATAAATCCCGAAACAAGGAAACTCATCTCCGAAGAAAGAGAAGCCGAGCTGCCGATGCTGATTCGAGGCTGTGCGGAGGAAGGCATGCTGCACTTTACAGACTCGCTCATCGCACTGATTATGGACGGAAGCATCGAGGCGCGCCGGGCATACAAGTATGCACCCAATCCCGACGAGCTGAAGATGGCCCTGAAAGGTATCAGGACCGAAAAGGGAGGAATCCTCTGAGGATTGACTAATGCTTACAATGGACTATTCTATGCCTGATTTATTCTTAGCTGCGGTAACCTACGGCGGTTACATATCACTCGCCAAGTTCGCCCTGTTCCTGGTGCTGTTCTTTCTCATGCTGCCCGCGGTAACCTGGGTTCACCAGGACACTGAAACGGTCGGCACAAAAAAAGTTTTCTGGACCGCCGTTGTCTTTGCAGGATGGGCGTTCGGCACCGTCATCTGGCTTCTAATAGGAAACTTCTATATCGGTTTGCTCGTTTATCTTATCGCCGCCGGCGTCACCTCAATCAGCTACGTAATGCACCGAAACTCTCGTGTCCCCCGGTTCCAGCGAGTCCTGACGGCCGAGCACATCAAGGGCCTGTTCGGCACCGAAACAAAAAAAATCAAGGCGATGCAAAAAAACTTCGTCTTTATCACGGCAAACAACAATGAAGTCCCTGTGCCGGATGCCAAAACACCTGAATTCTTCGGATACAAGGCGGCCTTCGACCTGTTCAACGATGTCATCTGGCGACGCGCTTATGACATCGTCTTTACTCCCACGGCCGAGAACTACTCCGTCCTCTACTACGTTGACGGCACCGCACTGAAACAGCCCGGCATCCCCAGGGACAGGGTGGAGTATTTCATCAGATTCGCCAAGCACCTCGCAGACCTCGACCCCGCCGAAAAAAGAAAACCGCAAAAGGGAAAGTTTGCCATCTTTCGCAACAAGCAGCGCACTATCTGGCAGGTCGCTACCGCCGGCTCCACCGCCGGCGAGCAGCTCAGAATCAAACAGCTCATCCAGCAGAGCATAACAAAACTCGACCAGCTCGGCCTGACGGCAAATCAGCTCGACCAGATGCACAGTCTGCGAAATGCGAACCAGGGACTCTTTATCGTAGCCGGCCCGAAGAACAGCGGCGTTACCACCACCTTCTACGCCCTGCTCAAAAATCATGACGCCTTTCTGAACAGTATCACCACCGTCGAAAAGCAGATTGCCTCCGACCTGCCCAACATAACGCAGAATGTCTTTTCACTAAGCGACAGCGGCATCACAACATTTGCGAAAAAACTCCAGTCCGTACTCAGGATGGACCCCGACATTGTCGGTGTCGGCGACTGCGCCGACGCCGAAAGCGCCCAAATCGCATGCGAAGCCGCCATCAAGGGAAAACTCATTTATCTCACGCTCGAAGCGGATAACGCCTTAAAGGCCCTCGCGCGATGGATGAAACTCATCGCTGGCCGCGGAAAGGCCGTAAGGCCACTGACAGGAATCTCAAGCCAGCGAATATTCAGAACGCTCTGCGAAAACTGCAAACAGGCATACGAACCGAACAGAGAGCTTCTGCACAAATTCAACATCCCGCCGGAAAAGGCAAAGGTCCTCTACCGTGCCGGCAAGGTCGTCTATGATAAACGCGGCAAGCCCTCGCCGTGCGAGGCGTGTCAGGAAACCGGCTTCGTCGGAAGAACCGGCGTCTTCGAGACAATACTAATCGACGAAAACCTCAGAAAGGCAGTCCTGAAGTCAAAATCGCTTTCCGAGGTCGGAACAAACTTCAGAAAAATGAAAATGCTCTACCTCCAGGAGCAGATGCTTAAAAAAGTTATTGCCGGAACAACATCAATAAACGAAATGGTCAGGGTTCTTGCATCCACGAAAGAGCAGAAGCCCTCGAAACCTGCGCCGAAAAAGTGAACGACCTGACCTTTTATGCCAAACGATACTTTGTAACACAATAGAAAAGAGGTTGTAATGGCCGCTTTAATCGTACTCGTGATTGTCATAGGTTGTGCCGCGTTTCAGTACTTCAAAGGAAGCGTACTCAAGGCATTTGTTATGCTAATGACCGCAATATACTCAGGGCTTGCCGCCTTCGCCTGCTTTGAGTCCCTCGCCGCCTTGCTTATCAGCCGCGAGACCATGCCGCTTTGGGCCCAGTCACTCTGCTTTTTGCTTGTTTTCGTGCTCACCTTCGCCATCCTCCAGACAATAGCGGAACTCCTCACTCGACAATCCGTTGACCTCGGGGACGTCCCTGAAAAGGTCGGAAGGGTCGCTCTCGGTCTGCTCGCAGGCCTTGTCGTCTCCGGTATTCTTCTCACCGCCCTCGCTCTGGCGCCGCTTGCCAACAACATCCCATACCAGCGATTTGACGATAGACTGACAAACATTGATACCCCCAAAAAATCCCTGCTCAACACAGACGGCTTCACTGCAGGGCTGTTCGCCATTATCAGCAGGGGAACACTCAGCGGCAAAACCAGCTTCGCCGCTCTGCACGCCGATTTCCTCGACCAGCTCTTTCTCAACCGCCATCCCGGCCCCGACAAAGTACCTCTCATTACCGTTGCCGATGCCCTCGAAATCCCCGCCAAGGCTGCCGCCTGGCCCGCCCCCGACGGCCTGACCGACCAGAACGGCAGAGCCGCTCCCTCAATGGCCGCTCATAACCTCACAATCATCCGAGTCGGCTTTTCTTCCAGAACACTACAGCAAACCGCCCCTTTCACACTCTCACAACTAAGGGTCGTCTGCAAACCTGACAACGACAAAAATCCCCTCCGCGGCAAAGGCCTAACAGCTTACCCAATCGGATACCTCAGCGGCCCAACCCGAATCCATACAGCCCGGCCGGACGACACCATCAAGCTTACCAGGGCGGACACCAAGCACGGAACCCGCTGGATTGATTTCGCCTTCTTCGTCCCGACCGGCTTCAAGCCCGTGCTCGTCGAGTTCAAGGCAAATGCAATAGCCCGGCTGCCGTCGGCCGTCGCCGCCGAGCAGGCGCCCGCCCCCGAGCCGTTCATTCCTTTCTCAAACTGTACCAGCACCCTTGCCGAAATCAAGCCGGCAAAGTCGGCAAAGATTTACGGAACCGAGCTCGCCGCCGGCGAAAAATTCCTCTCCGGTCTAGACCTGCCTATCGCCGATGAGAACGACTGGAAAAACGCCCAGACAACGCAAAGCACTATGCCCGCTCAGTTCGACGAAAACGCAAACATCATTTGTGTCAAAGCCGAATTAAAAATCTCCGTCGCTCCCGCCAAAACCGCCGAGCATAATGACGACAAAACCAAAGACGTCGCTAAAGATACCGGCAAGCTCCCTGCTATGCTCAAACCCGCCGACGGATACAAGCTGCTCTCACTGAAATGCAATAATCCTGATACCGGCTCGCCGGTCAGCGGCAGCCGGCTGCCAGCCCTCCAGGATATCACCGACGGCCTGCACCGGCCCGTCGGTATCGTCGCGTCGGCCCCTTCCGACGACACAATCATACACCAAATCGAGTTCTGCTCACTAACCACCGGCCCCGGCCTGCGAACAGACGATACCGGCCGGGTCACCGCCTCCTTCGTTGAAACCGTTTGGCTCACCGGCCAGGCGAAAAAAATCTCCCAGTTTTACCTCGTCTATATGGTAAAATCCGGCACAATCATCGTCTCCGTCCGTCCATACGATGCGCATACCGGTGCCGCTTTTGTGAATGTCGCCGGCTTTGCTGTCGATTAGACTTACCCCGCAGCTCACCACCTGCCTCCCGCCGCCGCTGACGGCCCAGGGTATTTCGCCGCCGAGAAGCGATTTCAGGCACACAAAAGTATCTCTTCCAGATCCAGTTCCATCAGATGCTCGAGATACTGCTTCAGTTCTTCTTCGGAAAACTCCGCGAGAAATTCCGGCTTGGCTGTCTTGTTTATCTCGCAGATGCAGTCAATCAATTCCCTTTTGCTCATACGTCCTGTTCCTTCAATATCAAAATAATCACCTGCAACCTAACCCAGTATCGGACTGGCCTGCCGTTTTTCTTTAACACCTGTCCTCTAACGCCCCATAACCTCTTACCCCATATAGCCGAACATTCGCAGCTTACCTCACAACATATAGGGCCACGCCTTACCCGCCCGCCCCCACGTTTTTCAATGTCCAATAAAATCCCCGTACCCGGCACCTGCCGACGCCCTAAAAAAAATTTGCATTTTTCGCCCGCCGTCTTTCTTTACAGAACCTCATCTGCAAACCCCATATCGACGCCGATACGCAGAATTTTCAAAAATCCCTTGCTCAAAGGCCCACAATTGCTGTATCTTAGCGGGTTCTCAGGTTCTAAAGCATAAAGTCAGGGCATCTTTAATTGGAGATTTCAAAGTGGCTAATACTTCCGATTTTCGCAACATTGTTCTCTTGGGGCACGGCGGCGCGGGCAAAACCTCTCTCGCCGAGGCAATACTGCACAAAACAGGCACAAGCAACCGGCTCGGCAGCGTTGACGACAAGACCAGCGTCTGCGACTATTACGACGAGGAAAAAGAGCACGGCCACTCCATCCAGGCCGCCCTCATCAACGTTCGCCATGCCGGAAAAACAATCAACATCATCGATACCCCCGGATACCCTGACTTCGTCGGCCCCGCAATCGCTGCCATCCCCGCCGCCGACACAGCCGTTATCGTAATCAGCGCCTCGGCAGGAATCGAAACAAACACCAGAAAACTCTTCGAGGCCGCCGCGCAGGCCGCAAAACCAAAGCTGCTCGTCGTCAACAAAATCGATGCCGAAAACATCGACCTGCCCGGACTCATAAAAAACATCCAGGAAACTTTCGGCACCGCCTGCCGATGTGCAAACCTGCCCGCCGCCGACAGACGCTCCGTCATCGACTGCATCGAAAACGACAGCGGCAATTCTCCTGTAATGGACGTCGCCGCAGCGCACACCGAGCTTATCGAAAACGTCATCGAAGCCGACGACGCCCTTATGGAAAGCTACCTCGCAGGCGAGCAAATCCACCCCGACAAAATCGCCTCCGTCTTCGTCGAAGCAATGAAGGCCGGAACCGTCATACCCATAGTTTTCACAATCGCCCGCGCCGAAACCGGAATCGACGAACTGCTCGACATCATCGTTAAATACACCCCCTCACCCGCGCAGGCCGAGCCGGCGGCGCTCAAAGCCGGCGACAAGACTACGCGGCTCAAGGCAGAGCCGACCGGCCCGCTCGCCGGTCTGGTATTCCGCATCGCCTTCGATGCCAAATCAAATATGAAATACGCCGCCGTTCGGCTTTACAGCGGAAAACTTACATCCGAGACAAATCTGCTCCGCAACGATGAGAAAAAAACCATCCGGCCGGGCCACATCCTGAAGGCCCAGGGCGCCGAAATCACAGAAATTGACGCCGGCGTCGCCGGCGATATCGTTACTCTCGCAAAGGTTGACGAGCTTAGAACCGGCGACCTTATTCACGACGGACAAGCCGCCGGCAAATTTGAAATGCCTCACGTCCCTGAGCCGATGTTCTCGCTGGCGCTCGAACCGGCCGCAAGGGGCGACGAACAGAAAATAGGAGCCGCACTCGAACGGCTCTGCGAAGAAGACCCCTGCTTCAGGGTCAACAGGGATATGCAGACAAAAGAGCTTGTTATCAACGGCCTCGGCGACCTTCATCTTCGTGTCATGCTCGAAAAAATGGAAAACCGCTCCAAGCTCAAGGTCAACACCAAGGAGCCCAAAATACCCTATCGCGAGACCATCACGCTCAAGGCCGAAGGACACTACCGGCACAAAAAACAGACCGGCGGCGCGGGCCAGTTCGGAGAAGTTTATCTCCGCATCGAGCCGGGCGAGCGAAACTCGGAGCCGTCGCTGCAGTTTAGCTGGGACATCTTCGGCGCCTCAATACCGGGCCAGTACGAGCCCGCCGTCCACAAAGGAATCAACGAGGTAATGGAGTCCGGCTTCGTCGCCGGATTTCCTCTGCAGGACGTTAAGGTCTCCGTCTATGACGGCAAGCACCACCCGGTTGACTCCAAGGAAGTCGCCTTCCGCGCTGCGGGAAAAGGCGCCTTTCTCGACGCACTTCCAAAAGCAAAGCCCGTTCTGCTCGAACCCATCGTCAATATGGAAGTTACCGCACCTGCCGAAAATATGGGCGACATCACCGGCGACCTCGCCTCGAAAAGAGGCCGGGTCTCCGGTCAGGACATGCTGCCGGGAAATCAGGTCTGCATAAAGGCACAGGTCCCCCTCTCCGAAGTCACTCAGTACAACAGCCAGTTGAAATCCGTCACCGCAGGACGAGGAAGCTATTCTATGTCACTCAGCCACTACGAAATCGTCCCGCCGAATGTTCAGCAGCACGTCGTCGCGCGGTACGCAAAGAAAAAACAAGCCGAATAGCAGCATGTTTACCCGAAAACCGGATATACTATATATTATCGAACGGCAAGTCACGTTAGTTTTCGGTTTTACGACTTGATGGCCGCCGTTAGAAGTGCACGGTTCTTGTCTATCCACAGCGCCTTGCGCAAAATCATCTGCAGAAAGCTAAGCCCGGTGAGATTCCCGAAGAAACCCGTCGCCGCTACGGGCAAAACCGCCTCGGCTATCATCGTCTCGACCATCAAATCCAGAAGCGCATCGGCCCTGGCCCTCTCCAGGTCAATCTCCTCGGTATAGCCGTTAAAAACCTGCACAAGCTTCGCCTGGTCGAGGTAATCGGGCCAGTCTGCCGGGTTCGGATGATAACCCACTATCGAAAACTGCAGGCAGGCGTTCGCCAAATCCGTTATCGGCGGCGCAATCTTAACCGAATCAAAATCCAGAACCGCCACTAACTTATCCTTATCGAACAGCATATTGCCCGGATGCCAGTCCCCGTGCGCAACCTGCTCGGCCCACGAATCGAATCCCAGCTCGTTCACCCGCACGCTCGAGGCGTTATAAAGCGTCATCAGCTCCTCGCCGACCGCCTGCAGCTTTCTGCCCGCACTCGATGAGCTTTCCGAGGCCACCGTCTTGAGATGTCCCCGCACCGTCGTCGAATCGTGAAAGCTCGCCTTCAGCGGCTCCCACTCGAACGCAAAATTCGTCAGATACTTATGGAATCTGCCCAACTGTCTGCCCGTATCAATCGTCGCCTCCGCAGAGCCGTCGTAGCGCGAGCCGCCGACATACTTGAAAAGCTCATAGATGCTGCCGCGAACCTGAAGAATCGTGCTGAACTCATCGCGCGTCGCCACCAACGGCGCGACCGGGAAGTATCTCTTCGCCAGGTGCGTCTGCACCGCGTGTGCAAACGCCACGCGATACACGTCGTCCTTGCCCTGGGGCCTGCGCTTCAGCAGGAAACGGCCCCGGCTCGTCGTCACCGCTATCTTCGGCGCACGCTTGCTGCCCCCAATAAGACGCATCACCTTACTTATCTTGCCGATATCGTAGTGGCTCAGAACGTCTGAAAGCTCGTCCGACGTGAATGTCGCTCTGCGCGCTGCCATATATGCTGCTTACAACTGAGTTTTCCCGTTAGTCCGCGGGTAAATAACTTTAGAATAAGAAATTATAAGTTTACTCGCGGGAACTTACTACCCTGAAGGGTATATCACATTTCGTATTCCGAAGAAAACGCCTCCCCCCGCAAAACTCATCTACCTCTACCGGCGAAGAAGAAGAACAACGATTATCAGAGCAAGTATCGCCGAAACCGCACCAAACATCAGAAGATACGTCCTGTAGCGAGTCACCACGTCGGCTATATCCACCGTCGCCTTCGCCTGTACCGCGTCACCATCTTCGAGCTGTTCAAGCACGGAAACATCGAATCGCCTGTGTGCCCGCAAAGGCGGCTGACCGTCACGAACATGCTCAAGGTCAACCAGCAGCTCTTCGGCGCTGCTGTATCTGTCTTGCTTGTTCTTCGCCATCATTACCTCTATCACCTCGGATACCCCGGCCGACAGCGAAGTGTTTATGTGGTCGGGAGGAATCAGCTCGTCTCGCAGGTGCTTCTTCATTACCTCCACGGGGTCGTCCGCCATAAAAGGAACGCGACCCGTCACTAAATGATAAAACGTCGCCCCCAGACCATATATGTCCGCCCTTTCGTCAATGTCGATTTCACCTCGAATCTGTTCCGGCGCTATATAATACGGCGTCCCGTACGCCTTGCCCTTCTCCGTCTTCGCCGCCTCTATGTCCGTCGTCTCGCGGGCAAGACCCATATCCGCCAGCTTCACCACTCCATCCTGGTTTATCATGATATTCTTCGGCTTGACGTCCCGGTGAATCAGACCCACCGAATGAGCGTGTCGAAGCGCACGCGCAACCTGTATGATTATATCAAGCGCCTCCTGCTCCGAAAAAACTTTCCCCTCGGCAATATCATCATAAAGAGTCTTGCCCTTCACATATTCCATTACAAAATAGTGGTACCCCCCCGCCTCGCCTACGTCCACCGCCTGAACAATGTTGTTGTGATTAAGCTTGCCCGCCGCCTGACCCTCCTTGTAAAACCGCTCCACGTATTCCGGGTTCTCGCTGAACCGCTTCGGAAGAATCTTTATTGCAACCACCCGGTTCAAACTCAACTGCTTCGCCTTATAGACAATCGCCATCGCACCGGCGCCGAGCTTACCCAGTATCTGATAACCCGGTATCTGGTGGGCCGCGCTTTTGCTCTGGCTGATAGTCTCCTTCAAGCGAGTCGCCTGCGTCCCCGTGACAAAGCCGAGGTCTATCATCAGCTCCCGAAGTGAAATAGGATTCTCCTGCCGGCGAGTCTCTAATTCCTTCAGCGACCGGCGAAGCTCTTCATTTGTGCAGAGCCCCTGCTCTACCGCCATCCTGCCGAACAGTGTGTCATAGTTCGTTTCGTTAGACATCTATGTTCCCAGCAAACCAGTCCTTTGGATTTTAACTGCTATACTATTATTATACATTAAGCTCGCCGATTATGCTTTATATAGGACGTTTGTCAAAAAA
>CAYMYK010000045.1:0-17062 GCA_964394625.1 uncultured Pirellulales bacterium
TGGACGCAGATTAAATGGAAGAATTAACCACGGATGGGCACGTCCGCAGGACCCCGCCGCAAGGCGTCCCGCCGTTGGGCGTCCCTCACGGGACTTACGGGACTTGCGGGGGATTCACGCGGATTTTCACCACCAAGACGCAAAGAGAGTAAGAAATTTTGTAGCCACAGAGGTCTCAGAGTCCACAGAGAGATAATGGCCGGGGGAAGGAAAGAGAATCAGGCGGGGTGAAAAATGGAGAAAATTGGGCAATAAAATGAGTTGTAAATGTGTGGGGATGGGGTAGAATCTTAAGTTAAGTATATGGGCGAGGACACACTTGGCCACGTCGAGACAACAGGCCCTGAACTCTGAGTGTATAAGTTGTGCGGAGAGTTGGTATGGCGAGATGTTAAGGTAGGGAACGAAAATAGGTGCTGTCCCAGTTTTAGTTTCTGTCCCTAGTTTTCTAGTTTATGAAGATAATTCCTTGGCCAAGTACTTGGGAGCAGAGGTTTTTAATAAGATTTTCAACATTGCAGGCGCATGAAGACGTTCTTTTTGACATTCAGAGTTACCCCTACCAATGCCAATGAGCATTTCGATCTCGTCACGGGCGGTTTGGCCCATTGCTGGATTCGGCAGGATAATCCTCGGAGTGCACGTGCTGAAGCAGAATTCCACATAGCAAGAAACGATTGGGAAGTTAAAGAGATAGAAGGTGAGCCTGTTGAGGTTAGAGAAGAACACTTTGCAGAGAGGGATCTTGGATTAGAGCAATACTTATGTGCCCAAGAGGAAGGTGTAGCTGTTGTTTATATAGCATGTGCGAGAGATGGGAAAACAACTGCCGGGCCGATACTACTAAGGCAGCCAGCCAGACCACCTCTATCACGATTTTTGAAGAAGCAAAAGCAACTCACTAATAAAGGACGCTGCTTGCATTACGAAAGTGGCCACAGATGCAACAAGATTATAAAGGCGCATTCCATACAGAGAAGTATGTCATTATCTGCGATTGCTGAAGAAGGGCATGTATATAAGCTGAGTAATAGCATGAGTTCTTTGAAAAGAAATAAAGGTCAGCTGGTTTTCGAGAAACACGGAATAAACAAAGTTTCTACTTTTCTTGGTTTTTGCGGCAAGCACGATAATCAGCTTTTTAAACCTATTGATGATTCTCCTCTACTTCCAACAGATCAACAAGTATTGCTATATGCGTATCGTTCTCTCTGCAGAGAGTTGTTCGTAAAGGAGAATACGCTAGAATTAATAAAGGGCGAGTTGCGAAGCGGGATTAGGCAAAGTGCGATAGAAAGACTACTTCTAAGCGTGAAGCAAGGAACAGCTTTTGGTCTTAAAAACCTGAGAACACACAAAGAGCTATACGACAGGTCTTTGCAGGAGGAGTTCTACTCCGATATAAGGTATGTGCTTTTCATTTCAAAACAGAAACCTACTATTGCATTCTCGGGAGTCTTCTATCCCGACTTTGATTTTGTTGGAAGACGGTTGCAGAACCTCGCAGATCACAACATCAAGCTACAATTAATTAGCATTTGTTCGGTCCCGATGGACTGTGGTTGGGGTTTCTTGTTCGCGTGGCACGTCACGAGCTCAAGTGTGTGTGTTGATTTCATGAGAGCATTGGCCACAATGATGCACCGTGACAATAAAGCATTGGGAGATATTCTGTTTCGGCTAGTGATGATAAATTGTGAGAATTTGGCTATTTCACCAAAATGGTGGGAAGGCCTGCCCAAAGAACATAAAGAAGATATTGCACTAAAAGTATCTGTTAGGACTAACCCCTTTTCTATTACCGGACCATTCTACTTAATGAAAGGTTTTAATGGCATTTCTCGTTGGGATTTTGGCAAAGTAATATCTAAGATGGAATAGTCATCTGACATGGGTATTTCACCATAACATTGACTCGTAGCCTCTTCACGGAAGGTAATTTGTGCGAGGGGATGATGGTGGAATGCACGCAATGCAAAAGGGAAGTTGCATTCGATGATGTGAAGGTGTCGCCGCCTGCAGATTGCTTTGGTAATTTATCTTATCTCTGTTCGGAGTGTGTACTGGGATAGGGTGAGAAAACTTTGAAAGGTGTGAAGGGGGGAGCGGGGACTTTCGCTGGCGAAATGGGAGCTTACAGAATGGAATACGCTGTATCTATGACGCGGTGGTGTACCGCTGTGATTCATTCTGTACACGCGATTGGTCAACTATTCTCAGGCACCGAGATAAGCTTGCGGAACTGCCGCTCAAGATATTGACTCCTCCTGAGTGGTGGGAGGCGGTGAAGCCTTGGGCAGGGATATGGCTTTAGAGCCGTGTGCGGTTTATCTTGACGTCATGAGTTGGTAAGAGAATTGGAGTAATACGCTTGCATGTCATTCGGATGTAGCTTATTCTATAGATATGGACAGTGTCCGGGTTTTTAGGGCCCCAAAGTTTGAGGAGTTGGCATGGATGGGACCAGTAGCTTGTTGCGTCGAGAGTGATGTTAGAGCAAGAGAGGCGCTCTATCACAGGTTTTCAGACAGGATCGTCAAGAACCGATTCCTGGATCGGTCATTGATCAGTTTTCAGGCGAATCGGAAGCTGCCTTTTTACCGATGGCTGAAATACAAGGAGGGGTTTTCGGCGGAATTTGTAAGATATGTGATTCGCGAGTTGACAGATTCTAAAGGGACATTACTCGATCCCTTTGCAGGTGTTGGAACGGCGATTTTCGAAGGACGAGCTATGGGGTGGGATGCGGTTGGGATTGAGCTTCTGCCGGTTGGGCACACCACTATGTTGGCTCGGCTTGCTGCAGAGCGGGTGAAGAAAGAGCCCTTCGAGCGAGCATTGGGGCGGATAAGCAGCGTGTGCCGGGATGATTACTCTGACGAGAGATTCAAACTGCAACACATTCCGATATCCGCAGGAGCTTTTTCGAAAAATACTGAAAGAGCCCTGGCAACCTACCGCGCGTTTTGCAGTAAGCTCAACAATGCCGAACTAAGGAAAGTATTTGAGTTCGCAGCATTGTCGATTCTGGAATCGGTGAGTTATACGCGGAAAGACGGACAGTACTTGCGATGGGATAAGAGGGCACACAAGAAACGAGTCAAGTCCAGTTTTAACAAGGGCAAGATCGCGAAGTTTGACCTCGCAATACGGACAAAACTGCAAGATATATATGAAGACCTATTTGCTAAGGATCAGACACTTTTTCCCGGGCTGAGCGCCGAAAAAGAGACTGGAAGGCAGGGAATGCTCGACCTGCGCCACGGTTCTTGCCTTGATATTCTCCCCCAGATTGAAAGCGACAGCATTGACCTTGTTGTAACATCACCGCCTTACTGTAATCGCTACGATTACACGCGGACATATGCTTTGGAACTGGTGTACCTAGGAATGGATTCGGAAGAGGTTAAGTCTCTCCGACAAGAAATGCTGTCTTGTACGGTGGAGAACAAGGCCAAGCTTGAGGAACTTGAGAGCAAGTATGAACACCGGCAACAAAGTTCGGTCTTTCAGAGGGTTTTCGACGTGTTCCGGCAAGAGGAAGCTCTTCACGAAGTGCTGAACATTCTTGAAGAATTTGGACGGTGCGGCGAACTTAACAACGCGAACATTCCCCAGATGGTTCGCAACTACTTTCTGGAAATGACTTTTGTCATATATGAGATGTCGCGTGTCGTTCGGTGCGGCGGGAAAGTAGTGATGGTTAATGACAACGTGCGATACGCTGGCGAGGAGATTCCAGTGGATCTGATATTGTCTGACATAGCTGAGCATTTTGGTTTCTATGCCAGATACATCTGGACTCTTGCAAGGGGCAAAGGAAACAGCAGTCAGCAGATGGGCTCTCATGGTAGACATGAGCTTCGCAAGTGTGTGTACGTTTGGGAGAAGAGATAGTCTGCGGTGCGCGCATGGGAGATTCTAAAGATAAGGCCAGGATTGACCGGCAATTGGTAGATGCGCTTACCTAGGCGTACATCGCACGAGCCCAGTTGTTCCATCGCGGTGTCAAGGCATCGAAAATAGACTTGTTGATTACCGAAATTGACTCGGTGAAGCCTGATAGGCTCAAGTGGGGAGATCCGAGGCTGGGTGTGTCTGCAAGTGCGTTCGAGCGTGTTATTAAGGCAGGTGGATCAGCACACCAGGTATTTGCCCATCCAGAGTTGATTCGGGAGCGTCCTCATTTAATCGCCTATTACCGCAATATCGTGACTATTTCGAAGAAAGGTATAGGGCAAATACTCTTCCCGACCGAGGGATATGAGTCCGGAAAGCGCAAGAAGATGCTCATGAGCGATGCCCGGCGTTTGTGCCAGACATTCAACAAGATACTAAGCGGAGTAATTGACGATCTGGATGAGTACAGCGTTGAACTTAGCAGGCAGGCGATCTTGGCTGAGATTGGGACCGAGCTTCAGGGAACATGGGCCAATGTTGTCGGGAGCGGAGCTGCCAAAGCGGTGCGACGAATACTTAGAGAGTATATCGGAGCGAAGAATCTGGGTAGCAAGCGTACAGCAGGCGGATTCGAATTGAAAAACGGATGGCGCATCCAATTTGCGAGCGAGCCAGATGTGGCTTTCTATGATCAAAATAATCTGAAGCAGATTGCAATAGAGATTAAAGGGAGCCTGGATGTGGCTGGTGCCCAGACTCGTTACGGAGAAGCGAAGAAATCATTCGCCAAGCAACTGCGAGATAATCCCCGGTGCCATACGGTGTATCTTGCGAGCTGTTTTACAGATTCGGTTATCAGGCAAATACAGGATGATGGTCAAGTTCGTGAGTGGTTTAATCTCACCTCGATTCTCTACGATGCTCACGAAAAGGGACGGTTTCTTAACCGGCTCTTCCATATTGTGAGGACGCCTACAGAGTAGTTTGGTATATCGTGCGAAGGATAGGCGGAAGGTGTTGAGATAATGACGGCACTTAGGATACCCGACAGAGGCATTCGGACACAGGCGGGGTTGAATAGGACCGCAGCTCTGCCTTGCTCCGGGCGTCTTCGGCGGTTGTGTTTTGCGGGTTCGGGATTATTATTTGTCCGGTTTTGAACGGCCCTGGGCTTTGGATAGTTGTTTTGTCTTTTGTTTCATTTTTAGGCCCGGCGGGAGCAACTTGTGCGGTACGGTTTTCCAGTTGCCGTCAATTTTTAAGGCGACCTGCCAGTTGCCGTTGTGGAGGCGGTAATAGCTACCCTCGTAGTAGTAGTGGTGTGGCAGGTTAACGACGACGTAGATGTCGCGGTCGGGGTCGTAGGTAATTTTCAGGTCGCCGGCTTCTTTTCGGCGTCGGCCATGCGCGGGCGCGTGGGGCGGCGGGCCATTTCCAGGCATTTTGCGCCAGGTCTGACGGACGGAGACGTCTGAGCAAGAGGCGGCGGTAAGCACTATGCAAAGCAGTGCGGCTGTGGTCAGGAATAGGGTAGTGAATTTGCCCATGAACAGTCCTCCCAAAACGGTTGGTCGAGCGTCATTGCCCTTTATGTAAAGCATAGAGAATGTTCTGGAACAATGCAAACAAAGAACCGGCTCAGAGCAGGCAGTGTTGATCGGGGGTTGGGGGGATTGTAACCGTTCACAGGATAATTGTGCCGTTGTATGTCAATTTGAGATTGCTTCGTCGTAAACTCCTCGCAATGACACAAAAAAGAGGTTTGTACCCCGTGAACGGTTACGGCGGATTATGTTTTTTGTTTGCAGATTAGGTCGTAGTTTTTTGTGCCGATGACTTTTGCGTTTGTGAATCGGCCTGGGGGGCGACGTAAGTTTTCGATTATGCAGACCGAATCGATGTCGGGGGCCTGGCCATAGAAGCGGGCGGTGGCGGTGGAGTTGTTATCGATGGAGTCGAGCAGGCAGGTCAGCTCGGAGCCGATTCGGGCGATGTTTTTGTCGAAGGCGATTTGCTGCTGTGTGAGCATAAGCCGTTCGCGGCGGGCTTGTTTTACATTTTCGGGGATTTGGTTTGGCATTTGGGCGGCGGGTGTGCCTAGTTCTGGGTAGAAGATAAAGCAGCCGAGGTGGTCAAACTGTGCGGATTTGACGAATTCGAGCAGTTCGGCAAATTGCTCATCTGTTTCGCCGGGAAAACCCACGATGACTGTAGTGCGCAGGACGGCGTCGGGGATTTTCGAGCGGAGTTTTTCGAGAAGTGCGGTGATTTGGTCTTTTGTGCCGGGGCGGTTCATAGCTTTTAGTAAACGATTGTCTATGTGCTGGATGGGTATGTCGAGGTAGTGGACGATTTTTTCGGAGCCGGCGATGGTTTCGATGAGCCGGTCATTGATGCCGGTTGGGTAGAGGTAGAGCAGGCGGAGCCATTCGAGGTCCGGGATTTTTTCGAGTTCGCTCAGCAGCATAGGCAGGGCGTTTTTGACGTTGAGGTCTCGGCCATAGTTTGTGGTGTCCTGAGCGATGATGTTCAGCTCGATTGCGCCGGAGGCGACAAGCTCTTTGGCCTCTGAGATGATAAGCTCCTGGGGTTTGCTTCGGAACGGGCCTCTGATTGAGGGGATGGTGCAGAAGGAGCAGTTTCTGCTGCATCCCTCGCTGATGCGCAGGTATGCGTAGTGTTGCGGAGTGATTCTCAGTCGTGTACGGTCGTCGTGGATTATTGCCGGAGCGGGGGTAACTGCTGTAACAGGTTCGTCTGCGGCAAGCGTTTTTTTGATGAGCTGAGCGATGTTGTCGCGTTGTTCGAGGCCGACGATTGCATCGATGCCGTCGGCTTCGGCGAATAGTTTTGTGCCTTGTCTTTGTGGCAGGCATCCGGCGACGACGATTTTTTTAATTTTGGCTTTTCGTTTTTGTTTGACGGCGTGATTTATTGCTTGCAGGGCCTCGGCTTTGGCGGGTTCGATGAAGGCGCAGGTGTTTATAACGAGGACGTCGGCATTGTCGATATCGGCGGTTATAATAAAACCGGACAGGGCGATTTGTGCGAGCATTCGCTCGGAATCAACGATATTTTTTGGGCAGCCGAGCGCGACAAAACCGACGGTTATTCGTTTTTTACGCCTTTTTCGTGCCATCAGGCGATGAGGGTATCAGAAAAGTGCGTTTTGGTCTAATGTTTTGGGGTGTGCCAAGAATGCGCTTGACCTGGAGGGATGTTTTGTATATTTTATAAATTGGATGAGGGTCGTTGTGTCGGTGATGTATTATGAATAAAGGCAGCCGAAAGAGCAGTTGTGGTCAGAGGATAATCGGTGGGCTGGCTGCGGGGGTGGTGATTTTCGTAGGCGGGTGTGGCGATTTTTTTGCCCAGAAGCCGGCGGAGATTGAGACCCAGACAATTCTGAATGAGCTCAGGCAGATACCGGAACGTCCTGAGGTGACTAATCCTCTGCCGGAGTTGTATCGGGAGCCGGCGAAGAAGCTTCGCGTTGGTGAGGGGGTGAAGATATTCTACTTTACGAAGCACCATTCTGCGGAGAAGTTAGCCCGGCTTGTAGAGGCGCAGTTTTCGGCGGAGATGAAGAGCGACGGCAAAGGAAACATATTCTACATACCGAAGTATGCGATTACGGAGAGTCCGGCGACGAACCAGTTGATAGTGGGCTGTCCTACGGAGGAGGAGGGGGACGAGGTTCTGGAGTTTCTCGAGAAGGTTGACGTACCGCCTATCCAGGTGAATATCGACTGTCTGATAGTAGAGCGGTTCGCGGACGTGACGATGGACTGGGAGACGACAATTCTGGTAGAGAACCTCTTTGGTGAAGAGGTCACATTAGGCGGCAAGACGGACGCGGACACAGGTGCGCTTCTTCCGGCATTTCCGGGGGCGTCGTTGCGTGAGAGCAAGCGAGGGGAGTTTGGTCTGAACATCGGTTACTGGCGGAACCAGGGTGTGTCGGGACATCAGTTCAGGGCTGTGGTGGATATGCTCATCTCTCGCGGGTATCTGAAAATACTGATGAATCCGATGCTTGAGACGGTGAACGGTCAGAAAGCGAAGGTTACGGCCAGAGACAACGTTCCAATCGAGAAGATAGTCACAACACAAAATGTTGCCCCTTATTCGCTTACGGAATACCAATGGGTGGAGGACTCTTTGGAAGTAACACCATACGTATATTCCGACGGGTCGATTGGCCTGGCGACAAAGATAATGCTGGGCTCGAAGTCGAAGCCGGAAGGAGTGGTTCAGACGTCGATTATTACCGAGCGGACGATTGATATAACAGAGAACCGGATAAAGCCGGGCGAGAGTCTGGTTATCGGAGGCATCACGAAGACGGAAGAGCGTGTGGTGGTGCGCGGGGTACCATTTTTTAAGGACATACCGCTTTTGGGCGTGTTGTTTTCGAGCAAGGACTTCGAGGAGAAGGGTACGGAGGTTATCTTTATACTTACGCCGAGCATATCGTCGGGTGGGGTCAAGTACGCCGATATGCTGGAGCAGGTCAGGGACAAGCTTGCGTCGCCGGAGTATGAGCTTGGTCTGGAGAAGGTGGTGACGGACCCGTTCGGGACGGCTGCCTATACGGAGCTTGTCGAGCAGCAGGCGTCGGAGGCGGAATTTGAGAGGTTCAGGGCCCAGACGAGACATGCCGAGGCGCTGGAGGACGTGGCGCTGGTGAAGGAGCGGCTCTACAAGACGGCGGAGCAGGTCCTCGCGGAGAAGTCGAAGACGGCGAAGGCGCATTCGGAGGTGGAGAAGTTCAGGCAGGAGGTTGAAAAGCTAAAGGCCGAGGCGGTGGCGGAGCGAACGAAGGCGGATGCGGCGAAGAAAGAGCTTTCGGAGGCGCAGGGTAAGCTTGCGCAGGCAGAGCAGGAGCGTGTGAAGGCAGAGGAGTCGCAGAAGCGTTTAGAGGAGGCGGAAAGGGTGAGGAAAAAGCTTGAGAATGAAACAGAGAAGGCAAAGAAGGAGGCAGAGGAGCTTAGAAAGCAATTAGAGGAGGCGGAGAAGGCCGGCGGGCAGGTAGAGCAGGGTTCTGAGCAGGGCGGGCAGGGCGGCCCGGGCGAGGAAAAGCAGGGGCAGGGCGATGGAGCGGCCGGCAGCGAGCCGGGCAAGGCGGCGGACGGCGGGGCCGAGAGTGGGGAGGCCGGCACGTGAGAGGTTTTTCTCGAACAGTTGAATTTTCGGACGAGTATTACTTGAAGAAGCAGGTAATTTGTGGTTTATTAAGCTACAGTCGAATCGGCGATATTTGCCTTAAGTTGTTTTAGGTGCTTGGACGATAGAATAAACGTTGTTTTCTGGTTATTATAAGGGGGCAAGTGCTATGTCGATTAGAGACATTGTTATAGTAGTGTGTGCTTTGGCGTTGTCGGCTGTTTTGCCGTCGTGGTCGAGCCCTTCGCAGAATTACACATCGGGTGGCGGCGGTATCAGCGGTAATGTTGAGGTATCGGGCCAGGCCAATCACATCGAGATGAAGGCATCGGCAGCCGGCGCGGACAGCTCGGCAAGGGGCTGGCTGCGGCTTCGCAGCTCCGACGGCGGCAGGGAAACGAAGGTGGATTTAGTCTATCTGAGGGTTGACGGTGAGTACGCCTGGGCGGCCGGCGAATGCACGGAGGATACGGACGGACTGGAAGGACGATGGCTGTTTATAGCGGTGCACGACGGTGGAAAGCCGGGTCGCTTGGTGGACCAGCTCTGGATGGAATGGCTCGACGAGGGTGCGAAGGGCCGGCAGCAGGCGAAGAGTAAGGTCGATAATCTTGAGACACCGTCGGAGAGCAAATCCATCGAGGACGGAGACCTGAAGGTATCCCCTTAAGGGTAGTAAATGCCCGTGGATGAAACCGTAACTGCTTGTTTTTAAGTTACTTACCCGCGGCTCAACGGGGAAATTCAATCGAGAGCGGTATAATAAGGTTAGGTTCTTCCGACAGGTGCGCATCCGTGCGGGCGAACGGCGAGGCGGTCTTCGGGGGTCAGACTGCAAGAGTGGCTGAGCAGGAAGTTGTTGTTTTGGCAGGGATTACGAGCTATGCCCCATAGGGGTTGTTTTTTACGGTGTTTTGTCGAAAGGTCAAGAACAGAATTGTATGGAGGGCATTAAATGGACGATTTTAAGGTTAGCGGTTCAGGACAAAAGGATAAGGGGCGGGATGAGCCGATTCGGCTTGACGATAGTGCCTCCGGCGGCGGAGGTATATCGCATTCGCCCCTGAATTTAGGCGGCGGCAGCGGCGGCGGTTCGAGCGACTCGAGCGCATCAGTAAAGCCGGCTGAAAAGGCGGGCTCGGCGACCGGAGAGATAGCGAGCTGGCCCGACCGGGTTACAGGCGTGAGGACGTTTTTTACGAAGCTGCACGCGGGTGCGATACAGTTTCTTGATGAGCAAATCACGAACTGGCTGCGAGATAATCCGGGCATTATGATAAAGCGGACGAATACGGTTACGGGTAATGTTGTCGGCAAGAAGGTTGAGCCGAACATCATTATAACGGTATGGTACTAAAAACTGCCGCGGGGGCAAAACAGGATTTGACGGCGGAGCAGAATAGTTTATAATAAGCCGGTTCACTGGGGGTGGTTCGCCTGTGGCGGATCTGAGAAAAGACCCTTTGAACCTGATCAGGACGGCCCGGCACCAAAGCAGGTGCGGGGCGAGGCCTGCGTAGGAAAGTGATAGGCCGGCGCGGAAGATACGAAAGAGCAATCGCTTCCTACGGGAAAGGAAGCGATTTTTTTTGTTTTAATGGTGCGAAAAATGACGACGCAATTGGAGATTTCAAGAACCGGCAAAATCAGCGACGAGATGAAATTTGTCGCCGAATCCGAGAATCTTAGTGTTGATGTTGTTCGTGATGAGGTAGCGGCGGGGCGGGTTGTGATACCTGCGAACCGGCTTCATATAGGGACGAATCTGAAGCCGAGAGGTATAGGGCGTGTGCTCTCGACGAAGGTCAATGCAAATATCGGCACGAGCAGCGTTCGCTCGTCGGTTGAGGATGAGCTTTTGAAAATGAGAGTTGCGCTGTCGGCGGGGGCGGATGCGATAATGGATTTGAGCACGGGCGGCGACCTCGATGAGACGCGCCAGCGGCTGCTTAGTGAGTGTCCGGTGCCGTTCGGGACGGTTCCGATATATCAGATGATTGTGGGCAGGGACGTGGGCGAAATAGATGAGCAGGTGATATTAGAGACGATTGAGAAGCAGGCAAGGCAGGGGGTGGATTTTTTTACAATCCATGCGGGTGTGCTGAAGGAGTATCTGTCGCTGGTCTCAGGGAGAGTGGGGGGGATAGTGAGCCGGGGTGGGGCTCTTTTGGCGAAGTGGATGCTCTATCACGACAGGCAGAATCCGCTTTACGAGATGTTCGACGAGCTTTGCGGGCTAATGCGAGAATACGACGTATGTTTTTCGTTGGGTGACGGACTTCGGCCCGGCTGTTTGGCGGATGCGACGGACGAGGCCCAGCTTGCGGAGCTGCGGACTTTAGGTGAATTGACCGAGCGTGCACGGGCGGCGGGCTGCCAGGTTATGGTGGAAGGGCCGGGTCACGTGCCGTTTGACCAGATACAATACAATATGGAGATTGAGCAGCGGCTTTGCAAGGGTGCGCCGTTTTACGTTTTAGGCCCTGTGGTAACGGATGTAGCGCCGGGCTACGACCATATAACCAGCGCGATTGGCGGTACGGCGGCGGCGTATTACGGGGCGTCGTTTTTGTGTTACGTGACGCCGAGAGAGCATTTGGGGCTGCCGGATGCGGAAGATGTGCGTGTGGGTGTGATATCGGCGAAGATAGCGGCCCATGCGGGCGACGTGGCGCGTGGGCTGGCCGGGTCGGCTGAACGGGACAAAACATTGAGCGCAGCGCGGGCGAACCTTGATTGGAAGAAACATATAGCGGAATCGCTCGACCCCGAGACGGCTGAACGAATGCACGAGGAGGCGGGCAAGGAGATGGGGGCTGAGGGGGGTCCATCGGCGGATTACTGCTCGATGTGCGGGCGGGCGTGGTGCAGCGTTCGGATTAACAGGGAAATCCGGGATGCAATCAACCCTGCGAAACGTTGGTAAGGATGTAACTCAAACTGGCCTATCCATTTTTTAGACACTGATTAACACAGATTAACACTATTTGTACAGATTTTGGATTCCCGCTTGCGCGGGAATGACAAATTATGCCATGCTCTTGTCGATACCATATTTGTATCAATGTTTATCCTGAAAACGGTCGGTTTGAGGATGTAAAATTTTCTGCCGGTGTTGACATTTACGGGTCTTGCTGCTAAAAGCCACGTTCGGGACGAACCGTTTTGTACCGTATTTTTTTTTCGGGATTTGTGCTATGAACAGAACCGTACTGGCGTATCTGGCGTGCGCTGCCGTCCTGCTGACAGGCGAGAGGTGTTTCGGATTCGACGACGAGGGCTTTCAGTGGTGGACGAGTACGGGGGTGTCAATGAAGATTAACAAGGACTGGAAGTGTACGTTTACACAAGAGTTGCGTTTGGGCGACGACGGCGGGAATTTGTATCGCGAACATTCGGACCTTGGGTTTACATACAGCGGTTTGGCCGACTGGATAGATATTGGTGCGAATTTTCGGATTATTTATGAGAAGGACGGCAGCGACGAGTGGCAGCGAGAGAACAGACCTCATTTGAATGTGACGCTCAAAGGCCGGCTGTTTGATATACCGCTGAGCAACAGGGTAAGAGTCGAGTACCGGGACAGGCATAATAAGGACGATGTGTGGCGGTACAGGAACAAGGTTACGGTTAGATTGCCGTGTGAGCTGACGGCGCTGAAGCTAAAGCCCTATGTGGCCGACGAGATATACGTTACGATGAACGACGATAACATTGACAGGAACAGGTTATATGCAGGCGCATCGTTTGATTTATCGGAGGGCTTGCTGCCAACATTTATTACATGTGGCAGACGAGCAGGTCGAGCAGTGGAAAGTGGGGTGACATTCAGGTGCTGGGGACCGGTTTGAAACTCCGGTTTTAGCATAGGGGAGGCCGGGTCAGCTTTTCATTGAGTCGAGCTCGATGAATGCTATGGGGGCGAAGATGAAGACGGGCAGCCAGGCCCAGAACTGAGGTTTGGTGATACCGAGGACGGTTTCGGTGGCGAGTAGTCTGCAGGTAAAGTTTGTAACGAGGCAGGCGGCGGTGATAAGGAAACTGACGAGGATGGCGGATTTGATGGCTTTTGGGTCCCGGCAGACGAGGACGGGCAGGCAGACCATAAGCAGTACGAGATTCATAACCGGGTCGGTGACACGGAAGTGTTTCTGGGCGGCGAGCTGTCGAAGGTCTTTGATTTTTGTGCCCTGTGCCTCCAGGGCCGAGAGCTGCCGGAAGCTGAGGAGGGTTTTGTTTTCGGCTCTGCGTCTTACGGGTATGTCTTTTGGTGTGATGTCACTGGGGTAGGCCGGAATGGGTTTGCGTACGAATCGACCTGTTCTATCGAGGTTGCGGTCGTTGAAATCCGGGATGGGGGTAAAGGAAGCTTCGGTGAGCAGCCAGGATTTATTTTTGGGGTCGTAGGCGGCGTTTTTTGCTTCGAGCCAGCCGGTGGACTTCCAAAAGGGGGAATTGGGAATGCGTTTTCGAGTGATAATCGTGGGGCTTGTGAATGTGGCGGTTTTGACGTCGAAGTCGCCGGAACACAAGAGCGAGCCGTTTGCATCGGCAATGAACCAGACGTCGTATTTTTCCTGGCCTGGCAGGCAATCCTGGCCGCGGACGAGCTTGTCGCTGAGCGGGGGGATTATGAGCTCCTGGTCGATAACGAGCAGGGCGGTGAGGATAACGGCCAGGACGATTATTGGAGCGATGATGCGTTTGAGGGTTACGCCCGAAGCCATTATGGCGGTAAGCTCGTTGTAACGGACCATTTTGCCGAGGGAGAATGCTGCGGCGACTACGATAATCATACCGGCGAAGTCACGGAAGTAGAGAGTGCAGTGCAGTGCGTAGTAAGAGAGGATGTTTTTAGCGACTGCGAGGGCGCCGAGGTCTGCGTGCTCACTGAACTCATCGAGATTGACGAACAGGTCGATGATTATTCGCAGGCCGATGAGGACGCAGAAGGCGATTAGATAGCCGGTGAGAAAGCTCTTTGCGACGTATTTATCTAAAATTTTCATTATTTATTTTTTGAGTAGTTTTCGATAGAGCTCGAGCGCGACGAGAGAGAGCAAAACAAGTCCGGCCCACATTAGTCGTATTCCCCAGACGGCCTCGGTGCCGGGATTTTTTGTAATGTTTTTTCCCATCATAATACAGACGATGAGCATCACAGCGGGAATGACGCTTGCGGCGAAGGCAGTGAGCAGGTGTCCGCCTTTGAGGATGATTCCCAGGGCGATTCCGAACATAATCAGGGTAACGCAGCCGATTCCAAAGACAAGGCGAGAATGGAGCTCGGCGTCTATTTCGGCGAAGGTATTGCGTATTTTTCGGGCGAGCATATTTTGGAGATTGACTAAGTCGGCACTCGGGCCTTTTGTCAGGGCGGCTTTGGTGAGCTCGGGTGTTACGTTAAGCAGGACGTTTTCATATTTGAACCGTTCTCTGACGGACTCGGGCAGGATGAGACCTCTGATGATGCGTCGGGCGACGAGGTTTTGAGTTTTTTCTTCTCTGGCGTTTCTGATATCGAGGGTGAGGGTGGGAGCGGGCTGGTCGGAATCCATGTCGAGAAAGCAACTTGAGCATCGCAGCCGGGAGACGTGCTGCGGCTCGCCGTCGTTGGTTTGGATGTCGATTTGTGTAACAAGGACATTGCCGGAAAGCCGGACGCCGGTCGTGGGCGGCTCACTGATTGAGCAGTTATCGGCGGCGAATCGTATGAACTGGCGCTTGTTGTAAAGCTGATAGAAGCCGGCGCTGCTCTCTTTGATAGAGGCGGTGATGTCCTGAGCGAGCAATTCGGCGGTGAACCTGGCGGCAGTCTGCCTTGCTATGTGTGCGACTGGGTAGAATTGCATCGGGTCTGCGGCGATTTGTTTCATTTCGCGGATGTTTTTGAATTTGATATTGTCGCCGAGCAGTGAGCCGAATTCGTTAGTGAGCGAGAGGAACTCGGCGGAGAAGCCGGCCCTGTCGTCGGAGCCCATTTGATGGGCTTTGTAGGCGGTGATTCGGACCTCGTTGAATCCGTCCGGGGCACCGATGCGGGAGAAGACGATTTTTGCCGTTTGAGCGGTGATGATTTTACTTACTTTTGGTCCTTTGGTGTAAATGGCGACGACGCCTGAGAGGAAGTTGTTCTTGACATCGGCGAGGTCGGCGTAAATTTTCCACCTGCCGTCCGGGGGCAGCATGTAGTAGCCCCTGCGCTGGATATTTCTGAAGAGGATTTGTTTTGCATCGTCCTTTATGGATTTTTCGGCGAGGCGAATGAAGGCGGGCATAACGTAGAAACTCAGGATGAGATTTGCGATTGCGACGATGATAGCCAGGGCAAGGCCGGGGTAGATTAGCGACAGCAGCGAGATGCCGGAGGCCTTGCAGGCGTCGAGCTCGTTGTCGTTTGCGAGCCGGCCATAGACGAGAGAGGCGGCGAACAGGGCGGCCATTGGCAGACAGAAGGTGAGCGTTACAGGCAGAAAGTAAAGCATAAGGTGCGTGACCTGCCTTGGGCCTACGCCGTATTCCTGCACCGGTCGCAGGATACTGCCTAACGACATCATCAGCGTAAGGGCCAGGGCGGCGAGGATGAAGACCTTGAAGACCTCGCGAAAAATGTATCTGTGCAGTGTAAAGACCATAGCTTTGATTTACGATTTAGGATTTATGATTTACTATTTTCGATGATTATGAGTGGATTGGCATTGCTTTTCAATAGAATTTTCCTGTCGGTTTCATTGGCGGCCAAAGCGGGACGGGGTTTTGCGGTTGCAGCCGGGCGAAGCGCTCTTGTAATGAGTGAAAAGAAAGAGGCAGAGGGCAGGTTAATGATAAAGGTGTGTTTATAAACACGAACAGGCAAGGCGGCTTGCGGAGGAATGGGCAATTGTGGGCAATTGCGTTCTTGACAATCAAAACACGATTTGGGAAACTGTGGGTTCAATAGTGTTTATGTTGGTGCAGATTTTTGGAGCAAAGTATGAGAACATCGGAGATACAAAAAGGTCAGACCGTCAAGATAGACGGTCGGCTTTACGCGATTGTGGATTATCAGCATGTCAAGCTTGGCAAGGGCGGGGCGATATATCAGACGAAGCTGAAGAGTTTGGCAGACGGGTCGATACAGAACATTCGGCTGCGTTCGGAAGAGACGATAGAAGAGGCATTTCTGGACAAGCGGACATACGAATACCTGTACTCGTCGGGCAGTGAGCACGTTTTGATGGATACGGCGACATTCGACCAGATTACACTGGACGACGATGCTTTTGGCGACGGGCCCAAGTATTTGAAGCCGAACACTCGGCTTCAGGTGAGCATGTACGAGGGCAGGCCGGTGATAGTTACGCTTCCGAACACGGTGGACCTGAAGGTGACGGAAACGGCGCCTGAGATAAAGGGCGCCACGGCGACGAATCAGAACAAGCCGGCGACGTTAGAAACGGGCTTTGTTGTTCAGGTTCCGCCGTTTGTTAAAATCGGTGACCTGATGCGCGTTGATACCCGCACAGGCGAGTATGTGACGCGGGTGAAGGAATAGAGGCGCAGTAAATCCGAAATTCGAGGCACGAAAATCGAGGAACGAGGCAGGATATCGGGGTATCAGGGTGTCAGGGTGCAGGGTATCAGGAAATCAGGGTATCAGCCGAGCAGATTGAGCATCGAGGAACGGGCATCGAGGAACGGGGTTTGAACCGTAATGGCAACTAAAATTAGCAAAATTTTGCTGAAGATATTCGGCTCGCGTAACGAGCGTCTGGTGAAGGCATATAAGGTGATTGCACAGCAGGCGGGCGAGTTCGAGCAGCAGGTCAGCCGGCTCAGTGATGAGCAGCTCAAGGACAAGACGGTCGAGTTTAAGGCGGCGATTGGAGCAGGGGCAGGGGCGGAGGATATTCTGCCGGAGGCGTTCGCGGTTGTACGGGAGGCGGCCCGGCGAAATGTCGAAATGCGGCATTTCGACGTACAGCTTGTCGGGGGAAACGTACTTTATGACGGTAAG
>CAYMYK010000046.1:0-17031 GCA_964394625.1 uncultured Pirellulales bacterium
CACTGCCCCCATTCACCTTACATAATAATCCCTTCACCATATCTCATACATATTTAGCGGCCTCCCTAGCCAAAAATCCGTGCAAACTTGTGCCTACCGAAGGGGTATCCGTGTCAATCCGTGGTTTGAACCTTTTTTTGTTACTTCGTGCCTTCGCCTGCCCCAGACTCCGTTCAGCCGGTCAAAAATGGAAGCGCACGCTTCCGTGATCGAAGGCGGAGCGTTCTGAAAAAACGCGCTTTGAGAAGAACGTCTGCCAAGAGCACCTACCGGCTGAACACCTGAACTCTTCCTGACCTTCGTGTCCTTCGTGGTAAAAAAAAACTGTCCTTATCCGCGATTAAAAACTCTTTACCTCACTCTTCGCCTGCCCCAGACTTCGTTCAGCCGGTCAAAAATAGTCCCGGCCCGCCCCTGGGCCCAAGCCCGTGTAATCCTCCACCGCGGCCTCACCGAATACCCATCCATCTCCCCGCTCCCCATCCCTCCACACCAACCCGCAATACGCAATTTTACCCGCCGTTGGCGGGACACAATCTGTGTTAATCCTGTCAACTTGTCCCCGCCGCAGGGGGATCCTGTCTAAAACTATAAGCAAACTACAAGGTTACTATAAGCAAATCTTATAATGTAACCGCCAAAATTGCCCTGTTTTTTCAAATAAATGGCCCGGTTTTCACCCCCTTTTTCCAAAGTTTTCCAAAATTTTCAAAAATTTTCGCAAATTTTACACCATTTTTCGCCCCTATAACCCGCATATTTTACCCATCTTAACCCCCAATCTGCATTTTAAGCCCAAAAACGGCATCGCCCCTCAAAGTCTTCCGGATTTCGCCCGCTACTATTAGTTTTTCTTATAGTCCGCCACAGCAAAAATCCGCTTTTTTGCCGTTATCTTCTATCCCACCACCCAACAATCGCCAATTCTGCTCCCCTGATGTACCGATATCCTCGTTAGGTCCGTCTCGGGCTTGCAATTTCCCTGGGAACATATTACAACCTGGCCTGTGAAAGGGCTTAAACAACGATTCTCGCAGCTCAGCCGGCCTGCCGGCCTGCTCTCACGGGGCTTTAACCACCTCCTGTGGCCGGCAGTCTGTGTCAACTGCGGCGGCGCCCCGGCACAGAGCGGCGAACTGTGCCGGAAATGCCTGCAAGAGCTTCTTTCTTCTGCCGGGCCCGATTATTGCCCACGCTGCGGACGAGACGTCAGCCCCTACGCCTTAACCAATAACGCCTGCGGTGACTGCCAGGGCACATCCTTTCATTTTGACCAAATCGCCCGCGCCGGCACCTACACCAGGGCCCTTCGGAAAATGATACTCGCGTTCAAAAATGGAAGAACCGAGCTTCGGAGCTTGCTCGGCTCGCTCGCCGATGCCGCCCTGCAGGCAGCTCCATTTGCCGGAAAAATCGATTGTCTCGTCCCCGTCCCCCTCCACTGGTCAAAACGCCTCATTCGCGGCTACAATCAATCTTACCTCCTGTCCAAAACACTTCAGACCTCCGAACAGAAAATAAGTACCGACCTTGTCCGCATCCGTTATACTAAGGCGCAGCCGACGATGCCTACACCGGCGGCGCGCGCGCGGAACGTCGCAGGCGCATTCGCCGTCAGAAAAGGACACCGCCTCGCCGGCCGAAGCATCTGCCTGGTTGACGACATCAAGACGACGGGAGCTACGCTCAACGAATGTGCAAGAGTCCTAAAAGACGCCGACGCATCGGCCGTATATGCCCTTGTCCTGGCGGTCGCGGGGCAAAACACAAACTGATTACCGAAGGGACATTATTAAACGAGGTATTATGTCGAGCAAGCTACTCATAAAAAACTGTATAATCTTCGACGCAAAAGATAAGACAACCACTTCGATTCTCATCGAAGACGGCCTTATTTCCAGAATCGGCCCGTCGGCGCTCGATGCCGGCTCCGACCACGTCCTCGACGCCGCAGGCCACATCGTCGCACCGGGATTCATCGACGTTCATATCCAGGGCGCCGGAGGCGCCGATACCCTCGACGCCACACGAGACGCACTCGAAACAATTGCACGCACCTGCGCCCGCTTCGGCACAACCGGCTTCGTCGCCACTACCGTTTTCAGCAAAACCCAAAGCAACGACCATCTCGCCGTTGCCGCCAAATACACAGGCCAAAACCTCGGCGGCGCCAACCTGCTCGGGATTCACCTCGAAGGACCTTTCATCTCGCCCGAGCGCACCGGTATGATACAGAGCGACTGCGTGACAGCCCCCTCCACTGAAGTGCTGAACCAAATCCTCGAACTGACCGCGGGCAAACTAAAAATGATGACGCTTGCACCCGAGCTGGGCGGCTGTCTGCCCATCATTCGCCGGCTTGCCGATTCCGGCATAGTCGCCTCGTTCGGCCATTCAGCCGCCTCTTACGAGCAGACACTGGCCGGCTTCGACGCAGGCATTTCTCAGGTTACACATATGTTCAACGCAATGCCCTCTATCCACCATCGTACCCCGGGCCCGCTTGTCGCCATTTTCCAAACGCAATCAGTGACCACTCAGTTAATTTGCGACGGCGTCCACATACATCCGTCCGTGCTCGATTTGGTCTTCAACGCCCTCGGCCCGGACCGTGTCCTCCCGATTACCGATGGAATGAGGCCTCTCGGGCTGCCAGACGGTCTGTACAGCTATAAAGGCATCCCGTTTGAATCGAAAAAGGGCGCCTGCCGGTACCAAGACGGTACACTCTTCGGCTCGGCGGTACCGCTCAACGAAATGCTTCGCCGCCTCATTAAATTCACCAAATGTCCACTCGACGTCGCCGTCAGAACGGTAACTGAAAATCCGGCTAAGGTGCTTGGCATCGACGACAAAAAGGGCTCAATCGCACCCGGAAAGGACGCCGACCTCGTCCTGCTCGACCCTGACATCTCCGTCCTCGCCACAATAGTAGCGGGAAATGTGGTTTACACCGGCTGATACTCACCCGGCCTGCTTCGGCCTTCGCAGAGCCGCTGCGCCAATTGCCGCCTGAGCGATGTTCCCGTAAGGTGATTTTAGAGCTTCTCGTACTTCATTATCGCTCGATAAAGCCCGTTAATCTCCCTGCCTTCGATAATTTGAGGAGGGTATTTGTCGTTTCTCGGCTGAAGCCGCACCTGGCCGCCTTTCTCGAAAAAGACCCTCTTAAACATCGTCTCGTGCGGCACCGCAAAACGAACAAAGCAGTCGTCTCCGTTGTGAACCTCCGCCGCCGGAGAAAATATCACTATGTCCCCTTCCCTGAACTTCGGCTCCATCGAATCGCCGGATACGCGGACCGCGAAGACATTGGCATCGTGAAGGTCCGGGCAGCGAACGTAGTCGTCCGCAATCCCGACCGGGTAGTCCAGGTCGTCGAAGTCCGCAGGATAACCCGCCGAAACCTTGTTTATAATCGGCACTAACTGGCAGGGCTGCACCGCCGGGTCGCTCTGCTCAACGCTCAATGCGTTTTGTGCAAGCGTCTCGTCAAGCCGGCTGAGGGTCGTTTGCCGCTTCATAAGCTTTTTGATTATCTGCCGCCACTTCTTGTTTTCGGCCTCCGCCGATTCGTACTCGCTGCGAATATCCGCCGGAAGCCGCTCCATATGGGCGATATGCAGCAGCACGCCCGGCTCGAATTTTAAAATCCGCTCCAGCCGCCTCAGCAGCACGTCGCTCGGCGGGTTCTTTACCTTGCCCGTCTCTATCGTGGAAAGGTACGGCTTGGAAAAAGCGGACCGGCTGCTCACTTCATCGAGTGTTAGCCGCAATTGCTCGCGTTTTTCTCTTAAAATTTCACCCAGTGACATATCGACACCCCTGAATACTACGAAACCTCGACAAGTTCATATTTACATGTCCCTAAGCCGATACGCTCGGCGTGCTCCAGCTGCCTTCGCGCATCCAGCCCTTCCCGTTCGGTCAGCTCCTGCAGGTCTTTGCCCGACGCCTGTTCAATCATCTCCAGCGCCGCCGCATCAACCGCCACGGCATCCGTAGAGGCGAAAATCCCGATGTCGTCCACTATTTTATGCATATTCGCCGTCCCAAAGCAATCACAATCGGACGTTACCGAAATCGCATAGTTAAAAAATACCGCCCGGCCCTGCTTGCCCGCCAGAACACCCGCGGCGTGCTCAGCCACCTGTTTTTGCAGAATATCGCTCTCCACATCGAAATCGTACGTCACGGCGTCGAACCGGCATACCGCCACACATTCGGCGCAGCCGATACATTTGTCTCGGTCGATATGCGCTTTCACCTCGTCGAGTGTTATCGCCTCTTCCGGACAATACTTCACGCACTGCCCGCACCGGGTGCAGTTGTCTTTCACCGACGGCTTCAGCGCCGCGTGCTGCCTCATCTTGCCCTTCCTGCTCGCACAGCCCATCCCCAATGTCTTGAGCGTCGCCGCTAAGCACGTCGCTAAATGTCCCGTACAGTGCGCGATGGAAAGTATCGACTGGCAACGGGCGATGTCGCGGGCCACAAACACCTCTTTGTTAAGCAGGCCGTCTATCTTCACCCCCGTCTCCGCCGTGCCGAACAACCCGTCCGGCACAATAAAAGGCACACCAAGTGTCCCCACCGAAAAGCCGTGCTCGGCGGCAAGCACACTGTGGTCAATCGCATTGTGCCGCCTGCCCGTATAAAGCGTGCTCGTATCCGTAACAAACGGCTTCGTATCCAGCCCAATCAGCTCCTCGACAAGCCCCTTGATAAACCCCGGCTTCAGATATGTCGTGTTGGCCCCTTCGCCGACGTGCACCTTCACCGCGGTAAAGTCCTTTTCCTCGAAGCACTGCTCGAACCCGCCGGCCCTGAAAAGTTTCACCGACTTGTCGCTGATGACCTTTTCGCCTTCGCTGACCGACGCCCTGATAAAATATACCTTTGAGCTCATTGACGTTTGCCTCGGCAAAACTGCAAATATGTTTTTTTCACCCACACCGGGGCTTCGCTGCCATTATATCCTTTTCGCAATCACCTGCAAGGGCCGCGCATCACAATAACACCTTAACAGCAGTGCATAAGCCGCCACCATCCGGTTCGCCGTATCCAGGGCAATAACAGGGCCGTTCGCCCCTCGCGAAGTTCAGGCACATTTTTCCTTGCTTTGCCCTCACAATTACTGTATAATTATTCTCGAATAGAAACGTAACCGGGGGGATACGAAGGAGAAGGTATATAATGAAAAAGGCAGTTTTCACACTCGCAAGGTCATCGCAAGGCCCGCAAAGCAGACCGCGGCAATCCCAATCATCAATAATCAATTATCAATTATCAATCCTCCTGCTCCTGCTCCTGCTCCTTGCACTATTGGCCGCACCGGCCCGGGCCAAATACTCCGGCGGCGCCGGCACTCCCGAAGCCCCATACAAAATAGCAGACTACAACGACCTCTATTCCCTCGCCGATGACATAAACGACTACAACAAGCACTTCTATATGACCGCCGACATAGACCTCAACCCGGCTCTGCCCGGCCGACGCTCCCTCACCACCGCACTCATCGCATCGGACATCAACCCTGACTCCGGCTTCCAAGGCACGCCGTTCACCGGCACCTTCGACGGAAACGATTGCAATATCCTCAACCTCACTATCGACGCCTCCGGCCTCGGCAACGAGTCCCTCGGCCTGTTCGGCCAAACAGATACAAACGCCGTGATTTCAAATCTCGGCGTCGAAGATGTAAGTATCATCGGCGGCACTGAGTCACGTTATGTAAGCGGCCTGGTCGGACACAACTACTATGGCAGTGTGACGGACTGCTATGCGACCGGTGCGGTTACAGGTAATTATTATGTCGGCGGCCTCGTGGGCTATAACGACCATTATAGCATAATCGCCGGCTGTTATGCGGCGGGTACCGTAACCGGCGGCTGTTGTTATGTCGGTGGTTTGGTGGCCTATAACCACCGTAGCGAAATTACGGATTGTTATGCGACGGGCGATGTAAGTAGCACCGGTGATTTTGTCGGCGGCCTGGTGGGCGCGAACCGTAACGCCGAAATCACGGATTGTTATGCGACGGGTGCTGTAAGTAGCACCGGTGATTTTGTCGGCGGCCTGGTGGGCGGTAACGACAGAACAATCTATGTCTGTTATGCGACGGGCGATGTAACCAGCGGCGGTTCTAATATCGGCGGCCTCGTGGGATGTAATTATGACGGCACTGTCACAGACTGCTATGCGACCGGTGCGGTTGATGGTGTTTATTATGTCGGCGGCTTGGTGGGGCGCAAACAAGACGGAACTGTCACGAACTGCTATGCGACCGGCGCAGTTACTGGTGATGCTTATGTCGGCGGCCTGGTGGGGTATAATTTCGGAACTGTTACAAGCTGCTATACGACCGGTACGGTTACTGGCGTTTTTGTTGTCGTCGGCCTGGTAGGGCAGAATTCTGGCAGCAATAGCAGGGCGAAAGACTGCTATGCCACCGGTGTGGTTAGCGGCTATGATTTTGTCGGCGGTCTGGTGGGGGATAATGATTCCGGCAGCGTGGATTCCTCTTACTTCCTTGACCCCAACGATGGCGGCGGACCTGATAACGGAATAGGCGAGCCGCTAACGGATACCGAAATGAAACAGCAATCCAGCTTCGTCACCTGGGATTTTATCGATATCTGGGCAATCTGCGAAAGCTCCAATTACCCGAAGCTGCTGTGGCAGATACCTCTTGCCGATATGCTCTGTCCGGACGGCGTGACGTTTATTGATTATTCCTATTTCGCAGACCACTGGCTCTGGAGTGATTACGGCGACGTTAACGGGCTTGAATTGTCCGGTAACGGCAAAATCGAAAATGCCGACTTTGCCCTGCTTGCCGACTGGTGGGGCCAAACCTCCTGCGGCGACTGCGGCGGAGCCGACTACACCGGCGATAATGCAGTCGATTCAGGCGACCTTCAAATCCTTTTCGACAACTGGCTCGCAACCGATTACGGCGATTGCGAAGGCGCCGAATTGACCGGCGACGGCTTCGTCGGCATTGACGATGCGCTGTCGTTCAGCGAGCAGTGGCTCCAGGGCTTTTAATCTCGCGGCAGGAGGGCAGTACCTCAAAAACCCGATAACCAGGTTGCACTCGCCTTCTTCAACCGTTCCGAACTGCAGGCAATTCTCCAGCCCGGCTGAAAAATCCTCATCACCGCCCTATCTCAAAATTCCCGCAATAGACTTCCGCTTCAAAACGTCTTTTAAGTATGTACAAGATACGTTTTGCGTGCCGGGGTCTGTTATCGCCCGCTTTTGCGCATTTTCGGTGTTTTTCGGGTGTTACAGAACATACGACCAATACAGCACGTACTGAGTTATCGTTGTTTATCGTACTGAGAACATTTTGAGCTTTTTTCCCGTAAGCTATTATAGTATAATGAGATACATACGTAAATTGGAGCTAACCTGCACAGTTTCGGCTGACCTGGAGGCCGGGTAGATGTATTGTCAATATCGAGCGGTATATCTGTTCTGTTCTGCGTTGACGGCAGCGCTAACCGCTTGCCTGCTAAGCAGTTGCAGCCCCGAGTTCCACAAGGCCGACGCAGATAAGGAGGTCTATAACGTTATCGACGGCAAGTGGCAGGCCGGTTTCGGCCAGAAAGCAAACTACACCGTCAGCGACAGCAACATACCTTCGCCAAACGACGTCCGGCTCGAAAATATCCCCCCGCCATCGGGTGTCATATCCCTCGCACAGGCCGTCGCTATGGCAACCGCAAACAATCGCGACTACCAGAGCCGTAAGGAATCGCTATACCTTTCGGCGCTGCGCCTGACCGGCACACGGCACAAATACGCGATGCAGTGGTTTGGAACCATTGACTCGCAATACGTCAAAGACGCAGAAGGTGACGACCTGAGCGTCCAAACGGGCACGACAGGCAGTCAGGATAGGGATTCGGGTATAGGCGTAAAGAAGACTCAGTTGTTAGGCAACGGTATCCGGGTCAGCACGGGCCTGGCCGTGGAATGGCTGCGATACCTCACAGGCGACCCGCGAACATCGCTCGGCTCGGTTCTGACCGCAAGTATAACGATACCCCTGCTGGGAAATCGGGCAGGAAAGCTGGCGCAGGAGGAATTGACCCAGGCCGAGCGGAATGTTCTGTATGAGATAAGGACCTTCAACCGTTACCGAAAGACGTTTGTGGTCTCAATAGTGGATGACTATTACGGCGTTCTGCAGCAGAGAGATGCGGTCACCAACGCCAAAAATAACTATAAGCGAAGGCAGGAATTCAGCAAGCAGGCAAAGATGGAGACCCGGACCGGCCGAACCTCCCCCTTCGAGGTGGACCAGGCAAAACAGCAGGAACTTAATGCGTACGACAGCTATGTGGCAGCGGTGCAGAGATACGAGCTGGCCCTCGACAGGTTCAAGCTAAAACTGTCCCTGCACACCGACGCAAATGTGGAGTTAGACCAGAAAGAATTAGAGGCGTTACAGCAAACGGGCGTAAGCGAGCCGAATTATACTTCACAAGTAGCGGTCGATACCGCCCTGCAGAGACGTCTTGACCTGGCCACGAGTGCGGACAAAATCGATGACGCGGTGCGAAACGTTGTGCTCAGCGCCGAAGGTCTTGGAACACAGCTCGACATTGTCGCAAGCACGAATGTAAGCTCAAGGAAAGATACGGATTTTACGCGGCTGCAGTTTCACAAGGGGCTTTACCAGCTTGGGCTCGACGCCGACCTGCCGCTCGACAGGAAGCTGCAGCGTAACGCCTATCGTGAGGCGCTTATAGCTCTGGAGCAGCAGCGACGGGTGCACGATAACGACGTCGATACGGTCGTTCTGGAGGTTCGCCAGACACATCGCCAGCTAAAGGCGACGGCTGAGCAGTATATTACGCAGGAAAAGGCCCTTATGTTAGCCGAGGAAAGGGTAAAGAATATGCCCGTGCTTTTGAAATCCGGCAGGGCCAAGACAAGAGACCTGCTCGAGGCGCAGGACGCACTGCTGGCGGCCCAGAACAGTCTCACAGCCGCGTTGATAAGGCACGCTATCGCAAACTTGAGCTTTTACCGCGATGTCGCTATCTTAGAGGTCAGACCCGACGGAATGTGGGCCGGGTATGCAAAAACCGACAGCCGACAAGGTGAAAAAACACATAACCTTGCCATTCCAGAGAATAGTGAGATTCAATAGATGAAAAAAAACGATACGTCAAAAATCGCCGGCAGGGACCCGGGAAAGTCGAAATCGGCCAAACGCCGCTGGCTGATTCCGGCCGGCGCCGCCGCTACAGTGTTGATAGTGCTGGGGATGCTGATGGCTTCCAACAGGACGACAACCCCTTCGGCCAAAAGCGAAAACCTGCGCACCTTTACCGTCCGCCGTGACGATTTGCCCATCACCGTCACCGAAAGCGGAAGCATAAAGGCGCAAAAATCGATAGAACTCAAATCCGAGGTTGAAGGACGGGCCACAATAATAAGCATCGTCCCTGAAGGAAGCTACGTAACCGCCGAGGACGTCAACAACGGCAAGATACTCTGTGAGCTCGACTCCGGCGACCTCGACGAGCAGTTGGCTCAGAGGGAGATTGACTTCGCCAGCACCGAGGCAGGCTATAAAGAGGCGACAGAGGCATACGACATCCAGGTAAAGCAGAATGAAAGTGACGTCACGGCTGCAATGCTCAAGGTGAAATTTGCCCTGATAGACTTCAAGAAATACCTTGGGGCGGAGACTGCGGACAAACTGGTTCGGGAGGCCAACGACGTATCGGACCCGAAGGTCTCGACAGGCATCATCGACGTAAGTTCATTTCTGGATGACCCGAATAATCTTGGCGGAGAGGCCTCGCAGAAATATCGCGAGCTAACCGACCAGATACGGCTGGTCGAGCTGAACCGCGCCAGGGCCGAGTTCAAGCTGGAGGGGACACAGGAGCTTTTCGACGCAAACTATGTCTCGGAGTTAGAGCTCAAGGGTGACGAGCTCGAAATGGAGCGCTACGGGGTGCAGAAGACCCAGGCCGACACGGCACTGGAGCTGTGGATGCTCTACGAGTTTCCAAAGCAGACCGAAAAGCTGCTCAGCGACTATTACGAAGCCAGACGTGAGCTTGACCGGACGCAGGCCCGCGCACGCTCGAGACTGGCGCAGGCGTTTGCGCAGAAGAGAAGCGCCGAGGCAAGGTTCAATCTGCGAAGAGGGCGCCTGGAAAAGACCAAGGCGCAGATTAAGGCCTGCACGATAAGAGCGCCTGCTCCGGGTCTGGTTGTGTACGGCTCGAGCGGCGACCAGTACAGGAGGTACAGAGGCGCAGGCATAATCGCCGCCGGCGAGACGGTCTATCAGCGACAGACGGTCATTCAGCTTCCCGATACGTCGGAAATGATGGCGGAAATCAACGTACACGAATCGTCCGTTGACAAGGTACAGCCGGGCCAGAGAGCAAAGATAATAATGGATGCCTTCCCTGATGAGACATTCCAGGGCGAAGTGCTCAAGGTCGCTCCGCTGCCCGACCAGCAGCGCGGCTGGCTCAGCCCGGACGTCAAGGTATATACCACACAGGTCAGCATTGAAGGGACGCATAATTTCCTCAAACCCGGTATGTCGGCAAAAGTCGAGGTGCTTGTTGACCATCTCAAGGACGTTTTGATTGTCCCGGTACAGGTTGTTGCGAACAGAGGCGGCAGGAAGGTCTGTTACGTAACCGCCTCGCAGAAGAGCACCGAAAGGGAGGTAAAGACGGGTGCATTCAACAACACCTACGTCCAGATTCTCGAAGGGCTGCAGCCGGGCGAACAGGTTCTGATGAATCCGCCCCGAATAACCGAAGCAAAATCCGAGACCGAAGAACAATCACAGCCGCAGGGCGAAGAGACCGAAAATCAGCAGTCCGCCTCATCGGCCCGGATGCAGGACGAGACCGGCGGAGATAAGAAAATCGAGCAGTACAGAGAAATGCAAAACGCCGAGCCGAATGAGGAAACAAAGAAGAGAATGGAACAGTTCAGGCAGATGATGAAGGACGGCAAGCTGGACGAAGAAACAAAAAAGAAAATGGAACAGTTCAGGAAGAACCGCAGGGACGCTCAGCAACAGAGACCGCCGGGGGGTGCGGACGGGCAAGGCCCGGCCAGCCCGCAGCGGCAAAGACCTCGCAAATAATAAATCAAGAGAAAAACGGTTCTCGATACGTGAAGAACAATGGAGGAAATCCTCAAAAAACCTGATTTCGATAGTGACGGTTCAATCCTTGTCTTTGAGAAGCTCTGCAAGAACTACCGGCTTGGGCAGGTGGAGCTGAAGGTGCTGCGCGAGATTGACCTGACCGTCAAAAAGGGTGAATACGTGGCGGTAATGGGACCGAGCGGCTCGGGCAAATCGACACTGCTGAATATGATTGGCTGTCTGGACAGGCCGACAAGCGGAAGGTATCTGCTCGGGGGCAGAGACGTCTCTTTGCTCGACGACGACGAGCTGTCGCTCATACGCGGACGGTACATCGGCTTCGTGTTCCAGTCTTTCAATCTGATTTCACAGCTCAACATAATAGAGAACATCGAAATTCCTATGTATTATCAGGGTGTTTCCGAACATCAAAGCGCCGCCAGGGCCGAAGAGCTTGCAGCTATGGTGGGACTGGGCGACAGAATCAAACATCGGCCGACCGAGCTGAGCGGCGGCCAGCAGCAGCGAGTCGCCATTGCCCGTGCCCTGGCCAACGACCCGCTGCTAATCCTCGCCGATGAGCCGACCGGGAACCTGGATTCCGAGAGCGGGGCGGACATCCTCGCTATTCTCAACCGCCTGCATGCAGAAGGCAAGACGCTGATTGTAATCACGCACGATGAGAACATCGCCCGGTACTCTGAAAGGGAAATCCGGCTGCTGGACGGCCGAATGCAAAAAAAAAACCCCGAACGGTGAAACATTATGCTTTTTTTTCGGGTTAAAAAAACGGTCAAGTTAGGTATCAAAAGCTTGTGGATACATCGCCTGCGCTCGACTTTGACGACCCTGGGCATAATTTTCGGAGTCGCCTCGGTTATTGCAATGCTGGCGATTGGCGAAGGCGCCAGCCGGCACGCACAGGAGCAAATCGCACGGCTTGGCAGCTTGAATATCATCGTAGAAACCGTCAAGCCGCCTGAAGGGCAAACGGCAACAGGCCAGGAACAAAGTCTCCAGGAGTATGGTTTGACGTATCTCGATGCGGAACGCTTTCGCAACGGCATACCGAACGTCCAGGTAGTAGTGCCTATAAGAAGACTCTCGCAGCAGGGGTGGTATCGCAACCGTAAAGTCCCCGTCGAGGTCATCGGCACCGTCCCGTGGCATCTCGAAACGTCACCGGTCCACCTTCTAACGGGGCGTTTTCTCAGCTCTGTGGACTTGATATACAAGCAGGACATCTGTGTCATTGATGAAAGAGTGATGGACGAGCTGTTCTCTTTTGACGACCCGCTCGGTCAGGATGTCAAGATAGCCAGCGACTATTACAGGGTCGTTGGTATCGTCAGCGCCCGTAGCCCAGTTTCAGCCGGAAACGGAATAGAAGAGCAGACCGAGACAAAGAGTCGGGGAGGCGCAAACGCGGGTAACATTTACATTCCACTGCCGACGGTCAAGGACCGTTTCGGCGAAACCACCGTACAACTGAGCGGCGAAAGCGGTATGAGTGCCGAGAAGGTCGAGCTGCAGGAGATAATCATTAAGGTCGCAGCGATAGACCGGGTCCTGCCGACAAGCAAAATCATCGACACACTGCTGAGTCGATTCCACAAGAAAAACGACTACCAGGTAATCGTGCCGCTCGAGCTGCTGCGACAGGCAAGGCGTACTCAGCGCATCTTCAGCATCGTTCTTGGCTCTATCGCAGCGATTTCGCTTATCGTCGGCGGCATAGGAATTATGAACATAATGCTCGCCACCGTCAGTGAGCGCACCCGCGAAATAGGCATCCGCCGGGCACTCGGCGCAAAAAAAAGAGATATTATCTTTCAGTTCCTCTCCGAGACCCTAATCCTGACATTCGCCGGCGGCATTCTGGGTATCCTCTTGGGCTCGGGCATACCCTACTTAGTCACTTACTTCGGAAATATGCCGACCGTTATAACGCCCGGTTCGTTGCTGCTTTCGTTCGGCATTTCGGGGGCGGTCGGAGTAACGTTCGGGCTGTATCCCGCCTACCGCGCCGCCAATATGGACCCCATCGAGTCTCTTCGCCACGAATAAATATGTGCCCCGATTTCGATTGGCTCGAGGACTATGAGTCCATTAGTGTAATCTGCAAATCACGGCAAACAAATACTAAAAGAAAGGGCCTGCGCCGAAGAAACCGACGCAGACCCGATATTGAGCAAATTCAACGCAACAGCAGCTACGGCGATGTGCCCAAAGGCCACAGGTCCGCCTTCATCCAGTCGTCAGCCAGGACCGCCATATCCTTGAAGTTGACCGAGCGCTGTCCCTGCGGCTCCTTGTCGTCCTGAGCGTTCCCGTAGATATTGGCCTGTGAGACCAATGGGTAATACTTCGATGAGAAGCCGGCCAGGTACACAATCTCACCGTGCGTCAGAACGCGGTTGTAAACCCTGAAGTCGTCTATCTTGCCTTTCCACCACCCGCCGGAGCCGGTCGCCGTCGCACAGAGCCAGAAGTCGTTGGCGTCCTCTATCTGTACATAGTTGAAGTCCTCTTTCCTCGATGCGTCGTCCACCTTGTCCCCATCGTAGTAAACGGCAGCAAAGTTCGCGTCCGCATCGTGAACAAAGACGAAGTGGTTCCAGCCGATAAAGTACTCCGGCCCAGGGTCGCCCCAGTCAAGGGTTGTGTCATACGTATCGGGTGTCGGCGTACCCACCGTCCAGTGCACGCTGTCCGGAAACGGAAATGTCGGAGGACCCGGCGTCGGACAGTACGCATTGATGCCGGCGTCGGTGTTAAACAGGTTGCACCACAGAAGATCCATTACGGGATTCTCAGGAGCATTTATCCACAGCGATATCGTCATCTTATTGCCTATCTGGCTGAATACGTCGTTCGGTATCGAGACGCCGTAGTTGACCTCGTTGGGACCGTCGAAAACGGCCGTGAAATCAATACAGCCGCCTAAAACACCGCACGGGTCATAAGCTGCATCAACCGGCACTTCATAGATATTGGGCTCATTAGGTGCGCCGGGGACACAGTAAGGATTGTCCGGGTCATAGTTGGGACAGTTCGGACAACAAACCCTGTTCGGGTCACTGGGGTTGCACGGGTCGCAGTCGCGAAGATTCGGATCGACAAAGTTCGGGTCCGAGTAGTTGTACATAGAGGTCCCGTTATAGCCGTTGGGCGAGGAATCGGTTATGGTCGAGCCCGCTGCACTGTCAAACGTGTACCGAACCACCAGACCGTCGGTTCCCGGGTCGGATGCTGTGGCCAGTTCGTCAGCGGCGAGCCAGTCGTTCGACATACTCTTCATATCCTGGATATTAACAACGCAGTCGCCGTTCAGGTCGCCGGGCTGCCTGTAACCGGGCGTGCCGAGACATCTCGCGATATATACACGCAAATCGTCAAACCACACGATGCCGTCACCGCCGGTGCCGTTGTTAAGCGGATTACATCTAACGCCGGAACCAACATACACCTTCTTGACGGCTGTCATGCTCACGCCGGCGTCGCTAAACTCTCTAAAGTCAATGTCCCACTGCTGCATATCGACATTCGTCTGGACACTCGTATCGTCGTGGTGAACCACTGCGATATTGCCGCTGTTATCCTCGACGGCAATGTATATCCTGTCGTAATTCGGGTCGTCATCGTTGTTGGGAAGTCCCTTGAGAGATATTTGAAGGGCCTTGGTATCTTGGGTAACGTCCCCCTTTGTCCAGTCGTTCGGCGCAGCGTATGTGTACCTCGCCTCCGAGAACCACTCGTTGCCATACCAGACATCGTTATTGTCATAGGTGAACATCATCATCCCTCTGTCGAGGTCAACCCAGCCGCCGTCGCCGTTGCTCGAGCAGGGCGGATTGATGAGGTTTGTCTGCCAGGCCGCCTGCAGGGCCGCACTGTCTGCATACGAGCTGAAATCCTCGACAATGCGATACGGCGCAACCGAAAAGCTCCAGACCGGGCCCTTCCACAGATAAGGGTCGGGGCCGGCCAGGTTCACCTCGTCAACACGCCAGTAATAGCTCTGGCCCAGCAGCAGGCCGCTTACGTTGAACGTTTGAACAGTCTGTCGGCCCTGATATGTCCCGGCAGGATCGTATGAAAGGTTCGCATCGTTCACCTCGTCAAAGTCGGTGCCGAAATAGACGTCGTGCCCGTTCACATCGGCGGCATAGTAACCGCGACTCCAGCTCAGGTCCGTCTCGAGAGAATCGCCGAGATAGTAGTCGAGCACTGCGCCGTCGCCCGGGTTCGGGTTCGCCGGCCCGCCGCCAACGGTCCTGAAAGAACTAACCGTACTCTTCCAGAACCACGGGTTGGCCGTCGCATTGACATCGTTGACCTCGACAACCATCCAGTAGTACGTTGTATCCAGCTTGAGTTTGCCGCCGGGCATATACGGCGCAATGTCGAGGAAATTGGCGTCCTGCGCCCCGACGATGTGGCCGTAAGCCGTGCCTGTCGGGTAGTTCAGGTTTGCGGTATCAACCCAACTCTTGTCGGTGTGGAAGAATACGTGGTGACCGTTGCCCTTCTGGGCATTCGGCGCGCCGAGGTATTCTCCGCCGTACGCCACATAGTCGCCCGGCGACCAGCTAAGCACCGGCGTCAGGCCGACACCCAGTGCACCGTATGGCGGATTGAATTTGCGCGCCTCGCCCCGGCTGGGCAGAACAGCCGTCAACGTCGTCTTTCCCGCGTTGCGTATGTCGTAGTCGATAAGCAGCGATGCCCGCTTGGGCATCCAGAAGTTATTGGAGTCGGTTCCCGGCTGATACCATACGTTCGCGTCAAACGGATTGTTGGGGTCGTACGGCTCGCCGTAAGCGGTAATCCAGCCCTCGGTGACGTAGTGCTCGAGCTGTGCCGTCGCGTCGCCGTTGATTATCAGTGTCCCATCGCCCAAGTCATCGCCCGAGACGCTCAAATTACCGTTCGCATCAGGCCACTCCGTAGTGAGCTCAGGGTCACCGCATCCTAAGTACATCATTCGCATTGTAAAGAAATTATTGACGGTTATCGTTCCTCTCTGCAGCATCATCACAGCCGTACCCGGCTGCTCAAGCGGGGTCTGTTGATAACAGTCGTCGCCTCTGGCAAGCTCCAGTTCGTTCATTGTCCACGAGCCGCCGGTCATATACACCTCACCGTGACACCTGTAACCTACCCAGGTCCTGCCGGGATCGCCGACATTGGTCATAGTCGCTCCGGGCTCGATTTTCAATACTCCGATATGCGCCGCCCACCAGCTTCCAATGAAAACCGACTCGCCGAGCACCGCCAGGTTTCCCCGTACCGTAAGGTAGGCCGGGAAGGCCTGGTCCTCAGTTCCAAGCGGCATAAAGTTGTTGTTGGTGCTTACCACAATCATACCGACCAGAACGTTGTCGCCGGGGTAGATGACCGGCATATTCGCTTCCCCGAAGTTATCACCAATAGTGATGGACCCGTCAACAATTTCCGCGGTATCGAGCGGGCCCGGAACGGCATCCCCCGTCCAGTTGCAGGGGTCGAGCCAGTTATTGCTGTCCGGTTCGCCGCCGTCCCAGCCGACAGCAACCTGCCCCGCCGCCTGGCCTGCCAGCGCGAGAACAACCATAAAAGAGATTAAAAAAACCAATTTCCTGCACATAATACTCCTCCTTATCAACTCGAACGTGAAAAAAAGTTTTAGCCAAAACTCCCGCAATAATGAAAGGCGGGCAAACTTCTCCTGTATCGAACAAAACATAAATACACGACTAGGAACACTGAACCACGGGCGTGTACGGCCTGACTAAAAGCCGAAAGAAACCTCTCATAACCATCCTCGTTCAACTAAAGCCGCAAAACACTGCTTAATAGTATATTACCGAAACGAATCCTCATTGTCAAGCGAAATTATCAGA
>CAYMYK010000047.1:0-15971 GCA_964394625.1 uncultured Pirellulales bacterium
TTATGTGCTATACCATATCCACAAAAAATGCGCCACTTTTTTTTGATGCACCCCCCAAATCCCAAATCCACCCCATTTGCAGGACCGGGTTATTTCAACAGGGCCTCGAGCACCTCTTTTTGCACGTCCTCCGAAGCCGCCTTGCTGAAGCTGGCATCCTCGCACCTGACGGTTTCAACGGAAGGTCCGACAGGCCCATAGACAGCCGGCTCGGTCGGGCCGAATACCGCTACCGTCTTCAGTCCCAGAGCGCCGGCTAAATGGCTGATGCCGCTGTCGTTACCGACATACCCGTTCGCAGCGCTGAGCAACCCCACAACCTCCGCCAGAGAAAGGTTCATTAAGCATTGTCCGGCATCGCTGATTTGCTCAATCACCTCACAGTCGAACCTTTCCTGTTCAGCCGGGCCTGTGAGAAAGACCGCCTCGATACCTTGTGACCTTAGATGCCCAGCTAACCGGAGAAAGTTGTCAATGTGCCAGCATTTTGCCGCTCCGCCGCTGCCGGGGTGAATCACGACCACCGCCCTGGCCGGCTCCAGGCCGAGTTCGGCAAGAAACTTCCTGCCCGTTTGCACGTCCGCCCTTGTCGGTCTAATCAGTCGCCGCCGCAGGTCGCTTGGCCGCACCTGCGACAGAGAATCCTGGCCGCTCTGCCCGACAAATTGCTCGGCGTAGTACCACGTCAGGTGCCCGTGGTAATCTGCGGGCGGCTTCATCGACAGCGTCATCACCTCCGCACTGCGGCAGCAGTTCACTGTAAATATCAGGTTCTGCTCGAAATTGCCGCCCGGCTCGCCTAAAAATGTCACTATCCACGCGTAATTTACAAAACTGCTTATCAAAGGCGCTCCGTCGGGCAGGTCAAACGAATCCTTATCGACGAACAGCTTGGCCAGCCCCATCGAATCTATCGATGCCACCCCATCGACGCACGTCCTGCCCGGAAAGATTCCTATGTATTCGGTATGGCCGACCATATCCACCCCGCCTAAAGACGCCGATTCCTTCATATACTCAGCCAACGGCAGCGTTAATATACTGTCCCCGAGAGCGCCCGGCAGCAGAATCAAGCCCCGCTCGCCCCGCTGCACCGCCCGTGCTAATTTCTCTCTCAAGGCATCCACGATGTTGTTTCCTGAACCCATAGTCGAAAAGCCGCCGGCACCTGAAGCCAAATATCCATACGAACCGCTCTTACTGTATTATACTATAATCCAAAGGTATGCGGGTCAGCGAGCAATTTATCTTGGCAGGAAAATTATCAGGAAAACCGAACGTGGCTGAAAATTATCGTGCCGGCTCGGCGGTCTGCCGCCGTCCCCGGCCGGTCAAGCCCAAAAAACAACCGGGGCCTCCCCTGAGGGGAGGCCCCGGACTGAAGCAAAATCAATGACTAACTTACACCCTCACTCGCGACATTAGCGTTTCCTGCGAATCAGGGCCAGTCCGCCAAGACCAAGCAGTGCAATGGTCGTCGGCTCGGGAATGACTTCCTCGAACCAGATGTTGTCAACCAGAAGCGTACCGCTAATCGGTCCCGGAGGCCAGACAGTGTCGGTGCCGCTCACCTTCGAGGCGCCTGAAGCACCACTGGTGTCGGGGGGCCCGTTGCCGAACGCCGCATAGTTCAGGCTGTTCATATCATCGAAGTCCACGAGCGGAGCGCCCCAGGTAACCCACATATCGGGATTAACCGTGATGTCCAGCCAGAGGGGTCCCTGGACGCCGTTGACCATGCCGCCGACCGCAAGGTTCGGCACGCCGCTGTAATCGTTGTTGCCCGGTACGTATGGGTCGTATCCCCAGCCGTCATCCCAGACCTTCGCCGGAATCGCCGTGGCTGGAATCCACCACTGGGCGCCACAGTCCTTGCTCGGAATCCACGTCTGTGAGTACTGGTCGCCGCCGTACTCAAGCAGGTACTCTCCGGGCGGTGTGCCCGCTCCTGCCGGTATCTGCAGCGACATATGCATCAGAGTCATCTGAGTCGAACTGTTAGTGATGTTATAGGCGGGCATCGTTGTACCCATCATCGTGTGGTTGCTCATAGGGTCGTAGTTCGTCGGGTCACCGGGCAGAGCCCATCCGCCGAGGTTCGTCCAGTCCCACCGCATATGCTGTGCACCCTGGGCGGAACCGCCGGCGGTTATCAACTGAAGAACGTCGATGGTGCCGGGCAGGCCAGACCCTGACCAGGGTCCAGTTGGTGTTACCATTGCCGGCGTGCCCCAGTAGCTCTCGAAGTCGTCAATCACGGTGACAGTCCCAACCGGAAGGGGCGGAACAGCCGATGCTACCGAAACTATACCCAGCATGGCAACAAGACAGAGTAACTTTCTACACATAATCTACTCCTCCTTCTTCTACAAATTCAAACTCTTCTCTTCTTTTGTTTTGGTAACGCACCAAAACAATTGCGTTGTCTTCAGCACGCGCAACAATCCCCTGACCGGACATTGCGCCTGCGCTGAACGACACACAAGCACTACTTGACTTTCACCTCTACCTTGTGCCTGCTTAACGCAATTGCTCTTACTGCCGGTTTTACCCTCCTCACGAGGGGCAAACCTAACTTGTAATATCTACACAGTATGGTAGCAACGCTACCCTTTGACTTACCCAATTTACCAGATTCACTGTGGAACTGTCAAGAAAAATCCTTTCGCCTGCCGTAAAATTTTACCCCCGGCGGGCTCAAAGACCATAACTGCTTGATTTGCAAGGGCTTATGTTTTGCCCGATGCAGAATATTTTTTTGTATTTTTTAATTTTTGCCTCAAATTACCGAACAGGTACTTGCAAAATTGCATCTTCACAGACAAATGCGCATTGCCCGATAAAAACACACCTGAAAGCAGTGCAAATACGCCCCGGTCTCCTACCGGTCCGCTTTTTCTATCCATCCGGCCCCGGCCACTCTGCTGCTCTGTCCCTCCCGGATGTAGAATACCGCCAACTGGCCCGGCGTGATTGCCCACACCGGCTTATCAAACTCGACTCTAACCCTGTTGCCATCGGGCAAAACCGTGGCTTTGGCCGCCCCGGAGTTATAGCGTATCTTCACCTCCGCCTCGAAAGCCGATACCGGCTCAGCCGTCAGCCAGCTCACACCCGTCGCTACAAGCCGCTTCTGCATCGCCTCGGCCTTCGGCCCTAACGTAACCGTGTTGTTCGCCGCGTCAATCTTCACCACATAATACGGCCTGCCCATCGCAATACCAACTCCGCGCCGCTGACCTATTGTGAAACGGTGAATTCCTCTGTGCTCGCCTAATACCCTGCCTGTGCTGTCAACAACGCTGCCGGCGGCCGCAATTTCCGGACAAAGCTCCTCGAGCAAGGCCGCATAGTCCCTGCCCTTTACAAAACATATCTCCTGCGATTCGGCCCTGCCGGCGGTGCTCAGCCCCAAGTCAGCCGCCATCTGTCGAGCATACTCCTTGCTATAGTGCCCCATAGGAAACACCACCTGCTCCAGCACCTCTCTATCAATCATAGCAAGTGCGTATGACTGGTCCTTGCGGATATCGGCCGATGTGTACAGCCCCGCCCGCCCGTCCGTTTTCAAAACGCGCGCGTAATGGCCTGTGGCGAGTGCGTCAAAGCCCCCGCTTCTTGCAAAATCCACCAACCGACCGAATTTAATGTCCCTGTTGCAGACCACACAGGGATTGGGTGTTTTGCCGGCCCTGTATTCTTCGCAGAAATAATTGATAATCTCCCTGAATTCCTCGCGAAGGTCCAGCACAAAAAGCTCTATTCCCAGCTCCTTTGAGACCTTTTCGGCCTGTAGCTGTGACTTCTGTGAATAGTCGCTTGTTATCATAAAAACGCCCGCACAATCGAAGCCCTTATGAAGCAGAATCGCCGCGGCCGCCGAGCTGTCAACACCGCCGCTGAGCGCAACCAAAACTTTTTGCCGTTCACCAGCCATCTCGACCTCAAATCTTTGCCGGCTGCTCCTGTGAAGGAAAACTGCTCAATCCTGTGGGTAAATGATGATGCGGTCGTGAATAATCGTTATCAAATCGGCCTTGCCGTCGCCGGTCACGTCGGCGACCTTCATCTCACGCGGCTCAACCGTTATCTGTCCCGGCCGCCTGCCTGCATCGCGGTAACTCTTCTGCTCGAACACCTTGAAACGCATCGCCGGGACAACCCCGCCCTCGGCGTCGAGGGTAAGTATCTCGATATTGTTGCGGTTATACTCGACCATAATTATATCGACCAGGCCGTCCGAGTTTATGTCGCCGGCTGAGAGATTGCCGTAACTGCCGTCCTTTATCTTCGTCTCGTAACTGAACTGCTGCTCGAGTCGTTCCTGCCCCCCGCCGCCGGCAGGCGGCGTGATAAGCGCAAACTTCTCGCCGTCGAACAGCACTATGCTGCTGACGACCCCGCCCGTCAGCGGCTCATAAAGCATCTTCACGCCGCTTGCGGCGTTCCACCGGCCGACATCCAGCTCTTTCGCAAAACGGTACGTCTTGTCGTCAGCGGCTTTTAGTATCTGTAATTGCCCCTTTTGACCGTCCAGCAGCAGTATCTCGGGCGCACTTGGCGCAGCCGATGAATCGATATCGAAAACGCCGACCGCCGAGACCCTGTTCTCCGTACTCCTGGCGTTGTACTGGTCAATGACGGTCCATTTGCGGCCTTTCGACAGCACCAAACTCCTTGCAAAATTGCCCTGCGCCACCAAAAGCTCCTCGCCTTCTTTGCCGTCCACATTCGCGGTGGTAACCGCCCGCGGGCTGGCGTCCTTTATCAGGCTCATCTGCGCCCGCGGCGAATCGAAGAGCTCGAATTTCCTCGGCTCAACCTGTCGAATCAGTATCGGCATCTCATATTTGACAAAAATCAGAACGTCCTTCAGCCCGTCCTGGTCAACGTCGATGACCCGCAGGGCTGCGGGGTTGGAAGCCAGTTTGCCAAGCTCGACCCGGCCCGGCGTCTCCTGCCGCTGCGCGTTTGGCTCGGCCGGCCCTTCCGCCGCTGCCGGCACCGAATAAACCACGTCAAAATACCTCTTGTTGCCGGCGGCCTTGGCTGCATAAACACAGTCCACGTCCCCGTCGCCGTCGATATCGCAAAACTGCATCGCCAACGGTTCGCCGCTCAGCGCAACCGGCTTAGGAAAAACCAGCCGGTTGTTTTCAAACCTGCTGATACCGATTATCTTTTCCTTGACGCTTAGAATCCCCAATTCGCTTCTGCCGTCGCCGTCGATATCCGCCGCTGATAAGCTCTTGACGTCTGCAAATGCCGGAAACCTCACCGGCTCGGCCAACCCTAATCGTGCGAGCTGCCTGTAAAACATAACTTCGGCGCCGCCCGGGTCGCTTATCACGACGTCCGTCAGGCCGTCTCCGTCAAAATCTCCCACGGCCAGGTCGCGCCGTTCGCTTGCCTCGCCGTATGCAAGCGGGTAGAACAGCTTCGGCCAGTCCGCATCTTCCGCCTGCCGGCCCGTAAGCTTGTAGCATATCAGCCGTTTGCTCACCGCATCAACCGTCAGCACCTCATCGCCGCCGATACCGTCCACATTCGCAAGCTCGAACGCCATCGGTTTCTCAATGAAGAAATGTACGTGAGGGCCCAACTGTTTGTTGGCAAGCCCGAAACGAACATCGAGCGGCTTGTCGTCGCCTTGCGTTACAAGAACAAGGTCGTTGCGGCCGTCGCCGTTGAGGTCGCCGACCTCTACCGACACGGGTCGAGGGCGAAGAGCATACTTGACCGGCTCTGCCAGCGAGCCGTCCTTTCGCTGCAGAATGATATACACCCCGTCGTTGCCGGCGCAGACCAAATCCTCGGCGCCGTCTCCGTTGAGGTCGGCACAGGCCAGCGCGGCGGAACTTTGTATCCCGTCGTCTATCGTTATCTTCTTCCGCGTGCGCCATTTAAGGGTCCTGGCACGTCTCTGCTCCGCCGTGCGCGGCCTTTGCAGCAGTATGTAAAGACCCCTCGGTTCGCCGTAAAACGCAAGGTCCGTCAGCCCATCCGAATTCAAATCCCCACAGACGAGACTGTATATTCTTTGCGAAACCGGCACGGGCTGTTTGTCGAACCGCGTCGGTGTACCAAGAGCATTTATGTCAACGTCATTGGCGTCAACCGCCACCTCCGGCTCGCCTGCCTCGATACTCTGCTTTTGGATAAGCAGCACTATTGCCGCTTTTCTGTTGTTTGCTACCGCAATATCGTTGAGGCCGTCACCGTCGAAATCAGCCACGCAGAGATTCCGTATGCCCCAGTCTAACTTGACCATCTCCATATCGGTAAATCCGTAGTAAGCCGAAAGAGCATTGTCATCCTCCCGTTTGACAGCCAAATCACCGACCGGCTTACCCATGCTGCTGCACGAAGGCGCACCCCTTAGCGCAACAAAAGCGGCTATCACCATTATTGCCCTGATTGACCTCACAACGAAGCTCCGTAAACAAAATCCACGGCGGCGTTATGAACACAGACTAATCCATTTCGTCCTGCTCTTCGGATGGGCACTTCCGGGGGAGGTTCTGCTGAAATATAAGCGCTATACGATATCAACCAGCAGGTAACGCTGAACAAAACCCGGCTCACCCTCGAAAACAATCTGGTGGCATTGGGGACAGGTCTGGGCAAGAGGCCTGCGCCCTAATTCCTCGGTAAGACGACTTGCCCTGTCGTTGATTTGTGAAACACGCTGTGACGGACTTCCCCTGGTATTAAGCGTTTGTCCGCAGGACGTACATCGCCTCCTTAATCGCCTCCATACATAAACCATTGTTTGCTCCTCCTTTTTTCATTTCTCAAACATCACAACGACTGCGATTTTATCGGCCCTGTGCTCAAAATCAAGGGAAAAATCCGATAATTACCGGGCATTGCCGGAAATTTCGCTAACTATTGAAAACAGCCGCCGGTTCGTATATACTCAACTGCCGTTTGTTTCGGTGCCGAACCCGCAGCTAAACCTGAGAATAACGGTGCTTAACTATGCTATCGAGAATCGTCAATTTCATAAGAACTGATATCTGGCGGATGCGCCTGAAGGACTATTCTTCAAGGAAATCGTTCCTTATCAGGCAGCTCAGAATTATCATCTTAGCCGTCCGCGGCTTCGACGAGGACAAGTGCAAATTCAGGGCCTCGGCCCTGACCTTCTTCTCGCTGCTGTTGGTTGTGCCGGTAATTGCGGTAATGTTCGGCATTGCCAAGGGCTTCGGCCTTCAGGATAGGGTCGAGGCGCAAATCGTCGCAAAAATGCAAGGCCAGGAAGAAATAGCCGGCAAAATCATCGCTTTTGCAAAGTCCCTGCTCGAGCAGACAAGCGGCGGCCTGATTGCCGGCATCGGCGTCGCCTTTCTCTTCTGGACCATTATTAAACTGCTCGGCAATATCGAGAGCTCCTTCAACGAAATCTGGGGCGTTAAAAAACCGAGGTCTCTCGGTCGAAAGTTCAGCGACTATCTGTCCACAATGCTCATCTGCCCCATCCTGCTGGTTATGTCCGGCAGCACCACCGTCTTCGTCAGCAGCCAGGTACAGCTCTTGATGCAGAAAATATCCATTCTTGGAATTTTTGCACCGGTTGTAACGCTGCTGCTCAAACTTTTGCCGTATTGCACCCTCTGGATTGCCTTCACTTTCATCTTCATCTTCATCCCGAATACAAAAGTCCGGTTCCGGTCCGGGCTCATAGCCGGAATTGTCGGGGGAACCATCTTCCAGCTCGTGCAGTGGGCCTACATCAATTTTCAGATAGGAGCGGCAAAATACGGCGCTATCTACGGCAGCTTTGCCGCCCTGCCCCTCTTTCTGCTCTGGCTTCAGATTAGCTGGCTCGTAGTCCTCTTTGGGGCGGAAGTCTCTTTTGCACACCAGAATGTCGAAACCTATGAATTCGAGCCCGACTGCCTGTCCGTCAGCTACTCGTTCAAGAAGCTGCTGGCGCTGCTGATTGTACAACGACTGGTCGGCAATTTTTCAAAAGCCACCGAGCCGAGCACCGCCGCCCAAATCTCTCACGAGCTCGAAATTCCTATCCGGTTGGTGCGCGAAATACTATATGAACTAACTGAAGCAGGTGTGATTTCTGAGGTCGGGACCGCTCAGGAAAGAGAAACCGCCTACCAGCCGGCTGTTGATACTAACCTGCTCACCGTCAAATATGTCGTGGATGCGCTCGAAAAGCACGGCAGCGCCGACATCCCCGTCGCTAAATCAGAGCAGTTGAAAAAGCTCGAACATTCCCTCGCCCAATTTGCCCGGGCAGTCGAGAACTCAGATGCTAATCTGCTGCTGAAGAACATCTGAGAAGCCGACCGGGTAAATATTGACGATAAGAACCGGACACGGGCTTATTCTTCTTTTTTCTTACCGCCTAACAGGTCTTTGAGGCCGCCTAAAACTTCTTTGCCGGCATCGGCGCCCGTCTCCAGCACCTTTTGGCCTTCTTTTGTCGCGGCTTTGCCTATATCTATTGTCAGCCCCACTGCTGAACCTATACCTTTTACCATATCGTCCGGCAGCAGCCCCGCCCCCTGTTTGGCCACACCTGCGGCGATTGCACCAAGAACCTTGGCGGTGAGTTTGCCTATGTCGAGCTTGCTTTCGCTGCCAAGGTTCTCCATAACAATCGGGTCGAGATTTAAACTTACCGTATCAACCTTGCCCGGCACAGGAAGCAGCTTGACCCTGACATTCGTATTGGCAATTTCGAGCTTGTCTATGTGGAGCTTCTTGCCGGCCGGCTGCTCGTCGGCCTTGCTGCCCTTTGGCAGACGGTCTATTATCTCCTTCAGGTTGTTGCTCAGGCCCTTCTGCTCCATCGTCAGCTTGGCGCCGTCTAATTTTATCTCCCTGATTTTCACGGTGTCGCCGAGCAGCGAGCCGACATTAACTGCCACCAGGCCCTCGCCTAATTCCAGCAAATTCTCATTTGCATAGCCCCCGGGATTTTTGACAACCAGCCCCTCGATGCCTACCCTGCCCCGCAATATGGAAAGGTCAACATCCTCTATGGTAACAGCTACTCCGAGCGCCTTGCTCGCCGCCGTCTCAACCGCGCTCTTGATAGCACCTTCCCCGAACAGATAGAAAGCGACGACCAGAACCACCACCAGCCCGACCAGTCCTAAAATGACCGAAATTGCAATTTTCTTCACAGCTTTCATTTCCTATATCTCCAATAAACCTTAACCTGCTCCATTTCTACCGCTCGTTTCCAGCCAGCGGCCTAATCCTGTTTATCTTGAAATATACAAAGTGTTTAGCTACGTCTTTCGATACGTGGCTTTTCCTCCCGTGTTGCTTCTTTATTTCTTCGACTCGCTCAGAACCCGTTTCCTCACCAAGTTTTACAAGGTATAATCTCGTGCCCCTGTACCCTTGCCCCTTTTCTACGAACATATATGCCGCCTTCGGATTCGATTCGAGGTTCAACAAGCTCAGCCGCTCCGCCATACTAAAGCCAATTGTTTCTTCATCAATTACGTATGGCCTGGCATATATTGCCAAATCGACGTTGCCCTCGGCATCGCTCGTAGCCAGTACACCCATACCCTCTGTTTTCTCAAAATACTCAGCCAAACCCACAATCGTCTCCCTTCTATATTATCCCTGTCAATCCGCTCACACGTCCTTACTCAGAACTTATACATCGCACCGGCCAAAATTGAAATCTTATAGTCGTCATCGACGATGGGACTGTCGGTGATTTCGCTATTAAGCCATTCGTAGCTGATACTGCCGAACAGGCTCCACTGCTCGTCGAGCTGGTAGTTAGTGGCCACACCTGCCAACCAGTTGACACCGTCACCGGCGTTGTAAGCGGCCCTGCCCGCCTGAGCCTCGTCGCTGCGCACCCCGTAATAGTAATCGATAAGGTCACCGCTCAGCCACGACAATCCCACAAACGGCGTTGTGCTTATTTTATCCCCCTCAAATGTTTTCGAATATGTGAGACGCAGTTCCTGCCCATCGTGTTGGCTGAGAATATCATTAAGAAAGCTGAGCTTAGCCGTCCCCCAGTCGCCGAACAGCGAAAGCGCCGCCCCTGCATCCACCGTCATGTGCCGCTCATGCATACCATCGAGGTCGTCACTGTCGTCCGGCTCATAGCCGTCGAACCGCCATTGGCCCGTCGCATCAAGCGCCCAGCTATCGTCCGCCAGCAGTCGATACCCCGCCATAGCGCCGCGAATGAAGAACCTGCCGTTGGTGTACGTAATAATCGGTATAGGATAAACCTTCGAATCGGTACCTTTGTAGGGTTTGGTTGTCACCACCACCCCAGGACCGGCAATAAGCTCCGGCGGCTCCTGAGCCTGATTCTCCTGCTCGGAACCTGTCGCACCTGCCGACAGCACCGCCGCCAACACCAAAGGCAAAATAATCCTGCATCTCGACATTCGTGACTCCTTTCTCAAATTCGCCAATCCGCCTGACATAAACGTCGGCCTCAAATTTCCTTTTCTTCTATGCCTAAAACATACGCCGCTGACTTAGAAGCTCCAGCCGACGCCCACAATGTATTTTGTATCAGTACTGCCGGCGTTCTCGGCGGGCGTTGCATCATAATCGAAGACCACCTTGAAACTTGCAAACATTTTTTCGGTAATCGAGGCCCGAAGCTCAGCCGTTGTCGTCAGGAAATAATCGGAGGCCTTCTCTAAGCTCGGATAATACGTCAGGTCGTTTATGAATGCCAGCTTGTTATTGAGCTTCTTATCCAGATGGTATCCCAACTGTGCCGAGAGGTGGCTGCTGCTGTCGGTCTGGTCTTCGTATCGTTCGTAAAACGAAGCAAGACCTGCCTCTGTCGAGAAGTTAAAATCATCCGATTCCACCCACTGATAACCGGCACCGGCGCCTAAAATCACGCGTCGGTCAAGTTCCGCTATGCTGTCCTTTTCATATCTGCCGTCAAGATATCCAAACATCTTCTTTGTGAAGAAATAATCGTACTTGCCCCGCATCCGCCATTCATCCTGGGTCTTAACCTTTTCGCCGGTATCCGGGTCTTCCTGTTCGCCGCGTATATAGTCGGCTGTCAGAAGAGTCCGGTCCTTCTCAGTTCGCTTTTTCAGACTTACACTCAGGTTTACAGTTTCTGTAACGGTATTGCCGTGCGTGCTCGTCATACCTGCCGTAATATCACCGTGCCACGTGGGTACAGGTTTGGGCGGCGGGTTAATCGCTGTTATTTCAGCGACATCAATATCCTGCGCCTTCAGTGTGCCCTTTTCTGCCAGTGCGAATCTGCCTTCAGCCGCTTTCTCGACTCGCTGCTTAACCACCGTGCCGTCCTGAAGATGAACCTCAATCGGCTCATCTGTTTGAAAGCCGGCTATATTAGCCAAATCCACGGTTATCGTCCCTGCCAACGCCGACTCAAACACCATCTTGCCATCCGTTAAATGCTTGATTGTGCCCGTCAGGCGGTCTCCGTTGACAAGATAAACCTCATCGGCAAAGACCGACGGCGCCAATACCACAAAACACAGAATTGCTAAGATAATGTTCTTTTGCATAATTACCTCCAGTCATTAAATCGCTGTAATACCCATGCCTTACCGAAAATGGTTTTATTTAACCCGCTTCCTTCTTCATATGAACATCGTGCTGCGGGAACGGTATAGTCAGGCCGTTCTTCTCGAGCGCCAGTTTCACCTTACCTGTAACATCGAAATATACATTCCAGTAATCCGCCGCCTTGACCCACGGTCGAACCACGAAATTGACGCTGCTGTCGGCAAGCTCTAATACCGCAACCGTCGCAGCCGGCTCCTGCAACACCCGCTCGTCGCCGGCTAAAACCTTCTCGATTACTTCTTTGGCTTTTTTAATGTCATCTTCATAAGAAACCCCGATTACCAGGTCAACTCGTCTGGTCCCGTTGACGGTGTAGTTCATTATCCCGCTGCCCGTGACCTGGGCGTTGGGGACAATTACCCGAACATTGTCCGGCGCGTTCAGCACGGTATTAAATATCTGAACCTCTTTAACAGTACCCTTGTTGCCCGCCAGCTCGACGAAGTCGCCGACCTTGAAAGGCTTGAATATCACCAAAAGAACTCCCGAGGCGAAATTCGCCAAAGACCCCTGCAAGGCCAGGCCGACTGCAAGACCTGCCGCACCAAGCACTGCTACGAATTGCATCGTCTCAATCCCCAGCGCCGATATAGCTGCTATTACGACAAATACCAGCAGGCCTACGTGGCATAAATTTTTCACAAACTTCGCTAAGATCGGCTCTACATTGGCCTTGGTCATGGTTTTACCAATCAGGTTTGCGACCAGCGAGGCAAGCCATTTTCCCACAAAGAAAATGACAAGAGCCGCAAGAATCTTCAGCCCGTAATCCACTCCCTTCGTTGCCAAAAACTCCTTAACGCTGTCAAGCGTGCTGCGAACGGTTGCCAGGTCGATGCCCGTACCCGTCGCCGCCTCTGCCGAACCCGCCTGCTGTGCTGCCGCATTGCCGATGCTGCCGAATGTAATCCACCCAAAAGCCCACCAGCATAAACCCATTATTTTTCCCGCCATTTCACTGCCCTTTCCAATGTCGCGTTTAAGCTTTATTTTGCCTTGCCGCAGAAACCGCACTATCTTCCTGCACCCCCGGCATCTGCAGAAACGAAAACTCAATAACCGCCCGTTAAAAAAGTTCCCGGCTGTAAAACTACAGCTCCAGCCCCGATAAATCTGCCTCCTTCTCCTTCAACTGGTTGTAATACACTTTGAAGCGCTCGCTCAGCGCCGATATTGACTTATTCAGATTATCAATATCCGCCTTGATATTTTTTGCCTCTGTGCCTAATTGCTCGGTAATCGGGATTTCTTTCAACCGGGCTGTTACCTTCGTGATTTCCGCCTTCTTGGCCGTGATGGCTTCTTTGTATTGCATCGCCATCGAGCTTAGCTGCTCGACGTTCATCTTCTCGGCCTCGGCCTTGACCTCCGCCATCGGCTTATTCTCGTCGGCTTTCTTGCCGCACCCTGCAAAGCCGGCACTCACAATCACCACCACACAGCACAACATAATCCTTCTTAAAAAACCCATCGCTTTACCCCCTTCTGAAAAAAAATCTTCGTTAGCGATAAACAAACATACCTTCTCTTGTGAATATATACAGACCGCTGCGAGATGAATCCCTTTTCCGCATTTTCTATCCGTTCAACCGTGAGCATTACCGCCATTGCAGCACCATTAACCGGTATGGCTCAATATGTCAAAACAATTGCAGAAAATTTGCACTTGCCTGTCCCAACTTCAGATAAGCACGAAAATTGTATGCGAATGTGCCTTTGCAGAGAAAATCCCTCCGGCAGCGTCGCCGTCGCAGGAGCCCTCTGATAAAGCAAACAGCCCATTTGCCCTACCAATACCTCAGTGGCTCGCCTTAATCGCCTCGATAAGCTTTTCGTCCGCCTTGACCCCCAGCGCCCCAGCCTTTTCCACATTCTCCCGTGCCTGCTCGAATTGCTTCAGGTTGTAATACGCATACGCAAGACCGAGATACGCATCGCCCATCTTCGGCTCAATACCGATTGCCCTGTTATATGCACTCACGGCCTTGTCGTATTTGCCCGTATTCAAATATGCCGCACCGATATTGTACTGAATCGCTGCATCCCTGCTTTTTAGCTCCGCAGCTTTTTCGTAGTATTCCAGGGCTTTGTTATACTGCTGCTTTGCAAAATAAATGTTGCCGAGGCCGACCAGCGCTTCAGTCATCTTCGGCTTTATTCTCAGCGCCTTCTTGTATGCCTCAATACCCGCCTGTGAGCTGCCTGACTTGTTATAGCAGAGCCCTAATCCCCGGTATGCCTCGGCCAAATTACTCTTTGATCTCAGCGCTCTTTTGTATAGCGATACCGCCTTTTCACACTCTCCCGACTGGCCGTAAACGTCACCGAGCGCGCTGTAAAGCACTCCGTTGCCCGGCTGCCGCTCAATCGCCCCCTGCAGTGCCGCTTTCGCATCCCCGTAAAGCCCCTGTTTACTGTAAGCTATCGCTATGTTCCTGTAGGCATCCACAAAGTTCGGCTCGAGCCGCATCGCCTGGGTGTACTCTGCAATTGCGTCACTGACCCAATTCTTCTCTACGTATGCGTTTCCCAGATTGCAGTGCACCTTCGCATCCGCTGAATTGATTCTGATTGCCGCCCGATACCGATATATCGCATCATCGACCCGGCCCTTCTCTAAATATGTGTTGCCGAGATTCAGCAGCGACTCCGCCAGCGAAGGATTTATCTGCACCGCCCGCTCCAGCGCCCGCCGCGCCATCTCGCTATCGCCGATGTCCCGATAGACGTTCCCGAGATTGTTAAAGAAGCACCCTAATGACTGAAGCTTGTCGAGGTTGGTCATATAAATCCCGCTCTCGGCGTTCCGGGGCGCCTTGAATCTCTCGATATAGTGCTCGTCCGAAGCCGTACCTCCTTTGCTTGTCGTCTCGATATTGAAACGCACCCGCCCATCGTCGTACCTTACAAAGAAATGCCCCGGCACAACCACGCCGTATAACGGAAGTCCCAGCCGCTCGCCTATCGCTAAGTACAGAATCGACAAGCTCAGGCAATAGCCCCGCCTGCGGTCCATCACCGAATGCAGAAATAAATCGTTGGGGTCGTCCGCCTCTTTGACCGCTTTGAATCCAAGCTCGTCGAACAGATATTCGTTTATTTCGCCTGCAATTTTGTACCTCGCCTTTATCCCTTTCTTTTCAACCCGGCTGCGAACCTCTAAGGCCATATCGTCAAGTCGCGCCTGATACCGTCTGCCCGCAACCATGTCGCTCCACTGCTCCGAAACGATTAGCGCCGCCGTGCCTATATCAATCTCATCCGGCTCCAATCGAAGAACCTGCTCTATCGACCGCACGTAAAGCCCGGCCAGACCCTCATTTGCAAGCGGCTCCTGCCCCCGGCATTGAACCGCCGAAATCAGCGACAAAAACAAAACTGTCAGCAGGTCTTTTCTCATAACTCAAAACTCTTCCGCCGCTGCTCCGTTTTCAACCACAATGCCGATAGCTCTACGCCTAAACAGGTCTATCTGTTTCCATTTGTTGGTCCTGAATCGCAGATAATTCGCCACTGCCATCACCGCCACGCTTGCAATCCCCGCCATCCACGGCCCCGCCGAGCCAAGCCCGGCTGCCAGTTTCACTACCGAAAAGCCGCCCACGCCCAGTATTACCACCGCTCCTATCGCTGAGGTCATTGCAAGCCACAGCGTATCGCCCGCCCCGCGCAGTACACCGCTGTAAATCGTACGCACCGCGTGAAACATCTGATAAATTGCCGCCAATATCAAAATCTTCGCTCCTGTCTGTATTACTTTATCGTCAGAAGACCACACCCGCATAAGCTGCTCTCTGAATACCAAAAAGCACAATCCCACCACCGCAGCATAGACAATTGCAATCCGCATGCTCGTTGACGTCTGCTTAACGGCCGTGGCGATTCTGCCCGCCCCAATCGATTTGCCCACCGCCGCCGTCAGCGCAATCCTGACACCGACAATCGGCATTATCGACACATTTGTGCACGCAAGTACCGCGCTCGTCGCCGCCTGCGCCGCCTTGCCGAACCCGCCAACCAACCAGAACAATACCGCCCCCCATATCGCCACGTTCAGCATAAGCTCAAGTCCCGCCGGCACGCCCACTTTCATCAAATCCGCCATCTTGGCAAGGTCTATTCTCAGCGTATCCCTGCTCTTGAACTGCCTCGCTACATCGCCCTGAAGGAATACCGCCATTCTTATCAAACTGCCGACTATTATCCCGATAACTGTCCCCCAGCCGGCGCCCGCTATACCCATCGCAGGAAAGCCGAGCTTGCCGAAAATCAACACGTAATTCGCCGCAACGTTTGTAACCTGTGCACAAAGCGCTGCATACATGTTTATAATGGGCCGGTGAATCCCCATAAAGAACTCGCTGCTCGCCCAGGCAAATATCACCGTAACA
>CAYMYK010000047.1:15981-17029 GCA_964394625.1 uncultured Pirellulales bacterium
ATTATCCGAAAATAGACCACCTCTAATGCTGCAACATCCGGCTCATGTCCCATCGCCTCAAATATTGCAGGCGCCAAAGGCCAACCAACCGCCAGAACAACCGCCGCATATACACACCCCATGTAAATCGCCTGCCAGCAGTAGCTCGAACAGTTCGCCTTCTCTCTTCTGCCTAAGCTCTGGCTCGCAAACGTCGCCACGCTCACAAATACGCCTAAGATAAACGCCCCCGGAATGAAACTCACGAACCCCGCCGGCAGAATCGCCGCCAGAGCAGCCGTCCCTAATCGCGACACCATCAGCCGGTCAACAAGCTGCATCACGGTAAACGACACCGTCGTCACTATCATCGGCGCCGCCAATCTCAGCATATACCGCAGCGAAGTCTCATCGACAGCCGCGCTTCCTGTCGCAAGGTTTGACTTGTCACCCATCAATCGACTCTTTTTGAAAAAACGTCCGAACCGGCAGAAGGTAGCCGATTGTCCCCCGTTTTGCAAATGAATAAGCCGTTGCCTGCCGTCACCACGACAACTTTGACGGTGAAACACAATTGCCCGTCGAACTGCTACAGCAGTTTTTTTCTCACCAGCTCCGCCGTACAGCCGGCCACCTCCACGGTCTTGACCGCATTTGTCCGACCGGTTACTATTTTTACTGCTCGTTTTTTTACCCCAAGTTTCCCGGCAAGAAAATCAATAAGCGCTTTGTTTGCCTTTCCCTTCTCCGGCGGCGCCGCAACTTTCACCTTCAGCATCCCACCCAGCACGCCTGCAATCACCGTCCTGCTCGAACCCGGCACAACCTTCACGGTGAAAACAACTCCCCCTTTAGTTTCGTTGATGTCTATTGCCAATGTACCCCTCCAACCTTGTCTTTTGCCTTATGCACTTATGCTCTTATCACTCAATCGACGTTTTTTCGCAGATTTGCACCGACCGCCATCTGCACGTATTTTTCAATCTGCTCTGCCAATTACCCCAAAGTCGGAAGCTGAAAATCATCGTAATTGACCTGCACAAACTCTTTGTTAAGCTCCTTTTTCTAT
>CAYMYK010000048.1:0-16886 GCA_964394625.1 uncultured Pirellulales bacterium
TGGTGTCGGAGGGCTCGTGGGGTTTAGTTCCGGTACCGACATCACGGATTGCTATGCGATGAGTGAGGTTTATGGCAATAGCATCGTAGGCGGTATTGCGGGCTTCGATGACGGCGATATTGTGAACTGCTATGCGGCTGGTCCGGTCTGTGGAAATTTTCTTACAGGGGGATTGGCAGGGCTTATTGATTTCAGCGATTTGATAGTGGAGTGTTTCTGGGACGCTGAAATCAATCCCGACATCAATGGCGTCGGCAACTACCCCGGGTTGTTTGCGGGCAAAACTACCGCTGAGATGCAGACCGAAAGTACCTTCACCGATGCGGGCTGGGACTTCAATGATGTTTGGAAGATATGCGAAGGCGAGTGGTATCCGCAATTGACCTGGGAGAAGTACGCCGGCGGGCTGGGGACGGAGGACAGCCCCTATCTGATTCGAACATCGTGCGATTTGAACGACATCGGCAACCACGTCGAGGATTTCAACAAGTGCTTCGTGATGGTTAACGATGTTAATCTTGCAGCATATACAGGAGGGCAGTTTAATATCATGGGGGACAGCCTAAATGGCTTTTATGGTGTCTTTGATGGAAATAATCATACGGTTAGTAATTTTACATTGACTTTGACAGATTTGCAGAGGGCAAGGGCTCTTTTTGGATATACTGAATCAGGTGCGGTCATTAAAAATCTGAATGTTGAGAACGCATACGTCAATGTGCCCGCTGGAAATCGAATAGCCGTTATACATGGTGAAGGCTCCGCTGAAATAATTAACTGTAGTGCCTCCGGAACTGTCATTGGCGAATATTATGTTGGAGGTATATCTGGACAGACATATGACCAAGTACGAGGATGCAAATCGTCCTGCATTATTAATGTAATCGGCAAGGGAGGGGGAATAACAGGTCAGAATAATGGCACAATAACAAACTGCTATGCAACTGGTGATATTTCGGGAGCCGATGATGTGGGTGGAATTGTTGGCTATAACAGTGGAACAATAAGCAATTGCTTCTCGTCAGGATTTGTAGCAGGCACGTCTTATGGAGCTGGGGGCTGTGTTGGCTCGAACCATCACTCAGCTGTCATACATGATTGTTATGCTGTTGGAGATGTTGAATCCGATCAAATGGTTGGGGGCTTTGTGGGTAGCGGCGGTGGTGTAATTTCAAACTGTTATGCAGTGGGATCTGTTACTGGCAACACGTATGTAGGAGCTTTTGTCGGATATAATGCGAGCATTTCATATAAAAGCGATTTTTGGGATAGTAATATTAATCCAGGTATGAATGGGATTGGGACTGGAAGTGACCCGAATGTGGTTGGGTTGCCGACGGCGGAGATGCAGACGAAGAGCACCTTCACGGAAGCGGGTTGGGATTTTAATGATGTGTGGGCGATATGTGAGGGTACGAATTATCCGCGGCATCTCTGGTCGATACCTGCTGCGGACTTTGTCTGTCCGGATGGGGTGAACTTTGTTGATTACTCGTACTTCGCGCCGCAATGGTTAGCGAGTGACTGCAATGAGACGAACGGGTATTGCAGCGGGCGCGACCTCAATGAGTCCGGCATTATCGACGAAGAGGATTTGAAGATTCTCTGCAGCTACTGGCTTGCCGGGATTTAGTGTTCGTAGGAGGATTGAGGCGGCAAGCTCATTTAGCGGTCCAGTTTTGACAGGGCTTCGCTGAGAATTTTTGCCATGCGCTGCTTTGTACCAAGCGCGGACGATTCATAACACACAGCCCTTTAAGCAAACCTGCTATTCAAAATGAAACAATCGTCTGCTTTCATCATAATGCAACGGCTTGGCCGCCGCAAGTAACTCCTCGGTCAGCCCGATGAGCCGAAGCGGATTATAGAAACCAACCGCCACAAGCTCATCTGCTTTTAGCAGATTCAGCGAGACAAGGTGGTTCATACAGTCGAGCATTGTCGCCGACGACCCAACCAGATAACCTGTTTCCGGATTGTATATGCGCCCGCTCTCATCGAGAACGACTTTATTCCCCGCGCTATCATATTTTCCCGGCCCCATCCTGCTCAGGGCCGTCGCGTCGCTGGTGACAATGCACTTGTCCGCCCCTTTTGTCCTGACGATAGTCTTTATCAGGCCCGCCGGCAGGTGGTGACCGTCGGTTATTATCATTGCCGAGAGCTCATCGACACCGAGGCCGGCAAAGATGGGATTGTCGTGTCGCGGCACGGTAAGAGGGATACCATTTCCCAGATGGGTAAGCGCCCGGGCGCCGGATTTGGCCAGCCGCTGCAAATCCTCAACGCCAGCCGTCTGATGTCCTAACGATACCGCGATACCCTGTTCGGCTGCGAACTGTGTCAACTCATCGGCGCCGTCAAGCTCAGCCGCTATCGTAATCAGTTTTACTCTGTGCCCGGCCAAATCGAGCAGACGCTTCAAATATGCAAGGTCGGGCTTTCTGACCCATTGTGCATTGTGCGCGCCTCTCGCGCCTTCAGCAGCCGAGATAAAAGGCCCTTCAAGGTGAATGCCGAGGACTCGACCTCGGAACTCATCACTGTGTATCACCTTTGCCATAATCGGCAGATTGTGCTCATATACGTCGCCGCCGCTGGTGATTATCGTCGGCAAAAATGCGCTCGCACCTTCTTTCAACATCTGTCGGCAGGCGCCGGCAAAGGAATCCTCCGTCAGGGCCGGGCTGAAAAAGTCCACACCCCTGTACCCGTTCACCTGCAAATCCACTAATCCCGGAACCTTCATAATCTTCATCTCGCCGAAAGAAGTGACGCCGCCTGTTCATCCAGAAGCAGCTTACAGTTCGGATGCTCCTGCAGTATCGACGCCGGGCACTTGGGCGTCACCGGCCCTTCCAACGCCGCCTTAACCGCCGACGCCTTACGCAAGTCCGGCACCGAGACAATAAGCAATTCGCTTTTTAATATCTGCCTGATGCTCATCGATATCGCGCGGGCGGGGACATCCTCGATCTTTTCAAACCAGCCCTCGCCTAACTGCTGTCGGCGGCATTTCTCGTCAAGAGTGACAACAATATACGGCTGTTGAATATCGAAGTCGGCCGGCGGGTCGTTAAATGCGAGATGGCCGTTTTCGCCTATTCCGGCTAAGGTGACGTCAATCGGGCCTCGGCTTATCAGCTCGCCCAACCTTTCACATTCCTGCTCAGGGCTGGGTGCGTCACCGTCAACGAAATGGACGGCCTTTAGCCCTCCTGCTTTATCAACAAAACGCTCCTTGAGGTATTTTCTAAAGCTGGCCGGATGGTCGGGGCCGAGACCGATATATTCGTCGAGATGAAACATACTGACTTTGGACCAGTCGATACCTTCGGCGGCGAGAAGTTCGGTGAGAACCTCGAACTGGCTGGCGCCGGTCGCGAGCGTGATATTGGCCTGACCTTTGCTCTGGATTGCACCGGTGATTTGTTCAGCAGCGAATTTAGCGGCGGCTGCACCTAATTCGGCTCTGCCTTTGTAAATGAGTTTTTCCACAATCTATAACCTTATAATCAAATAGACAGAAAGAATCAATACAGCGGCTAAGGCCAGCCCGACGAGAAAGCCCGTTACCGACCTCAACGACGGCACAGGCAGCTCGATGTTCCTGCTTGGTAGCAGGTTTCGCCTGCGGCCGACGACGGCGTCGGCGGGCAGCGTGCAGGGTGCGGGGATTTTCTCGCCGGCTCTGACCGGGGTGCGGATGAGTGCGTAGAACCTGTCGAGCTTTTCAGCGACGACGGGCTTAGTGAGCAGACTTACAATGATGCCCGCCAGAGTCCCCGTGGCAAGATAGAAAACCATTTGCCAGGGCAGGTACATCGCGGCGGTGTCGTTTTTTACTACGACCAGACGGAGCGACTCGCTGGCGGAGAGATTTTGCAGCAGCTCGATAAAGAAGGCCTGAGCGGTGAGCCACCACACGGCGACCGCCGTGAGCGTTGCGGCCCAGGCGCCTGCCGCTGTCGTACGCCGCCAGAGCAGCCCAAGCCAGAAGGCGATACCGATGAGCGGCGGGATTTTCCAGAAGATTTCGAGGCCCTGGACGACATCCGAAAGCCGGTAAGCAAAGAAGACACCGCCGGCAACGAAGGCGACGGAGGCGATGCGACCGATAAAGACATAATGACGAGGGGGCTTGTCCGGAACAAGAGGCCTGTAGATATTTTCGGTGAAAAGAGCCGAGCAGGAAACCATAAAGGCGTCGCACGAGCTCATCACCGATGCTAACAGGGCCGCGATAAAGACACCCAGCAGTCCGGGCAGTACGTGGGGCAGAAAATCGCCGGCCAGAGCGCCGAAGACGTGGTCGGGTGCGATGTCCCTGCCGGCAAAATAAACTGTCGCGGCAACTCCGGTAAGACACCACGGAATGGTGCACAGGCGTTTGAGGAGCATCCCCCCCATAAAACCGACCTGACCGTCGAGTTCGGTCTTACCGGCGGCGCAGTTGCCGAGGATATGCGGCTGGGTCGCGATACCGACCAGGCCGTTGAATGCGAGGACTGCGATGTAGAAGATGCCGATGTCGGCGGCTTCAACGATGCTGAGGATTTTTGTGTCGGCGGCGGCCTGTCTTATGCCGTCGAAACCCCCCACTGCGTTGAGGACCAGCGGCAGCAGAAGGAACGAGAAGACGACGGTCAGAATGCCCTGGAGAAAGTCGGTGATAACGGCGGCGGCAAGACCGCCGGCAGCACCATAGAAAACGAACATCACTGTCATAATTGCAATAACGAGGTTTGGGTGGAGCAGACCGCCGGTGGCCGCGGCGATGACGGCGCCGGAGCCCTTGAGCATAAGACCGATGCTGGCCACAAGATTGAAGACACCGACGACTGTGTAGAGTATAGAGACGCTGCGGCTGAATCTTGCCTCGAAGATATCCGCCGTCGTAATGGCACGGCAGCGTCTTAAGACGGAGGCGATGAGCCAGTAGAAGGGTGTGATGGGAAGATACAGCCACTGATACCAGATGCCCGATAGTCCGTTCGTGAAGCTTTTCGCAGCGACACCGACGGCCTGGTCGGAGTGCGTGCCGGCGCCAAAGGAAAAGAACATCATCAGCACCTTGCCGAACCTGCGCGGCATGAAAAGGTCGGCGCTGCTCTTTATCTTCCTGGCCGTCCAGAAACCAATGGCGGTGATGATAACCAGGTACAGTACGAGAACACAGATGTCCGCGACATGCAATCCCATAACTTTTTTTGCGTTTTAACGTAACGAGCTGCGAGCATTGTAAACAGAACACGGGCGTACGAAAACCAAAATCTCTTCGCTTTGTAGAATGCTCTCGATATAGTGACGTGGGGACGGTCTTAGACGGACCTTGTGAAAATCCACGTCCCTGCTATCCATGTCCCGGCAACAGACCCCAGGTTCGCCAGCGCAACGACCAGTAGTATCTTTGTCACCGGATTCGTCCACCATCCCTTGACCGTATTAATCGCGTTCGGCAAATCCTCCATATCGCTGACCCTGGGCCGGCGCAGCCACGCCTGCACCAGGCCGGCGACCCAGCCCGCAGCCATCAACGGATTTAAGCTCGTCAGAGGCGCCGCCAAAAACGCCGACAAAATCGTAACCGGATGACCCAGCGCCGCCGCCGCTCCAGCCGCTGAAAGCAGCCCGTTGACTAAAATCCAGATATAGATGTTTTCAACAGACCGGCCGGAGCCCTGCCTGAAAAATCCCAGAACGAATATCCCGATAATCGCCGCCGGGATGCCCCACTTCAACACCACAGGCCAGACGGTTCTCGGCGGCAGCTCCTGAAGCCAGTCAATCGGCTCATCCCGCCCGATGTGCCTCTTTATCCCCTCGATATGCCCGGCCCCGACAACTGCAACTATTCTTTCTCCCCGCGCCCGCCTTATCTTCTGAGCTATGTAAATGTCACGCTCATCGATGAGACGTTTCTTTATCTCGGGAAACTTGTCCGTGAACTCCGCCATCACCGCCTCGAGCTGGTCCTTCTCCTTCAGTTTCTCTATCGTTTCCTCGTCAATCTCCTCGCCGGAAAAAATACTCGCAGAAAGCCCGAACAGCAGACGCAGCTTTGTCCAGAACCCGAGGTAACCGTATGTTCGCTTGAGCGTTATCTGAATGTCCCTGTCGGCCAGAACCAGCTCGGCTGCCATCTGCTGAGCCAGCCGAACCGCCTCCAACATCTCCGCCCCCGGCTTAACGCCTAACTTCTCGCCTAATCGACGATAGAAGCTCGTCAGCATCAACTGCGACAAAAGCAAAAGCGATTTGCCCTGCCGAACGATTTTGAAGATGTCCATTTTTTGCCAGTTGTCACGCCGCGTCAGCGCCTCGTACCGCGAGCGGCACAGCTCGACACAGACCGTATCCGGCTCAACCCGCTCTATCGTATGCCGGACGTCAAGGACGCTGTCCTTCGATACGTGGGCGGTGCCGACAAGATAAACATCCCTGCCTTCCAGGGCTATGTGCGTTACCTTTGCCGCCGAGCCGCCTGACGAGTCTTCCATAAAATACCTTTCAGAAGTTACAAATCAAGGAGGATACCAGAAAACCGCCCCCGGGCAAGGTGGAAATGACGACCGGCACATTCCTCATTCCGGACGGCCCTGCCGCCCGGACCGCACGCCACTAATAAAAAAACCCTGTGCAACACACACAGGGCTTTTCTCTTACAAAAGCACTCACACCCGGGCTGGCTAATCAAGCCGACACGATCGACGATGCCGACAGATACACACTCAACCCGGCAATGCCGAGCAATATCCCGACCCTCATCCCCTCGGCTGACAAAACCGTCTGATGGTCTATGTGACCCCAAACTCTAAGCCGAAAATACCTTTGAGGGTCAAAAACTGCCGGCTTACGTCATTACCTTTTTCCTGCGGAACAGCCACAGAATTATACCCAGCGCAACCAGACCAACAAGTCCGTTATCGCCAAGCGTACCCAGCAGCACCGTCAGATTCCCGACTATCCCGCCGAACCACGGAACGTTACTGCCGAACAGAATCTCAACTGCAACACCGAGAGCAATCAGCAGCAACGCTATCTCGGTAATTTCCCCCACCCATTTCTTTGTTTCTTCCAGAAACTGCATCTTCGATTCTCCTAAACTAGACCATCAAAACAGACGTACCGAAATTACCAACATACGACAATTCTTCTCGGCTTACCCCTTTGCTTTCTTTAATGTTTTTGCCAAAACCATTCGGTGTCACCCGCCACAGCCGCCGCGGATTTACCAGCCCAAAGAACAATCGGTATCCCAAAAATGCCGTTATCAGTGCTGATACCACATTACTGCCGCGTTTCGCCGCCCCGCAGCCGGCACCGAAATCCCTCAGACCGAAAATCTATCGCCCCATTGCCATAGTCCGCTTGTCAGCCGCCGCCCTGTCAGCGCCCTTTACCACTCCTGCTCGACCCCGCCCCGGCCACTTACACCCCGGCGGCTATGCCCCCTTACGCAAACCCATCCTGCTATAAATGTGAAAATGGGCATTTTTTGCTTGACCAGCAATGTTAATATAGGTTATAATACGGCTATGTTAGAGGACGTATTGACATTCTTACTGCGGATTTGCCTTGTCGTTGTGATTTGGCTCGCCGTCTGGCGGCTAATCCAGCCGAGGACCCGCATGCTGCGAATTCTACGGGCCGCCCTGCTTGCCCTCGCTATGCTTGCAATCCTCGCCTTAGTCAAAATCACCACCGGCTGATTGCGGGCGCGCTGCGCCCTCATAAATAACCATTTTGCCTCGACAGTCTAATCGGCAGCCGTGAATCCATAATACCATATCCCCTGTATCGAGATATATCTTCAAAAAATCCCGTCGCTTCCCTGATTCCGTATTGCCGCCACTTTGCATAGAGAACCCGCGCCTCCGTGCTCAGGCACAAACCGGCTTTTTGCGGTTTTCCGCTGTGCCGTTCGGAGCTTTACAGCCGATATCATAACTGGTAGCATATTACGGGTTTTATCAAACGTATTTGTGCGGAGCAGATTATGCCTGAAAAACGCCCCGAAGTCTCGGTCGTCGTCCCACTGCTCGATGAGCAGGACAATGTCAGGCCCCTTTACGAGCAAATCATCGGGGCCCTGAAAAACAAGCACGACTATGAAACCATATTCGTTGACGACGGCAGCACCGACGACAGCGTCAACATACTGAAACGGCTGCAGGAAACCGACCCGGCAATTCGAATCATCCGCTTCAGCAGGAACTTCGGCCAGACGGCGGCTCTCAGCGCCGGCTTCGACCACGCCCGCGGCGACATTATCGTCGCCCTCGACGCAGACCTGCAGAACGACCCCGCCGACATCCCGGCTATGGTCGAAAAGCTCCACGAGGGCTACGACGTCGTCAGCGGCTGGCGGAAAAAAAGACATGACAATGCCTTGACCCGCCTTATCCCCTCGATTTGCGCCAACTTCTTCATCGCAAAAACCACCGGCGTTCCGCTGCACGACTTCGGCTGTACCCTCAAGGCGTACCGCCGGGAGGTTCTCGAACAAACAAAGCTCTACGGCGAAATGCACCGGTTCATACCCGCTCTGGCAAGCTGGAGCGGCGCTAAAATCTGTGAAATGGTCGTCAATCACCGCCCAAGAACCTCCGGCAAAGCCAAGTACGGCCTGGGCCGGGTGTGGAAAGTTATTCTCGATTTGATTACCGTCAAGTTTCTCGGCTCATACTCGACAAAGCCAATCTATATCTTCGGCGGACTGGGAATTCTAAGCGCCGCCGGCTCTGTCGTAACCGGGCTCGTTGTGCTGTATCAGAAAATTGCACATAACTTCTCGATGAACAGAAACCCCCTGCTGACGCTTACCGTACTGCTTATTATGGCGACCCTGCAGTTCGTACTGATGGGCCTGCTCGCCGAGATGCTCGTCCGCATATATCACGAATCGCAGAACCGGCCCACGTACGTCATAAGGCAAATCCTCGAACCGCCCGGCGAGCGAGAGGAAAAACAATGACTAAGGCCCCGCCAAGAAAAAATCCCCGTCACAGGCCAAAGAGCTTACCGCACCCAAAGCAAGGCCACGCCGCCTCGGCCCTGCCTTTTGTTATCGTTTTTATCCTCGCCGCCATACCGTTCGCGATGGGTAAATACATCGAGTTCAATACGCCCGGGCCTTTTGACAGCGGCGCATACGTCTATTCCGCCGAGCATATACTCACCGGTGCAAGAATAGGTATAGACGAAATACCCAGCGCACAACTGGGGACACTGCTGGTTAATATGCTCGGCGTGGCCCTGTTCGGATACAGCGAGACAGGCCCGGAAATCATCCAGACCATAATGCAGGCGGCGGCGCTGTTCGGTATGTTCTTCGCGATGCGACGGCTCTACGGCACGCTCGCCGCCGGTGTGGGCGTTGTAATCGCATCGCTGTATCTGTCCAGCCCGCTTATCGCCAAGTTCGGCAACGTCAAAGAGCAGTATATGATTGCCTGTATGGTAATCGCGGTAAGTTGCTTTGTGTTCTATCAGTTGGGAGGCCGCCAGCCGCTGGCCTTACTGGCCGGCGCATTCGCCGTCTGGGCGCCGCTGTTCAAGCCGACCGGCCTGTCGGTCATAGGGGCAATCGGCCTGTTCGTTATTGCTCAGCCGATACTCAAAAACAGAACGTTAAAACAAACGGCGCTTGACATATCGCTGCTGTTAGCCGGGGCGGCAATCTCGATAGCGCCGGTGTTTGTGTGGATAATCGGCTGGGGGGTAAAACACCCGCTGCCCTACCGGTTCCTGTTCGAGATAATCGCCGGCACCCTGCTTCCGAGCGCCGCCGCCCAGGCCGGTGCATACGTAACACACAGCAGGGCGGTAATCCCATTCTCGGTCCAGTGGCCGAGGGTGCTGCGATATTACGGCGTGCTTATCCTGCCGATTGCCTTAGCACTCGGCTCGATTATACTGCGAATAGCCAGGGGCATAATCGCCGCTGTAAAAAAGCACCCGGCTGGTGAAAACAATAATGCCGACAGATTTGTCCTTCTCTTCGGGCTTTGGTGGCTGTTCGATATGGCTATGGTCTGGGTAAGCCCCCGCTCGTACGAGCAGTACTACCTGCCGCTCAACGCCTCGGCGGCTATGCTCAGCGGATACCTGACAGGCGCCTACTGGAAAAAGACGACCGCCGCGGTATTCAAGAGAAAGTGGATACTGACTGGGCTGGCCGGCCTCGCCGTGATGCTCGCTATGAGCTGGCACGTCTTTTTCGGCATTAGCAGAAGTCCCCATTCGGCCTTTAAGTATTCGAGCAGACGACGCGGCTACGCTCAGCGGCTCAGGGAAGCAGCCCAGCATCGAAAAGGCGCCAAAGGCCCCTGGGAAATCACGGGCGAGTATATCCGAAATAATTCCACACCGCAGGACGAAATCTACGTCTGGGGCTGGTACCCGGGCATTTATGTCAAGGCACAGCGATTCAGCCCCACTCCGCGGGCCTTTACCGCCGCTATGCACACCCAGCCGCCCGAAGAATTCGCAAAAATGATTAACGGCCTGCTCGACAGCTTCAAAAAGGATATGCCGAAATTCATCGTCGATAGCAGAAAAAATCACATACCGCTCGAAAGACCCCCTCACGAACTCTGGCCCCGGCTGCCGAAGGGCGTTATGGGTATGGAAAAGGCCGGCTTTTTGCCGAACGACAAAAAAATTATCGCCGCCTTCGAGACAAGCTATGGCCGGATGCTCACTCAGCGGTTCGGCGAAGACGAGGCCCTTCGCTTCGCAGCCGTCAAGGGCTTCAGAGACTTCATTATGAAAAACTACCGAATAACACAGACCATCGGCCCACACGTTATCTTCGAACGAAAATAAAACAGATTTTTATCGCAGTGTATGTCACCGAACCAGACAAATGAATTGGGCGAGCAGATAAAAGCACAACAGCAATTATACGACCGGACCTGGCAAAAAGGCCTGCAGGCGGGCAAGGAGCAACGAGGTAATCTGCAAACCAACCTTCAGTTCCTGCAACAAACCGGCATTGTCAAGCCAGGTGACAAGATTCTGGAAATCGGCTGCGGCATCGGAAGTATCGTCGCAGAGCTTGCCAAACAGGGACACGATGTCATCGGCACAGATATTTCGAGAGAAGCTATCCGCTATGGTCTCAAAAAATATGGCGACATAAACCTCGATGTACAGCCGGCTGAAAACCTCGATTTCGACGACGCAACCTTTGATATTGTTCTGAGCTTCGACCTGTTCGAGCACATCGCACAAATCGACAGACACGTCAGCGAAGTTCGACGGGTACTGAAACCACAGGGCTACTACCTTTTTCAAACCCCAAACAAGCTCAGCAACGTGATTTTTGAAACGCTCTCAAAAAAGTCCCTGAAGTGGCGTATCGCCCATCCCTCGCTGCACAGTCCGCGACAACTACGGCGGCGAATGTCAAGGCACGGCTTCGAGATACGATTTGTCAAAATGAATTCTATAAACGAGTTCACTCTCAAAAAGTTGCAAAAGTTTGGGCCGATAAGTTATATTTTTAAGCGTATAGATTTTCGCAGGTTGCCTTTATGTCTGCAGACGAATCTTTACATAGTAGCTCCTAAGCCGTAGATAACAGGCTCTTCTGCGGCACTGTTTGCAGCAGAACTAAGAGACATACCTAGTTTTCTGATGACCCGAATAAAGACAAACAGGTCGCAAAGAGGCCGGAATAAGGTTAGGTCCGGCAGACGTTTGAAGGTGCACAAAGACAGCACCATTTGCTGGAATCGGTGGTGCACGGCCGGATTGTTGGCCATTATAGCTACCAGCCTTGCGGTAAACTGTATCGGCTTGAGCTGGGGACGTTCGGGCCTTGTGCCCTGGTCTCCGGATTCAATCGAGGGAATCACAACAGTTCGAGAGCTCCCACGTATGTTCGGGCAGTGGAAGTACAAATACCCTCGTGTACACTTTGCCGTCAACGGTTTGTTCTATAAGCCGTTTCTGGCGTACTGGAAGGCAAATCCTATAGGCGTAAGAAGCCGCGACGGCCGTGTTGTTCCACAGGTGTTGAATTTGGAGCGACTGGACCTGCTGGCGCAAATTGCTCGCATTATTTGTGTGGTAATGGGCACAGGGACTGTGATTGTGACTGTGTTAATAGGATTGATACTGTTCAAAGATCGCACGGCGGCCCTTCTGGCGGGACTCGCGCTTGCCCTTACCCAGCTTTTTGTTTTCTACAGTCACGTCGGTAATGTGGACGTGCCCTACATTTTCTGGTTCAGCCTTGGTATCTACTTGGCGGTCAAAGCGATATATGTCGGCAAATGGCGTCACTATGCGCTGATGGGACTGTTTTTTTCACTCAGCATTTGCACAAAGGATGCCGTAGTGGGGTATTTGGTTGGAATGGTGCCCGCATTCTGGCTTGCAATGATAGGCAAGGCCAGAGCCGATGGGCAAAGTTACAAAACTGCGGTCCTGTTGGTCTTCTCCAAGAAAGTATTAGTGGCAGTTGCGGTGTTTTTGTTTTCTTACGCGCTGCTTCAAGATGTATTTACATCCCCTCAAGCGTTTGCAGAGAGGATATCAATCTGGCTCGGCGGGCGAGGTGTAACCGAGTTTAACAAGGACTTTAGTGGGCAATTGCCTTTGCTTCGGGGCGCATTCCTGCAGGTGTATAGCTCGCTTGGCTGGCCGCTCTTGGCGGCAGTGGTCGTCTCACTGATTTACTGTGGTATCAAACATCCCTGGAAAACCGGATTCCTGGCGCTGCCGCTTATTGCTTTTTATGTGGTAGTGGTAGTAAATATTCGCATGAGCGGGGCACGTTACTATTTGCCGGCTTACGTCGGTTTCGGTGTGCTTGCAGGAAAAACATTCGCCGATTTGTTGCGGTTCGGTAAGATACATATCGGACCGCGTATTTTTGTGGTAGCAGGGATTTACATTCTTTCGCTGCTTTACTGTATTGGTCTTGATTTGGAGTTGCTAAGTGACACTCGTATCCGAACGGAGCAGTGGTTTTGTGAGAATGTACCAAGGCGGAGCATAATAGGCGCCGGGCTTTACAACAAAGTTTATGCACCGAGATTGTATCTTAGCGATTATTATATTATCTGCCCGTGGCGGTCATCCGATTCTCTAGGAGTTTCAGGAGGCAGCGGTTTGCGACCTGACTATCTGATTATGACGCCCGGGTGGCCCTGTATCGATGAGCAAAGCGAGGCTGAGTTCAGAGCGAAACTGTTTGACGGGAAGCTGGATTATGAGCAGGTGGCTTCGTTCAAAATAAAGTATTTGTATCCGGGCCGTAGTATTTTTGGTTTTGCCGGCTGGCCGAGTCGCACATTGGACATAATCAGCCCTGAGATGGTCGTGTTTAAGAAGAGATAGTTCTGTTGGCGTGCCGGTGATAAAGGCAACCGACGCTTTGTTGGGGGTGAGATAAATACAAATTGTTCCCGACGAGAAAGATGTGTATAATTAAGGTTCTGGTGGAGTGACGGACTTTTGTCACAACGGTTGTGGTGAAGTACTCACCTGAGATTTGCGAGGCGCTGAGGTTATGGCTCTAACGAAGAGTTGGTATTCATCTGTTATCGGCAGGGAGCGAGCGGATGCGCAATCCCTGCTTCGCTGGCGAAAACGCAATGCGTATTACTACGAGTGGCTGGAGAGAATTTATAAATTCGTTGTTCGCCCAAACAGCAGAGTTCTCCACATCGGCTGCGAGACCGGAGATTTGCTTGCTGCCGTAAAACCCTCTTATGGCGTCGGAATAGACCCCAATCCTGAAACAATCGAAATCGCCAAAAAGAACTTCAGCCGTCTCAATTTCTACACCCAGGACCCCCACGACCTCAAACTCGATGAAAAATTCGATTACGTCATAATCTGCAACTCAATGGGCCAGTGGCATGATATACAACAGGTACTCGACCTGATACACCCGGCAACTACTCCGGATACACGTATCGTTATAACATATTACAACTACCTGTGGGAGGGCATCCTCAGGTTTGGTTCGCTCGTAGGAATGCGACGCCCGCACAAGTACCAAAACTGGCTGCCCCCAAAAGATATTGAAAATCTGCTGAAATTAAGCAACTTCGATGTCATACGTTCAAGTTCATATGTCACCTTCCCGAAGTATTTCCCACTGCTAAGCACCATCTGTAACTATTCACTTTCACTGATACCCGGATTTCGTTACTTCAACCTGATCAATCTCGTCATAGCCCGTCCTGCTCCGGTACCGGTTTCGGAAAAAGACCTCTCCGTTTCGGTCGTAATACCATGCAGAAACGAACGAGGTAATATCGAAGATGCTATAATCCGCGTACCCGAAATGGGCCGTGAAACCGATATCATCTTCGTCGATGGCAACAGCACCGACGGTACAGCCCAGGAAATAGAGGCCCAGATTAAAAAACATCCCGACCGCAAAATCACACTTGTCCATCAGGGCGATGGAATAGGCAAAGGTGACGCGGTGCGCAAAGGTTTCGACATAGCAACCGGCGACGTACTGGTTATCCAGGACGCCGACCTCACCGCTCCCCCAGAAGACCTGCAGAAGTTCTTTAATGCTATCGTCAGAGGAAAAGGTGAATTTATAAACGGCTCAAGGCTCGTCTATCCAATGGAAAAACAAGCCATGCGATTCCTTAACCTCCTGGCAAATAAATTCTTCGGCTCCCTGTTTTCCTGGCTCCTAGGCCAAAGATTCAGAGATACCCTGTGCGGCACAAAAATGATCCGTAAAAAACACTACAATATCATTGCCGACAACCGCGCCTATTTCGGCGACTTCGATCCTTTCGGCGACTTCGACCTGATATTCGGAGCGGTAAAGCAAAACCTCAAAGTTGCCGAAGTACCCGTGACATACAGAGCAAGGACCTACGGAAATACAAATATCAGCAGATTCAGGCATGGCTGGCTGCTTTTTAAAATGAGCTGGGTCGCATTCAAAAAAATCAAGTGGCTTGGAAAAGCACGTTGAAATAAAAATGAGCGTTATCGATTGGCTAAGACTGCCGCAAACACAAAATATCGAAGACCTCGACGACCCTGCAACTACTCTGCTGCATGCTCAAATCATCCAGGAAAAACCCTTCCTCAAAAGACTATACCTCGACTTCTACCATCAACTTAGAAACTCCTTACCGCAAACGCGGAACGATTTGATTGTCGAACTTGGCTCCGGCGGCGGATTCATCAAAAACGTTATCCCAAACGCAATTACCTCAGATGTACTCGTTCTACCCAACCTCGATAAAGTCTTCTCCGCACTCGATATGCCTTTTGAAGATAACCGCGTCGATGCCTTCCTCATGTTCGACGTATTACACCATATTCCCGACCCCACCCTCTTCTTTACCGAGGCTACCAGATGCCTCAAACCACTTGGCCGAATTATCATGGTCGAACCTGCAAATACCCCATGGGCGAGGTTTATATACAAAAACTTCCACCATGAAGCTTTTGACCTCAACGCGAACTGGAATCTGAATAAAACCGGACCGCTCTCACAGGCCAACGGAGCGCTGCCATGGATAATCTTTGTCCGCGACAGAAAAATCTTCGAAAAACAGTTCCCTTCTCTGAACATAATTCAAATACATAACCACACACCATTCCGATATCTGCTTAGCGGGGGGCTGTCACTCAAGCAACTGCTGCCGTCTTTTACCTATCCTATCGTAAAAGCCGTTGAATTTATCTTGACTCCGATGAATAATATGATCGGAATGTTCCAAACGATAATCCTGGAAAAGACCGATTGATACCGATATATCTCAAATGAAGATACTGATGTTAAATTATGAGTTTCCGCCCATCGGAGGCGGCGCAGGCAAGGCGCACCTGTGCATTCTCAACGAATTCAAAAACAACAGCGGCCTGAATATCGACGTCTTGACCTCGGCGCCAAAACCCGGCTTCTCCACGGAAAAGTTCTCGGAAAACATATCCATCTATAAGATTGGTCTGCACAAAAAGAACCTGCACTACTGGCGAAAGTGTGAGGTAATCGAATGGCTCATTAAAAGCCGTTCACACTACCGCCGACTTCTGCGAGAGAATCGCTACGACCTGGTTCACGCGTTCTTTGGTTTCCCGACCGGGTGGCTTTGTTACCGCACGGCAAAGCAACTGCCTTACGTAATATCGCTTCGCGGCTCCGATGTCCCCGGCTACAACGTCCGCCTTGGGCTGGATTACAAACTTCTCGCGGGTCTCTTTCGTAAAATCTGGTCTCGTGCCTCTGCCGTCGTCGCCAACAGCGAAGGACTGAAAACCCTGGCGTCACGGTTTATGCCGAACCTCGACATCGGCGTCATACCCAACGGTATCGACACAGAAAAGTTCCACCCGCCTGAAAACCGCAAACTTACCAAACCGACAAAAGCCCTGACCGTCTGCCGTCTTATAAGCAGAAAGAGAATCGACCTGCTCATAAAAGCAATCGCCGACACAAGAAAATTCGGCTTCGACGTCCGGCTCAACATCGCCGGTGAAGGAAATCTTACGACTCAGTTGCGGCAGCTCGCCGTCGAGCTTGATGTTGCCGACCGTGTGACTTTCCTCGGCCGAGTGCCGGCCGAGCAAATGCCGCAGCTATATTGCGACAACGACATATTCGTTATGAGCAGCGCCCACGAGGGGATGAGTAACGCGATGCTCGAAGCAATGGCCTCGGGACTACCCATCATTACAACTCGCTGTGAAGGCGTCGAAGAGCTGATTACAGATAACGGCATTGTACTCGAACAGCCAGATGAAAAACTGCTCGCCGAAGCCCTCAAAACCCTCGCCGAAAATGAAAAAACCTACAACGCTATGTCCGCCGCCACCCGCAAACACGCCCAAAAATTTACCTGGAAATCCGCCGCACAAAAATACATCCATCTATACAGGGCTGT
>CAYMYK010000049.1:0-16697 GCA_964394625.1 uncultured Pirellulales bacterium
TATATCGGCTAAACTACTACTCAATTATTAGGTTTTGTTAGAGTGCCTAAGTATCTGAATGGTGAAGACGTTGCCAAGAATACTTTTATCCCCTGTGAGCACTATTACTACGAAGACTCCCTCGATGACGAGAGCCGAATTGCCGAACAATGGTAGATGTATACTTATAATGGGGACTGTCCTGATTATGCCATTATGATTATGCATTATGTATGCGTTTTTGTCAGAATTATACTTGTGCAAGAGCCGGCCGGGTTCGGTAGGATTGCCGGCCGAGCGGGGCAGATGGAGGGCGTTAGTTTTTGTAGGTTTTTTTGGGGTCATAGGTTTTTTCGGCGATGAAGTCAAGCTCGTTAGGCCTGCCGGGTTTTAGGGCGCGGTAAAAGCAGGAATGGTAGCCGACGTGGCACTGGCCGGCATCGACGGTGACTTTTAATAAGATGGTGTCTTGGTCGCAGTCGGTGAGGATTTGAACGACTTTTTGTATATGGCCCGACTGTTCGCCTTTTTTCCAGAGTTTTTTTCGCGAGCGGGAATAGTACGTGGCCAGGCCGGTCTTGATGGTTTCGTCGAGCGCCTGCCGGTTCATCCAGGCGAACATAAGGATTTGTCCGGTGTTGGCGTCCTGTGCGATGGCGGGAATCAGACCTTGTTCGTTGAATTGCGGCGTGAATTCGGTTGATTCTTCGATAGGTTTGTCGGCGGTCAAGATTAGGGTCTCCTATCTATAAGGTAATGGCGTTCAGAACCCCCCAATAAATTGGGGGGCTAAATATCAGATGACAGTTTGGCATCGGCGCCAGGAGATTATTTTCCTGCGAAACAGTTTGTTTGCCGATAAAGCCGGCAGACGCATTTGCGATTGCCAGAGGGGATATTAGCGGGTATTATGAGCAAAGACAAGATTTTTTAGGAAAGTTAGATTTGGGCGACGGTGGAAAATCGAAGAAGAGCAGGAGGCATTTACTGACCCTGGTTCGGGTGGGGGTGGTATGCGCGGCGGTGATTTTGGGTGTTCAGTGGGCGAGGGAGCCGAGGACGTGGGCGGATTTGGTAGAGACGTTTCGGCGGATGGATTTGAGGTATTTTGCGCTTGCGCTCGGGATTTTTGCCGCGGGGCAGGTATTGGTGGGTTTTCGGTGGTGGCTTTTGCTGAGGTCTCAGCAGGTTCATATAGCGGTATGGTCGGCGGTGAAGCTTCATTATTTGGGGCTTTTCTACAATAATTTTATGCCGAGCTCGGTTGGCGGTGATTTTGTTCGTGCGTGGTACGTGACGAAGCACCATCACAGGCGGTTCGAGGCGGCTTTGAGCGTGTTTGTTGACAGGGCGATAGGGCTGGCGAGCACGTTTGTGATTGCGGGTTTTTTCTACGCGGTGTTTTTGCGCGGTCGCGGGATTGCCGGTGAAATAAGGGCCGGTGGGGGCGGCTTCGGCGGTGCGATTGCGGGACATAAGTGGATTATTTTCGGCGTGCTCGGGGCCGGCTGTTTGGCGCTGGCTGGATTGGCGGCGACAAAGCGTGGCAGGGGTGCGATTGCGAATATCCGCTCCAGGGTTGTGTATGTTGTGAAGAAAGGCATCGGCCGGTTTCGGGCGGCGGCGGTGATGTACTGCAAGCGGCCTTTTACGATAGCGGCGGCGTTTTTGCTGACGGTTTGTATGCAGCTTACGACAATAACGGCGTTTTGGCTTCTTGGGCGAAACCTTGGGATTGAGGCGGGGGCGAGGTATTACTATGTTTTCTTCACACTGACGTGGATATTGGGAGCGGTGCCGGTGAGTATCGGCGGGGCGGGGGTGGTCGAGGGGTCGCTTTACTATCTTTTTACGACGTTTGCGGCCGCGGCGAAGGCCCCTGCGATGGGGATAGCACTTTGCCAGAGGGCGGTCTGGATGTTGGCGTCGCTGCCGGGGGCGGTTATTCACATTGCCGGTGCGCATCTTCCGAAGGACTTTGCTGTTGACGAAGAGCGGCAGCGGCAGTAAGGTTAGCGTCAGGGGCGGGCTGAGCAATGGCAGCCCCCGGTGAAACCGGGGGCGAAATAAGGTGTTGAGTGAGTGGTATAAGGGTTTGTTGGCGATATGGCGGGACGATTGAAGAATTACTTTTTCCATGGTCTTGCGGTATTAGTTCCGACGATAGTAACGATATGGATATTCGTCTGGGGCTATCAGTTTATCCACGAGACGATTGGTGTACATATCAAGCGCGGGATAGAGTTTCTGATTGTCAAGGCGGGCGGCTCGGTCGAACAGCTTGATAAGCTGTGGATAGACGCGGCGTTGTCGGCGGCGGGCTTTATCATCGCGTTGTCGATAGTGTTCGTTGTTGGTGTGCTATTGGCGAGTGTTGTCGGGCGGGCGCTCTGGAGACAGGTCGAGAAGTTCATAATGAACACGCCGTTTCTTCGGCAGGTATATCCATACGTCAAGCAGGTGACAGATTTCTTTTTGTCGGGCAAAGAGAAAAAGCAGATGTTTTCGCGGGTGGTTGCGGTGGAGTACCCTCGCAAGGGTATATGGTCGATGGGGCTGGTGACCGGTTCAGGGATGCGAAGGGTGGCTGAGAAGGGCGGGCGTGAATTTTTGACGCTGTTGATACCGACCTCTCCGACGCCGTTCACGGGATTTGTGATAATGGTTCCGAAGGCCGATACGATAGAGCTCGATATAACGATAGAGGAGGCGCTTCGCTTTGCGGTCAGCGCCGGTGTGATAGCGCCGGGAGAGCGGATGGCTTCGCTGCCGGCGGCGGATGTGGGAACGGTTGAGGCGACAGAAAAATTATCTATGGAGAATTGACGAACATGGCGACAAGAGGCGGGCTGAGCCGGCGAGAGTTTTTGAAGCGTACATCGGCGGGGTTTGGGGCGATATCGATGGGTGTTTCAGGCGGTTTTGCGGTTCAGCCGGGCAGGCGGCCCAATGTGCTCTGGATAATGATGGATGACTGCCGGGCGGATGCGGTTGGTTGTTACGGGCGGGACTGGGTGAAGACTCCTTTTATGGACGAGATAGCGGCAAGGGGGGTGCGTTTTGAGACGGCGATAGTTCAGAATCCGGTTTGCGTGCCGTCGCGGACGAGTATGCTGAGCGGGTACTATGCTCACGAGACGGGAATCAATTCGATGGGACGGGAGGCGAAGTGGCACGATAAGGATTACAAGGCGAAGGCGAATCTGCTGGATAACTTCAAGCGGGCCGGTATAGACGTTTGCAACGTTGGCAAGATACACGCATACAGGAATGACTGGGACAGGAGGGGCAATGTTCAGCCGTACTTTGGTGTGTTGGGCGAGGTAAGGGCGAAAAAGGACTGGGCGGGTACGCCGGATTTGGAACGGGCGAAGCTGATAAGGAAAAGATTAAAGGAGTCGGGTCGGAAGTACCCGGCGGCGGTGACGAAGGCGCACGGCTGGGCGATTGGCGGGGCGGTGCCGCTTGAGCCGGAGCAGATGAGCACATACGCGATGGGGACATTGGCGGCAGATGCGCTGCGGGAATTAGCGGGTAAGGATAAGCCGTTCTTTTTGCGGGTATCTTTTCACGCTCCGCACGTGCCGTGGCGGGTGCCCGATAGATATATGGTTGAGCCGGCGACGATAGATTTGCCGCTGCCGAGCGAGCAGGAATTAGCGAGCAAGCCGAAGTTTGAGCGGGAGAATATTCGCAGGTATTCGGGTGCGGATTTGACGCCGGAACAGATTGGCATTGCCAGGGGGACGTACTATGGGATGGTCTCGTTTGTCGATGCGCAGGTCGGCAGGATGCTCGATGTTTTGAAAAAGGCGGGGGTTCTGGACAATACCATTATTGCGATTAATGCCGACCAGGGCGTGCAGTTGGGAGAGCACGGGTTCTGGAAGAAGCGGTGCTTTTACGAGCAGAACGCCAAGGTGCCGTTTATATTGAGCTGTCCGGCTGTGCTGCCGGCGGGCAGGGTGGTTGCAGAGCCGGTTGAGATGGTGGATTTTGTTCCGACTTTGCTGGAGCTTTGCGGGTTCAGTGAGCCGGGTGAGATTGACGGACGCAGTCTTATGCCGCTGATACGAGGTGATGTAAAGAAATGGCGGGACGGGTGTTTCTGTGAGCACGATTTTGCGACGGATATGTACGAGGAGCTTCGCGACGGCGGTGCGCGTTGCGTGATGGTGCGGACGAAACGATGGAAGCTGGTCGAATTTGTGGGTGAAGGGGCGACGGAGGATAACAGCTCTTTGTATGATCTGGAAAATGACCCGGGCGAGAGGGTGAATTTATACGGCCTGGAAAAACACAGTGATGTTTTAGGAAAACTAAGGAAGGAAAGAAGTAGATGGGATTCGGCAAAAGTTTGAGGGGGCCTGAATTTTTTGTAGTATCGGTTCTGGCGATTTTTTTGAGTATTAGTTTTTGTTTTGGAGCGGAGAACCGGGGGCAGCGCAAGGCGATTTCTTATGAGCAGTTGCGGGATGGGTTTGCGGACCCGGATATGATATATGGGCCGTTCGCGTTCTGGTTCTGGGATACGGAGCTTGATGTCGGTCATGCGTCGCGGATGGCGGAGGAGATGGTTAAGCAGCGTCTGAATCCCGGGTATGCTCATCCACGGCATGGTCTGCCGAGTGAGCAGTGGCTAAGCCCGTTGTGGTTCGAGAGCTTTGGCGCCGCTATAGAGAAGGCAGAAGCCGGGAATGCGTATCTTGGCTATTGCGACGAGTTATGGTGGCCGAGCGGTCGGGCGGACGGGCGGGTTTTGGCGGCGAATCCGGAGTTGAAGCCAGAGTCGTTGAAATGGGAGATTATGGACGTCGAAGGTGGGCAGACAGTCGATGTCAAAAAGGGGTATTTTTCGGTTGCGGCAGAGCTCGGCGACGAGGCGGATGGGTACATTAGAATCAAGAGCGGTACTTTACAGGTGATAGCACGCGAGTCTGCGGTGAAGTGGGAGGTTCCCGCGGGTAAGTGGCGTATTTATATTTTCAGTAAGTATAGCCATCCGGGTATCGACGGGGGTGATGTTAATTATATCAATCGCAAGCTGATGGATGTTTTTATTAAGTTCGCCCATCGTCCTTATGCTGAGAATATGGGCGAGAAGCTTGGTAAATCGGTGCCGGGCGTCTTTGTCGATAACGAGGGGGACTATGGGTACAAGCTGGCGTGGTCGGACGACCTCGATAAGGAGTATAAGCAGAAGAATGGGCGTGATATTCGCCAGTGGATGCCGCTTCTTGTCGATGAGGATGCCGAGGGCAGGTGGGCTAAGGCGAGATGGGACTGGTTCGAGGCAGTCTCGGATATATACTGCGAGAGTTTTCTGGGGCGGACGAGCGATTGGCTCGAGGAGCGGGGTATGTACTGTATATCGAATTTGTGGGAAGAGACCCTTTTTCTTCAGGCCCAGGCGGTTGGCGATTTCTTTAAGGCGCAGCGGTCCGTTACGATGCCGGGCAATGACTGTTTGATGAAAAGTGCTCTTCAGATTCACGATTTCAAGGAGACTCAAAGCGTTACGGAGTTCGAGAATCGAAGGTTTCAAAGTGAGATACTCGGCGTGGCGGGCTGGCAGATGTCGCCGGTTTTGATGAAGCGTGCGGTTAATAGTGTTATCGCCTGGGGCGTAAGCCATATAGTTCCTCACGGCATTAATCTGAACCGCAGGCTTAACAAGATACCGTATCCGCCGGACTGGTTTGAGAGCAATCCTTACTGGCGTTATCTTCATTTGTGGACGGATTACACCCGCCGGGCGAGTTATGTAAATTCTCAGGGCAATACGACGGCGGATGTATTGCTTGTTAATCCCATGGACAGTATCTGGGCTTTGCTTGGAGACAGTTATTTTGACATGGAAACTTCAGGAGAGAGGTCTAGTGTGAATTGCCGGCATGACAATTCAATTAAGCAGATCGAGTCTGTTTACAGCGACGCTATCAAGAAGCTGACCGACGAGCGGGTTGAGTATTTGATCGCGGACCGTTACTACATCCGGCAGATGGATGTGAAGCAGGGCGGCAGGCTGGTGCGCGGCGCGTTTGAGTTTAAGGCGGTGGTGCTTCCTTCGGTGGTGGTGCTGCCTCTTGATGTTGCAGAGAAGATAGTGACTTTTGCCGAGAGGGGCGGGGCGGTTTATATTCTTGGCGAGCTTCCGAGCGGCTCGACAGATAACGGGATGGCGGATGAAAAGATGGCGGTTCTGATGGAGCGTCTGGTCGCGCAGAGTTCCGCCAGGAAGGTTCGCGGCGGAATTCGTGAGCTGGTTGCGGACCCTTCGAGTGTTGTTAAGGGGCATGTCAGATTCGAGTCGGGAGAGTTCGATTTGACGTCCCTTCACCGTCGTGTTGACGGGCGGGACTTTTTCTGGCTTGTGAATAATACGAACAAATCTCATCAAAGCCGGTTGTTTTTTGATGGAGGTAAAGGCCTGGCGGGGGTTTGGGACTGCGAGAGCGGAGAGATTTATGAAATCGGTTCGCGCCGGAAGCAGGACGGCAGTGTTGCGAAATTGAGCTTTGAACCTTATGAGGGTTTCTGGGTGGTGTTCGACCCGAAGTTGTCGGCGAAGGTCGGCGAGGGTAAAATTCGTGCAGGCGGCGAAGTTGTGGGCCATATCGAAGGTAATTGGACGGTTCGGATAGATACGGCTGACCAGCCGGTGGCAGCGGCGCCGAAGTTGATGGCTCCTGAAGAGTTACTTGATGGGGATGGCCAGGACAAACCCCTTGAGAGCTGGTCGAAGTGGGAGCTGAAACGATTCAGCGGTTACGTTGATTATACGAAAGGTTTCGATTTCTCAAAAAGCGAAGGTAGTGTTTTCCTTGATTTGGGCGAGGTTAAGTTTATGGCCGAGTTGTGGGTAAATGGCGAGCATGTCGGGGCCCGGCTTTGGCCGCCGTTTCGATTTGATGTAACCGGGTACTTACGGGACGGGAAGAACCAAGTCCGTGTTCGTGTCGGCAATACGCTGATTAACGCAATGTCACAGTATTACATAGCCAGAGATGTTGAACATCCAATCTGGGGCTGGGTTTCCCGTAACAGCGTTGATTTTAATGCCGGTCTTTTTGGCCCGGTTGTTATTGAAGTTCAACATTGAGTGGGAGCTTTTAAGAGGCCAGACTTATTGGCCGAAGAATGTAGCAGGGACCTCTAAGAACGGCTTTTTGGGCTGTTATTAGGGGGCTTTGTGATGAAAAACCACCGTATGTGCCGTGATTATAGGTGCATTTTCGCTGAGTTTGTGTATAATTTGTTAGCTGAAGTGCTAATAATCCGTGGTCGGTCACGGGTATTTGTAAGATTTTGAAGGGTAAGGAGAATGGAATTGCTGTTCACAATTACAGGCAAGCATATCGATATTACGGATGCAATCAGGCGATATGCAGAAGAGAAGACATCGAAACTTCCGCGTTATTACAACGTTATCAGTCAGGTGGACGTAGTTATTGACGGCAGTGACGGCGGAAACATGGGCGTTGAGATAATTGCCAGGGGCGAGCACAGCAAGGTTTTCGTAGTGACGGAACGAGGTCCGGATTTTTACAGGTGCGTCGATGGGTGTGTTCGCCGGTTGGAGAGACAGTTGCGGGATACCAAAGGCAGGGAGCGTAACAAGAAGCACGCGGCCGGCTGAGGCGAGGAAAGTGCAGGTTCGAGAGCGAGCCGGGCATTGAAGCGGCAGAGCAACTGTCCCGGTGGGACGTGGCCCCGCCATCCCAAGGGGGGCGTGGCCATTTTGTGGCTGATGTTTTCGCGGGGCGGGCAGCCGGGTCAGGATAATTTGTTTTGGAAGAACGAGATGAGATTTGCGGATTTTGTTTGTTTCGAGGCGATAATTGCGGAGGTTCAGGCGACGGAGCGTAACGGCGTGATAGCGGAGCTTGCAGTGGCGCTGGACAGGGCGGGCCGGCTTGGCAGGGGCAACCGTGAGAAGATTACTCGAGCGGTGATAAAGAGGGAAAACGAGGCGAGCACGGGGGTCGGCAAGGGAGTTGCGGTGCCGCACGTGAAGCACAAGGCGGTCAAGGATGTAATAGCGGCCGTGGGTCGCAGCAGCAAGGGGATTGATTTTTCGGCGTTGGACAGGCAGCCGGTTTACGCGGTTTTTCTTTTGATAAGTCCGGCGGAGGAGCCGGACAAGCACCTCCAGGCGATGGAGACGGTATTCAGGCATATCCAGCAGGAGAAGTTCCGCAGGTTTCTGCGGCAATCTCAGACGGCAGAAGAGATAGAGGATTTGCTTCGGGAGGCAGACGAGAACCCGTCATTGTAGAAGTAAGGTTGACATTCCCCCTGGGATGGCGTGGCCATTTTTTCGGCATCGAGATATGCAGGCAGGAGATGAGACATTGGAAGAAGTGATATGCGAAAGCGAGGTGGAGATAAGGAACTCGGACGGCCTTCATATGCGACCGGCGATGCAGTTTGTCGATACGGCGAGCCGGTTCGAGTCGGAAATCAAGGTAAGTAATGCCGAGACGGAGGTTGACGGCAAGAGTATAATGCAGATGAGCATGCTTGCGGCGACGTACGGGACGAAGCTGAAGCTGCGTGCCGCCGGCTGTGACGCTCGCGAGGCGTTAGAAGCATTGCGTGAGCTTGTGGAGGTGAAGAAGTTTGACGAACCCGGGCCGAACGAGAAGAAGAAGGAATAAAATCAGGTGAGCTTGGGATGGAGATAAAAAAAGGAGTAGCCGTATCGCCGGGGATATCAGTTGCAAAGTGTCTGGTGATTGACGCGGAGGAGTACCGGATACCCCGTCGAGAGATAAAGGCGTCGCAGCGTCTTGTGGAGGTTCAGCGGGTGCGGAACGCATTTCGTGATGCGGCGGCGGAATTGGCGAGTCTGGAGGCGGGCCGGGGCGGCATTGAGGAGCGAAGCATTAAGGATATGTTCGCAGTGCATCTGCGTTTTCTTCATGACAGGAGTCTTCGCAAGAAGATAACGGACCTTATCCAGTCGGAGATGGTGACTGCGGAATTTGCAGTCTCATCGACGCTTCGCGAGATAGCGTCTCATTTTACGAAGGTGAAAGACGCGTATATCAGTGAGCGTGCGGCGGACATTTATGATATAGAGCGGCGGCTTCTGAAGCACCTTGTGGGCGAGAAGCGAGAGCACCTTCAGGAGCTGACCGAAGAGGTGGTGGTGGTGGCCCGGGAGATGAGCCCGACTCAGACGGCGGGGTTCAATAAGGATTACGTCAAGGGCCTTGCGACGGACGCCGGCGGACGGACGAGCCATACGGCGATAGTGGCGAGGTCGCTTGGGATACCCGCGGTGGTTGCGCTCGAGGATTTGACGGGGAGCGTTCGCGGCGGCGACACGGTGATTATCGACGGCAACCGCGGGCTGGTGATAATAAACCCGGACGACGAGACGATAAAGCAGTATTTGGAGTATGCGGTCGAGTTTGTGGAGATGGAGCATCGCCTTGACGCGATTCGGGAGAAACCGGCGATTACGCGTGACGGGGTGAAGGTGACGCTGCTCGGCAATATCGAGTTTCCGGGCGAGGCGGAGGTTGTTTTACAAAAGGGCGGTGAAGGAATCGGGTTGTACCGGACGGAATTTTTGTACCTGAACCGGCAGACCGAGCCGACCGAGCAGGAACATTACGAGGCGTATGCGGAGACCGTGAGGGTGTTCAGGCATCGCCCGGTGGTAATCAGGACGATGGACCTCGGGGCGGATAAGTTCACGCAGAGCAAGCGGTTCGTTCGGGAGCCGAACCCGTTTCTGGGGCTCCGGTCGATAAGATTCTGCCTTCAGAATTTAACGATGTTCAAAATACAGCTTCATGCAATCCTTCGGGCGTCGGTTCTTGGCGAGGTTCAGATAATGTTTCCGCTTATAACGAACCTTCAGGAGCTGATGCAGGCGAAAATGATACTTGGTGACGTTATGGAGGACCTGGACGAGGAATCGATAGCGTATAACAGGCGGATACGGGTCGGGATAATGATTGAGACGCCCTCTGCGGCGCTGACGGGGTCGCTTCTTGCAAGGGATGTGGATTTTTTCAGTATTGGTACGAACGACCTCACGCAGTACACACTTGCGGTGGACAGGGGCAATGAGCTGGTATCGATGCTGTATTCACCCGTGGACCCTGCGGTTCTTCGGCTGTTGAGGACGGTGATTCAGGATGCTCACAAGGTGCAGGTCGAGGTCAACGTTTGCGGTGAGATGGCGTCGGAGCCGGAGTACGTAATGCTTCTCTTAGGGCTGGGTGTGCGCAAGATGTCGCTTGCACCGCCGATGATACCCGAGATAAAGCAGATTATTCGTTCGGTGACTATCGAGGCGTGCAACAGGGTGACCCGAAAAGTGCTGGGTATGAACTCTGAGAGACAAATCTCGATTTACCTGCGTGATGCGGTGCGAAGTGTTCTTCCTGAGGTTTTCTGAAAGGGCTGAAGCGGTGACGACGGCCGGATTTGCGATGAAGGGGCTCTTTTTTTTGGAGGTGGCCGCGGGAATGAACGATGAGGCGGGACCTTGGCTTGCTGCCGGGGGACTGAATGTAGTTGACTAAGACGTGGCTTGCGGACGGCGGGACAGAGGGCTGTGTAAGAAGACGATGATGGTTGAGGCGAAGTTCAGGGTTTGTGGTGATATGCGTTTTCTGTCGCATTTGGAGACTGCTCGTGTTTTAAGGCGTGCGTTGATACGGTCGGGCTTTCGGGCGCGGTACTCTCAGGGGTACAATCCGCATATGAGGATGTCGCTTCCGCTGCCGAGGCAGGTGGCGGTGGAATCGGAGGCGGAGCTTTTTTGCGTGGAGCAGGAGGAGGGAGAATCGGAATTTGACGCGGAGGATTTCAGGCGGCGGTTCGGCCGGGAGCTTGTGGAAGGGCTGGAGATTCTGGACGTGAGGGTATCGAGCCGGCGAAGAGCTCCCCGGCCCGTTTCGGCGAGGTATGTGTTGACAGTGGCAGATGATTGCGGCAGGGAGGATATACGGGCGAGAATCGAGGCGGTCCTGGCAAGTGAGCGAATTGAACTTGAGCGGGCGGGGCGAAAGGGACGCGGGCTTAAGGTGGTCGATGTGCGAGGTTATATCAAGTCGATGGAATTCGACGGCAGGGATGTAAGCGTTGAGTGCGAAATCAGCCCATCCGGCTCGATACGGGCCGATGAGATAATGAAGCTGCTGGGCCTTGACGAGGTCGGGACGGCTTTGTCGGTAAGGCGGGCACGGGTGGATTGGCAGGAAGAATAAAGAAAACGGATATATCAGGGGTACGAAATTTGAAGATAACAAAAGAAATGCTGATAAATGTGGCGGAAAGCGAAGAGTGCCGGATAGCGGTGGTGGCGGACGGGCGTCTCGAAGAGCTTTATATCGAGCGGATGAGCTTAGGCAGGCACGTGGGGAACATTTACAAAGGCAGAATTGTGAACGTCGAAAGCGGGATACAGGCGGCTTTTGTGGACTTCGGGATAGGCAAGAACGGGTTTCTTCACATAAGCGACCTGCATCCACGTTATTTTTCAGCGGGGAAGGGCAAATCGACCGAGAGCATAGGCCGGCGCAGGTCGTTGAAGCAGCGCCGACCCATACAAAGCTGTCTTCACAAGGGCAACGAGGTGCTTGTGCAGGTGACGAAGGAGGGTATAAGTACGAAGGGGCCGACGCTGAGCACTTATCTGGCGCTTCCGGGCAAGTATCTTGTGATGATGCCGTGGATGGACAAATGCGGTGTGTCTCACAAGATAGAAGATGAGAACGAGCGAGGTCGTCTTCGGGAGATTCTGGAGAAGATGAACCCTCCGAAGGGTATTGGTTTTATAATTCGCACGGCCGGCGCAGGCAGCTCGGCGAGGGAGATACAGAACGACTTTCGGTATTTGAAGCGTCTCTGGACGGCGATTGAGAAGCGCTCTGCGAAGTCGAAGCCGCCGGCGGAGCTTTACCAGGAGTCGGACCTTGTAATCCGGACGCTTCGGGACGTATTCAACACTGACATTGGCAGGATAGTATGTGATTCGGAGGCGGTTGTTCGCAGGATAAGGGATTTTCTCGGTATTGCGGCGCCGCGCCTGAAGAAGCGAGTGGCCTGTTACGAGGGCAAGATTCCGCTTTTTCACAAGTACAAAATAGAGGATGAGATAGTGAAGGTGCAGTCGCGCAGCGTGGGGCTGAAGGGCGGCAGCACGATTGTAATCGAGCAGACAGAGGCGCTGGTTTCCGTGGATGTGAACAGCGGTCGCCTTCGCGAGCATCAAAGCGCCGAGCAGACGGCGTACAGAACAAACCTCGAGGCGGCGGCCGAGATTGCAAGACAGCTTCGGCTTCGCGACCTCGGCGGGTTGATTGTGTGCGATTTTATCGATATGCGAAGCGACAAGCATCGCAGAGAAGTAGAGAAGGTATTTCGGACGGCGATGAAGCCGGACCGGGCCAGGAGCAAGATACTTCGGATAAGCAGGTTCGGCGTGGTGGAGATGACCCGTCAGCGGATGCGGCCGAGCTTGCAGTCGAGCACGTATCTTGCGTGTCCGAACTGCGGCGGCACCGGTTATGTGAAGAGCCACGAGTCGAGCGCGATTGAGATTATTCGGCTGCTGAACCTTTCGGCGGCGAAGGACCGAATCAGGCGTGTCGAGCTGTTTGTCTCGCCGGAGGTGGCGGATTACCTTCAGAATGAGAAACGGGCGATGATTTCGCAGATAGAGCAGGCCAGCGACAAGCGCGTGATAATTCATTCGGCGGCGAGCTACGGCGGCGAGAGGCACGAGCTTCTCTGCTATAACGACAGGGGCAGTGTGGTGAAACTTTGACTGGCCTGTCCATCCCGGGCATCTGAGAAAAATATGTTGACTTTTTAACCGGAATGGGTTATAATTCCTTAAGGAGTTGACCTGTGGCGTTGACGAAAGCGTGAGATTTGGCTGCGCAGTAGGTTCAACGTTTGACCGAGGATATTTATGGATATGGCAGCAGGATGGCCGGATTGGGGTAAGTGCGGTAGAGCTTCTGCTGCCATAACGTGTTTTTTTGTGATTTTGGCCTGGTTGATTGGTACCGAGGCGGTGGCAAAGCCGGTAGGTCCCGGCGAGGTCAGGCAGGCCGTGGCCGGCTGGCTCGGGAAGGGGCGGCAACATCTCGGCAGGCGGCTTGGGCGGGAGATTGAATCGATTGAGACCTATCGGGGTGAGCAAGCCCGGCCGGTGTATTACATCGTGAACCTCAAGAGCGGCGGGTTTTTGATTGTCTCGGGCGACGACCTGGTGGAGCCGATAATAGGCATCGTCTCAGGGGGTTCGTATGATGCTTCGGATGAGAATCCTTTGGGGGCATTGGTAAGTCGGGACGTTCACAGCCGGATGGAGGCGGTGCGGGCGGACAGGGGGGCGGATATGCGCGGACTGGACCGGGCGGCTGAGAAGGCCCGGAGTAAATGGACGCAGCTTATTGCTTATGACGGCAACACAGTGGGTACGGAAGGATACTCTTTTATCTCAGAGGTATGGGTTGAGCCGCTTCTCCAGAGCGAATGGGGCCAGAGCACGGAATGCGGCAGGGCGTGCTATAATTATTATACGCCGCCTTACGAGCCGTGCGACGTGGATAATTATCCAAGCGGTTGTATTGCCACGGCGATGGCCCAGTTGATGAGGTGTCATCAGTTTCCAACCGCCGGGATAGGGGTTAATGGTTTTACGATTGTGGTTGACGGCAGCAGCGAGACAGCTTACACACGCGGCGGTGACGGCTCGGGCGGGGCATACGCGTGGTCGGAGATGGTTCTTGAGCCGGGCTGCGACAGTAACGATCTGGAACGGCAAGCCATCGGCAGCTTGTGCTATGATGCGGGTATATCGGTTGAGATGGACTACAGCAGCGGCGGTTCGGGCGCCTATGTTCACCTTGTAAAAGATGCACTTTTGGATACATTTACCTACAGCAACGCCATCGACGGGTGGAACAACAACGACAATATCGGGCCGGGATTAACGGGGATGCTGAACCCGGATTTGGATGCCGGTTTGCCTGCTCTGTTGGGTATATCGAATGACGTCGGTCAGGGCCATGCGGTTGTTGCCGACGGCTATGGATACGACGGCTCGACGCTTTACCATCACCTTAATATGGGATGGCAGGGATTCGATGACACATGGTATAACCTGCCGAACATCGATTCGAGCCCGGCCTTTAGCTCGGTGCACGAAGTAATCTACAACATATACGTTTCGGAGACGGGCGAGATAATCAGCGGACGTGTTACGGATGTGAGGACGGACTTGCTGGTGGAGGGAGCGACTGTGACGGCGGTAAGGACGGGCGGCGGCACATACGCCGTGACGACCAACAGCAACGGGATTTATGCGATTGTGGGTGTGCCGTCAAATTCAGATTACACGGTGAGCGCGGTCAAGCCGGAATATAGTTTTACGGACAAGCCGGCGAGTACGGGTTCATCCCAGGATGACCAGGCGGTGGCGGGGAACTGCTGGGGAGTTGATTTTGCGGGGTTGGGCAGCGGTCCGTTGCCGCCGATTGCTTTTGACGGCAACGTCGTTACCGGGCCGGGCACTGCGGTGGAGATAGCGTTGGAGGCGCTGGATGAGGGTCTGCCGGGGATGCTCAGTTATGTCATTACATCATTACCTTCTTATGGCGTGTTGAGCGACCCATGTGCGGGCGATATAAATTCAACGCCTTATGTGCTTGCCGACGACGGCAACCGGGTTGTATATACGCCGGGCGGCTGCCAGGAGGGTTCGGACGATTTTCAGTTCAAGGCGAACGACGGCGGGACGTCGCCGGACGGGGGCGAGTCAAATATCGCAACGGTGACGGTGGAGGTGATATCCCGGGCGCCTGTGATATACGAGACGGGATTTGACGGCGGGCTGGATGTGAACTTCTCTGTTGTGGACGGTGGTTCGAGTTCGGATACGTGGATGTCAAGCAATCCGGGCGGGCGGTCGAGTCCGTACTGGACGGGGACATTTATGATAGTTGACAGCGACTGGGCCGGCTACGAGGACTTAGACGAGCAGCTTATCACGCCGAGTATAGACTGTTCGGGCTTCATGGACGTGGTGCTGAAATTCAATCATAAATTCAAGGGGTATTCAGGTTACGAGGTTGGCGATGTTGATGTTCGGATAAGTGGGGGACCGTGGCAGAATGTTGAATGGTATCAGGGTGCCGATTATTATGTGGCGGAGGGTGAGGTTGAGCTGCCGTTGTCGGGCTTTGGGGCGGACGGGGCCTCGGATGTTCAGGTGCGGTGGCACTATTACGATGCCTACTATGACTACTACTGGGGGATTGACGACGTTCAGATAAGTGGTATGCCGGAATCGCCCGAGCCGGCTGTTGGCGACTTCAACAGGGACTGTGTGGTTGACTATTATGATTTGTGTCTATTTACCTCGACATGGCTGAGGGGCCTGGGTGAGCCGGGTTACAATGCTGATTGCGATTTGTCGGGTGACGACTTTGTAGATGGGGTTGATTTTGCCGGTTTTGCACAGAACTGGCTGGTAACTGCTGAGTAAGTTTTTAAGCCGGGCTTATGCGGGGTGGTGAGCTGCGGGTGCAATGAAGGCATCGAATCAGGCGGCAAAAAAACGTTTCTTTTTTTGTTTTTTCGGTTGCTGCTGCTGCGGGAATCGTTATAATCACATCGATTGTAGAGGTCGAACCGAGGAGATAAGATGTGGTGCAGCCAGGCCCAAACAGGCAAATCATTCAATGCGGTGGTTGTGTGCGCGACAGGGGCCGCTATTGCAGCGGTATTTGGGCGCAGCGGCAAAATCAAACCCGAAGTTATTTTTGAATGTGTATTCTTTTTAGCTGGATTGCCCTTATGCGGATAGAAATATATTTTTTCTTGACGCAGTGTAAAGGCGTGTGTAAGCTGCGTTAGATGTATTTGGGGGTATGACTTATGGAAAAGTCGAAAACAACGCAGGCCATTAGGATAATTGCGGGGGATGTGCAGGTCAAGGCGCATCTGAACGACAGCCCGACCGCCCGGGCCATCGCCGAGGCACTGCCGATAGAGGGCAGGGCGCACCGGTGGGGTGGTAAAATATACTTTCCGATTCACGTCCGGGCCGAGCTTGATGAGGACAGCAGGGACGTTCTTGAAGGCGGCGAAATAGGGTATTGGCCTACCGGCAGCGCATTGTGCATATTTTTTGGTCCCACACCCGCCTCGGAGGGGACCGAAATAAGGGCGGCATCAGCGGTGAACGTGGTCGGGAAGGTTGAAGGGGACATTTCGGCTCTGTGGGAAGTTGCCGGCGGGGCGAAAATAGCTATTACGGCGGTATGAGTATGCCTCGAACAGGTCGCAGGGTCGGCTATTTGCTGCTTAGCAATAACTTAACCTGGCCGATTGTCGTTTTGGATAAAATAGCTTGCGATGAAGAAAAAAAGTTGATAATGGCCGTTTTGGCCTGTCAATGGGGGGTGTAGATTTTTTTTTGGCGAGATGAGGGGCTTGACTAAAGTCCGGGTTTTTTGTAGAATATAGAGGTTGCAAGTGTAAACAGGCGATTTCGTCAAACGCATACACGTTGATTAAAGCGCACGTTGCAACAGGGAGACGGGTGAGAGAAAAGCGGCTTTTTTAAGGACACCTGTGTCTCCCTTTTTTTCTGCGCTGTTTTCCGCCGCCCTGTGGTAGCAGTCTGTCAAAATTATTTCAGTGGGTCGTCATTGCGAGGAGCTTGCCCCTTAGGGGCG
>CAYMYK010000050.1:0-4697 GCA_964394625.1 uncultured Pirellulales bacterium
TATCGGCTGAAGCAGTATATCGATATCATCGTTCAGCCCGGCCAGACGTTTACCGTCGATGAGAGCGGCAGCTACAAGGGATTAGTGGCGGGAAAACCGATACTTGTGGTTTATGCCCGGGGCGGTGAATACGCCGAGGGTTCGGCAGGGGCGGCGTTCGATATGCAGACCAAATATATCGAGCTTATATTGGGCTTTATCGGTTTCACGGACATCAGGGCGATTGTGGTCGAGCCGACGCTGGCCGGCGGCGGTGAGAAGGCACAGGACAAGCAAAGCGAGGCCGTAGCCAAGGCGCTGGTAGTGGCGAAAGACTTTTAGTCCGCGCCAACGATGTTTAGCTCTATTTTGTGCCGCTGCTGCTCGGTCCCGGCAGGACGAAGCCGCGATACCAGATGTTGTTTATTGCCGCTCTGTTATCGACTATTCTGGCGTCAAGCAGTCTCAACTGTCGGGTGAAGTCCTGATTCAGCTTTACGATGCTGTTTTTAATTCTCTGGTTGTCGGCGGCGATGTCGGTGGCGGTCTGCTTAAAAGATTCGACGCTTTCATCGAGACGGACAGCACTTTCCGCTAATCGCTCCTCAATTTGTTTTAGGCGTTTAGGCAGCTCGGCCTCAAACTCAAGGTCTTTCAGCTTTGCGCGTGATTCGACTTGCCTTGTCCAGATTTCCCTGTCTTCTCGAAGCTTTTCAATTGCCCGGTCAATTTCCGCAGGGTCGCCCCTATCGGAGTCCTGAATGGATTGTTTCGCTTTTTCGTATGCCCGGATGGCCAGTATAAAGTCATCCGGGTCGTCCCTGAAATCCCAGGTCCTTGCCGCGAAATACCGGGCGAGATCGGTGTAATATGCGGCCTCGGGGACTTTTCGTCTGGTCAAGCTTCTCGAATCCATTTCTCTTTTGCTGTAGGAGCGTGTCGTAACCATACTTTCGACGCGCTCTTCTATTACGACCTGGTTTTTGTCTTCCACGACCAATTTCCCGGATACGGCTTTTCCGTCTGGCAGGTAAAACTCGGCGATAGTAACGAACTGCATTCTGGGCTTTACCCTTTTTGTTGCGGGATTGTCGGCCGGGGAACTCTGCATTGGCGGTTTTGCAATTTGCCCTGAATCCGTCCCGGCACAAGCACGGCTCGGAATGACGGCTGTCAGCAGCAGTGAAACGGCTGCAGCAGCAAGAATTGTGTTCTTCATCTTTCACATCTCCCAAATCTACCTGTTGGTCGGAATTTTCAGGATTATTATATCATATCCCCGCAAGCGATGGCGAGGCCATTATGTTTACGTGAGAACGTCACAAAAGGTGCCGGCTGTTTGAAAAATACCGGAAAAAAACGGGCTGTGCGCTTTGCCAGCGTAGTGGAGCGCAGCGACGGCAGGGAACTCAGCCATTTATCAGCAGATATGCCCTGAGCAGCTCGGCGGTGCTCCAGGCCTGTGCGAAACAGCCCCTGGGTTTATGCGGCGGCTCGCCGTCGCAGATTTCGCAGACCTGGCCGATACAGCCCTGCTGAATCAGATGCGCCAGCAGCGGCTCGATAAGCCCGGCGGCATCTTTTTTGCTCTTTTGGCTGAAGTTATTGACTTTAAGATACGCCTCCACGAACGGGCCAATCAGCCAGGGCCAGACCGTTCCCTGATGATATGCCTCATCCCGCTGCTGCCGGGGGCCTGTATAGATACCTTTGTAACGCGGGTCGTCGGGCGGCAGCGTTCGCAGGCCGTAGGGCGTCAGCAGCTTTTTGCGGACAATCTCGACAACGGCTTTTTGTGTCTCGGGCCGTAAAGGCGAGAACGGCAGCGAGACGGCGAATATCTGGTTCGGCCGCAGGGTGGTATCCGGCAAACCATCGGGTAAAATACAGTCGTTGAGGTAACCAAGCCGCTGATTCCAGAAAACTTTACAAAAACTGTCTCTTACTTTTTCCGCCGTTGAGAAGATGTCGCCGGAGGCCCGGCTGTCGCCCGAGTTGGTGCGGTTCAAAAACTCCCCGACGTGCATAAGGGCGTTATACCAGAGGGCATTGACCTCGACGGCTTTGCCGTAGCGCGGTGTAAAGACCCGGCCGGCATATTTTGCATCCATCCAGGTGAGTTGAGTGTCGCCGCTTCCGGCGGTTATCAGGCCATCGGTGTCGGCGTGGATGTCAAATCGCGCGCCCCGACGGTATGCCTCGATGATTGACAGAATAACCGGTAGTAAAGTTTCGCTGAACCAGCCGATGTCGTTCGAGGCCTCAAGACAGCAAAATGCGGCATTGATAAACCAGAGGGAGGCATCGACGCTGTTGAAGCAAGCGGCCCGGCTGTAATCATCGAAGCAATTTGGAATCATACCGCCCTCGGCGGCCTTAGCGAATGCAGTGAGGACGGATTTGGCCGGGTCGAGGCGTTCTGGTGCAAGCAGAAGTCCCGGCAGGGAGACGAAGGCGTCCCTGCCCCAGTCGGCGAACCAGGGGTAGCCGGCCAGAATGATGGTCCTGTCTTCACAGCCGGTGCGGCGTGTGACAATGAACTGCTCGGCGGCGAGAAATAATGCCGCCAGCGTTCTGTCTGTGCCGGCAGGTGCGGTTATCTTTGCGCGACGGCGATTAAGCCCGTCGCGGACGCTGCCGATGTCCGGGGCCTTGGCGCTGTCGGAATTGTATTCGGAACTGAGATTTGCCCGAAAAATCACCTCACGAGGTGTATCTATACGTACCTTGAAAAAGCCGGGCGTCCAGAGGTCTTCGGAAAAATCCTGTCCCCTCTCCCTGTCGGATGTGTAGAGAAAATTGAACCACCACTGCGGGTCTTTCTCGAAACGTGCGCCGCCGCAGGCCAGGAACAATTCGCAGCTCCCGGCTACATCGTGGCGAACGAGCAGGCCGTCTTCAGTTTCTGTGGCGTACAAGGGAGCATAGGATTTCTGAAGCAAATGGAAGTTACGCAGGCCTACAAAGGGTCTGATAACAAAATCGACCGGCTCGGCCAACGAATCGAACCGGTAGGCAACAACCACGGTATCGGAATCGTCCAGCAGGTAAATCGACTTTGTAAGCCGGATATCACCGCACTGATAATCGAAATGGACGCCGGCGTCTTTTCGGAACGACGAAAGGAATCTGAAGCCATCGGGAGCAAACCTGTCGGCGAACTGCAAAGTGGTTATGCTGTAAGAACGCCCATTTCGTATGAGCTGCTCGAGGCAGTTGGCCAGCGCCATAATCCTGCCGGCAGGCGGGTTCAGAGAGCCGATGAGCAGACCGTGATACCGGCTTGTGTTACATCCGGCGACGGTTGACGCCGCATAGCCGCCTCTGCTGTTTGAAAGGAGCCACTGTCTGGCAAGAAGCTCACCAACGGGTTCTGAAACATCTATAGAAACACTCAGGTCTTCTTTTTGCTTCAGTAATTCCAACACAACTTATCTCCGGTATCGCCCGAGCATGTGTTCGGATGGGAACAGCCAAAATTCAATCGACCGTCTGAGTCGCGGACAGAGCAGGCCTTTGTCCCGTAGCGATTTCCCGGACACCACCGGCTGAAGCCGTTTTGGCGCATCGACTATGCAGGTTGCCGAGCACGTTCATAAAGTTGATATAGGAATCATAAGGTGAATCGTAGGGATTAAAATACTTGTGGACGTCCCCGTCGGCAAAGTATTTCGTGCACATATAGTAGAAATGGTCGGAACTCTGCAGGCGTCTCCAGTCGGCAATAAGCTTTTCGTCGCCGCTTTTCTTGATTTTCTTCTCAAGGCGGTACAGCTCGTGAATGGCGTTCGACTGCATGGCATTTCCGAGCCAGGCGGACAGGTCTCTTTCGGTATCGGCCCAGCTTATCAGGTGCGGGACATCGACGGTATCGACCGGCTGGTATGCCTCGACGACCTCTGAGGGCGTTTTGAAATCGTTGTCGGGGTGCTTAAGGATTTCGTCGGGCAGATGCCGCATAAACTCGAATATGCCGGTGTCGGCCCATTGATGTTCGCCGAATGTTTCGTAATCCATAAAGAGATTTACGACAAAGCCGTTGCCGTTGACATTGCTGACCCAGCGGGCGAACTTCTCGGCGGTCAGGGGCCACTGCGTCCAGCTTCGATTCGAGAAGCGAAAGGCGATATCGTCGCTGAGTGAATAGTTTTTCAGCAGCAGCTTCAGCTTTTTGCAGCCCTTCGGCCTGTAAACAAAATTGGGGCTTCGATAGCCGAGTATGTGGTCTGCGCCCTCGCTTATTATAGCATCGAAGACACCCATCGATTCAATCAGTGCGGCAAGGTCGTTATTGTAAATCAGCTCGGTATTCCTGAAAACACGCGGCTTCTGGCCAAAGAGCCGCCGGACGGTCTCCGCGTGCTTGTTTATCTGCTCGACAAACTCGTCACGCGAATACAGGAAGCTTAAGCTGTGATAATAGGTCTCGGCGAGAAACTCCACACAGCCGGTCTCCGCAAGGGCATCGAACGTGCTCATTACCTCCGGAGAAAACGACAAAAGCTGCTCGAGCAGAACCCCGGTAAGCGAATAAGCAACCTTAAACCGGCCTTCATATCTGCGTATGGTATCAAGGATAAGCCGGTTGGCGGGCAGGTAGCATTTGTTGGCGACCTTCCTGCAAATTTCCGCGTTCTTGCAGTCATCAAAGTATTGAGAGTCGCTGTCGAAAACGGTATAGTGCCTGAGCCGGGCCGGCTGATGAACCTGAAAGTAGA
>CAYMYK010000050.1:4707-16474 GCA_964394625.1 uncultured Pirellulales bacterium
TCCTGTTTTTCCCTGCGACGGCGGGGCTATACCTGTGCGAACTGTGCGAGAACATCTTCATAGACTTTCAGGCACTTCTCGGCGGCGTCGGTCCATCGCAGCTTTCTGACCTCAAAATTCCCATGATTTCGCAGCGTAATTTCGAGAGGCGGGTACTTCAAAACAGCGACGATTTTGTTGGCCATCTCGTCAACGTCCCAGAAATCGACCTTGAGAGCGTGATGGAGTACCTCCGAGACGCCGCTTTGCTTGCTTATGATGACGGGGACATCGTTTTCGAGCGCCTCGAGCGGTGCAATGCCGAAGGGCTCGGAGACCGAGGGCATAACGTAAAGGTCCGCCATTCGGTAGATTTTGCGGACATCCTCTCCATGTAAAAAACCGGTAAAGAGGACTTTGCTTCCGATACCAAGCTCGGCGGCGAATTCAACGGCGCGATACATAAGGTCACCCGAGCCGGCCATTACAAACTTTACATTGTCCATTTTCTCAAGGACCTTTTTTGCGGCTCCAAGGAAATACTCCGGCCCTTTTTGCATAGTGATTCGGCCAAGGAAAAGGACGATTTTTTCGTCTTTGCCGATACCCGCCGCAGGCGGGCCGGCCAGAGACCAGCTTCCGTTCCCATTTCTCTCGACGCCGTTATGAACGACCTCGACCTTTTCACCGGGCACAGCGTACCGGCTGATTATGATGCTGCGGGTGTAATAGCTTACGGCGATAACCCTGTCCGCAGCGTGCATACCCCGCCGTTCGATGTCGTATATGGGCTGGTTGACGTGCTCGCCGCTGCGGTCAAACTCGGTGGAATGAATCTGAACGACTAAGGGTTTGTGGGTCATCTCGGCAACTGCCATAGCGGCGGGATAAGTCATCCAGTCGTGGGCGTGAATTATATCGAAGTTCTCACTTTCGGCCAGCATTACAGCAAGGTCGGCATACCGGCGGACCTCGGTGAACATATCGCCGCTATAGTCAAACTTTCCGCTCAAGTCGAGGCCAATATGTCGATTCCCGGGATGCCCGCGCCGGCCCTGAATCTCAGCGAGCGATTGCTCAATCCGCTGCTGATACGTGCTCGAGGTCAAATACGGCTGCAGGGGAGAAGTCACCGCTCGAAAAGAAACGTTTTTGAGCTGGTGTACTTTGAAAGGGGCCTTAGACATAGCAAGGTCGGGGCTGAGAAGCTTGACATGGGTGGTGTATCGGCTTTGCACCATTGTAGGCAGGACAAAAATGATTTCGGTTCCGAGCTGGTCAAGGGCCTTTGTGAGACCGTAGCACGCCGTGCCCAGCCCCCCACTGATGAACGGCGGAAACTCCCAACCCAACATAAAAACTCTCATTGAACTCCTCGTTGCTCTACTTTTGTAACCCTTTAATCACCAAGAGCTTAGGATACCCATCATCCAAGCAATTAGTGCGGTTTCACTACCCGCACACTCAAGCTGCTTTTCTTTCGACAAGCAAATTATCGACACAAAACCAAGCGAGCTTAATAGCGCAGACATAGAAAACTGCCGCCGTTAACATACTACCTTTTATAATAATCGGGTTTTTAGCACTTTAGAGTACAACAAATTTTGCGAGAAAGGGCGTTTATGTTATTACCAGGCCGGATTTTACCGGCCAGCGGCGGTTTTGAAGGACCGGCCGGGCCGGGTGTGCGTGTGCCGTTTTATCCGCCGGCCAACCGGCAATTGCACCCTGTCGGGCAGTGAAGGACTGATAACCTTTTATTGAGCACTCGCAGCGGGGCCGGGCGGGCGATGAGAGAATCAACGCGCACAACAAAAAGGCCGTTCCGCCTGTACAGAGCGGAACAGCCCGATTGTCATAGCCATTGCCGTGAACTTAAGCCCTTCTTTCAGCAGGAGTTACGGCGTGCAGCTTTCAGAGGTCCTGGGCCTTTATTGTGGTGCGGCGATTGGCCTTTGCCCTTACAGCGGCGGCATCAAGCATTCCATAGACCGCATCACTGATAGCCACAAGCGCTTCTGATGAAGTCATCATCTTTTTGCTCTTGATGTAGGCCTTTATCTTGCTGGCCACAACCAACGACTCTTTTTTCTTTGCCATTTGCAAAAATCCTCCATAATTTTGGTTTATAAAGTAACATCCTGATAGTGCACTGCACGACTTAGTGCATTGTTATTGCCGAATCGGCACAGATTTGCAACAAAAAACCAGGCCCAAAATTAAAATTTTTCTCCCGCCGGGGCCGCGAAGCTGTAACCCGGCCCGGCACCTCCGCCAGATTGCATTTGCCGCAAAAACCCTCAAGTTTTTGATAATTCGTCCGGCTTATTTTGACGAAAACATTTCGGCGAAGCATTGTCTCGCAAAGGACCGAAATAATTTATGCTGTTTCGGAGAGAAGAAATGGTAAGACGCAGTCCAAAAGGCCAAAAAGGACAGACAAAAGTACAGGAGCTGGTTCTTGTAACGTTTGCCGACGATATGGAACAGGCGCGCGACTATGAGGCGCTGCTGAAGAACAACGACATACCCACCATGATACGAGAACAAACGGATGAATCATCGCAGCAGATGCGCATCGCAGTGCTTGTGCCCGAGGAGTTTGTGGACGAGGCACACGTGATAATTGAATCACAGGATGCATACGACGACTTCTATGACCTTGCGTTTGACGATGAGCAGGAAACCGACTTCGATGCGGATATCTTCGACGACGATTTTTAGCAGTGGTGCGTATCAACCGGGGTTTTCTACCGTGGGCGGTGATGCAGGTGCAGTCCGGTGATTTGGGCCGCTTTTAAGAAAAACAAAATCAGCAAAAGAAGGGAAAGACGAGCAAATGGAGCAGTATAGTTCCGTAAAGGACGGCAATGCTCGAGATAATCGCCCGATGGCTGACCGCCGCAAGGGCGACGGCTCCGGGCATAAGGGGCTCGAGCGTCGGCAAAGCGTCGTGGACCGCCGTTTGGGTCTTGACCGCCGTCGCGGGCCGGGCAGACGCAGAACAGACGACAGACGCAGCGCAGAGGAAGGGCAGATGTCGGACGAGCAGTTCGAGTTTCTGATGGCAATCGACCAGTACAAACGCCAGAACGCCAGGCCCTTTCCGACATGGACGGAGGTCCTTGAGGTAATAAAGGCGCTCGGCTATCGCAAGGTTGCCGAGCCGCAGTCCCTTGCCGAATGCGCCGATAATGCAAAGAACAATTGAGCCATGCCGGCACACAGCGGCAATACAAAAAAGCAAAAGCAGCCGGTTTTCAGGACAGGCACGTATTCTTTATCTGTCTTCAATTCGCCAGGGTCATATTCAACGCATACTTTGCTCACAGCGACACAAGTTCATAACGGCCATAAAACTGTTGATAAATGCCGAATTGCCGGTAAACTCTCGATATTACGTACCGTGTCAAAGAACAGTGCGGCGCAGGTGCACTGAAAAGACAAGTGGGCAGACGGTACTTAGCCGCAGCTAAGATAAGATGTGCTGCCCGGAAACGAGTTTGATTGGCTATAAAGACAGAGATAGAAAGATGACAGATTACTCAATTAGTCCGGAAGGCGCCAGATATGCTATTCCCGAACAGGCCGATTACGCAGCGGAATTTGGCCGGATTGAATCGTTAGTCAACGCGGCCCGCAGTGAGGGTAAGGAAATTGTCGTAGTGATGGGAGTCGGTTTTGTCGGGGCGGTGATGGCGGCGATTGTCGCCGATACGGTGGACAACAAAACGGGCAAATCGAGCAAGTTCGTAATCGGCTGCCAGAGGCCGAGCACCCGAAGCTACTGGAAGATACCACTGCTGAACAAGGGCGTCAGCCCCGTCAAGGCGGAAGATGCCGAAGTTGACCCGATGATAAAACGCTGTGTCCTCGAAAAAAAGACATTGGTGGCCACGTACAACAACGACTGCCTGAAGCTGGCCGACTGTGTCGTGGTGGACGTACAGTGCGACTATTCAAAAAACGACCTCGGCAATATGCGAACGGGCAAGGTTCAGATGAAGGCACTCGAGGACACGATGAAGGTCATCGGAGAAAAGGTGCCGGCCAATTGCCTGACGCTGATAGAAACGACGGTCGCGCCGGGGACGACGGAGTTCGTGGCCTGGCCGATTATGAAAAAGGCGTTCGAGGCCCGCGGGATACAGACCGAGCCGCTCCTCGCTCACAGCTTCGAGCGTGTTATGCCTGGAAAGCATTACGTCTCATCGATACGTGACTTCTGGCGGGTATGCTCGGGATGCAACCAGCAGGCGAGAGAGCGGGTCGAGAAGTTTCTTCGAGAGGTATTGAACACCGAGCAATATCCCCTGACGGTTATGGACAGGCCAATCGAGTCGGAGACGACAAAGATTGTGGAGAACTCGTACCGCGCGACGATACTTGCCTTTCTGGATGAGTGGAGTTTGTTTGCCGAGCACAACGGGGTGGACCTGCTCAAGGTGATTAAGGCCATCAAGGTTCGCCCGACGCACAACAACATAATATTCCCCGGTCCCGGAATAGGCGGATACTGCCTGCCAAAAGACGGCGGACTCGGTTACTGGGCGTACAAGCATATTCTCGGCTTCGAGGAAGAAATCTTCAGGATAACCCCGATGGCGATAGACATCAACGATACACGGGGGCTTCACGTTGCGGAGCTGACGCGGGACGCCCTTCGCAATATGGGCCGGCAGACGGCGGGGGCAAGGGTGCTTCTGTGCGGGGCAAGCTACCGGCAGGACGTAGGCGACACGCGCTACAGCGGCTCAGAGATAGTCGCCCGTAAACTGACCGAGATGGGTGCCGAGATGACGGTTCACGACCCATACGTGGAACACTGGTACGAGCTTGAAAAGCAGGATGTCTATCCGGCCCCGGGACATTCCTGGGCAAGGTTCTTTAGAAATCAGGATGAGCTGGTGAATATTCGTGTTCAAAAAGAGCTCAAAGAGGCAATCAAGGATGTCCAGGCGGTGATACTTGCGGTGCCTCACGAGCCGTATCTGAAACTTGAGCCGGACGATATAGTAAGCCGGGCGGGCGGGCCTGTTGCGGTAATCGACTGCTTCGGAATACTCTCGGACGATAAGATACGCCGGTATTTTGAGCTGGGCTGCGAGGTCAAAGGCCTGGGCCGGGGCCATATCCAGCGCATCAAGAAAGAAGTGAACCGGACGGCGGGATAATCAGCAGGCAAAAAGCGAATTACAGGAGCTTTAATGGATATCAAGGACAAACGCATAGCGGTATTGTCGCCGGTGGCGTGGCGGACGCCGCCGCGGGCTTACGGGGCGTGGGAAACGGTCGCAAGCAACATAACAGAGGGCCTTGTCGCCCGCGGCTGGAAAAACGTAACGCTCTTTGCCACGAAGGATTCGCAGACGAAGGCAAAGCTGACAGGTTTTGTCGAACGCGGCTACGAAGAGGACAAAAGCCAAATCCCGCTGGTCTCGACTGTCCTGCACATCGGCAAGGTGATGGAACGCGCGGGCGAGTTCGATTTGATTCACAGTAATTTCGATTATATCCCGCTGACGTATCTGCCGTTGATAAAAACGCCTATGCTGACGACCATACACGGCTTTTCAGACCCGGATATACTGCGGGTCTATCGAGACCATAAAGACGCTTACTATGTATCGATAAGCGACTCGGACAGGGACCCCGAGCTGCCGTACCTCGCGACGGTGTATAACGGAATTGACCTCTCGAATATTACGTTCAGCGACAAGCCGGGCGATAAACTTGTTTTCTTGGGACGGATTCACCGCGACAAGGGGACGCACTTAGCGATTGAAACGGCGAAGAAATGCGGAATGGATTTACTTATCGCCGGTATAATTCAGGACCAGCAGTACTTTGACGATTTTGTTCGGCCCGGCGTTGACGACAACAAGATTCAGTATATCGGGCCTGTGAACCCGGCCCAGCGAGATGCTCTGTTCAAACAAGCTTATGCGGTGATTCATCTCAATACAATTCCGGAGCGATTCGGCCTGGTTATGGCCGAGTCGATGGCTGCGGGCGTTCCGATAATCGCTATGGACCTCGGCTCGTGCCGCGAGGTAATTGCCGACAGGCAGACCGGCTATCTTGTTAAAGATACGAATGAAGCGGCCGAGGCCGTCGGCAAAATTGAAAGAATCGACCGCCGAACGTGCAGACGGCACGTCGAGGCAAACTTTACTATTGATAAAATGGTCGAGGGCTACGAAAAGGTTTATGCGGAAATTTTCCGAAGACAAGCCCTGAAGAAACAGACCACCGCCTAAACAAAAGAAAAATCTGTATCTAAAAGCGGAACAAAGACCGGTAAGCCGGCAGCACCGGGACTGACTGGAAAATGTTATCCGAACAGCGTGAGAAACGAACCGTACCTGCTGTTATTGCGTTGCTGATTCTGGCAACAATTGTCGCCTATGAGCCGATTCGACACAACGACTTCGTGCAGTACGACGACGATACATACGTTACAGAGAACCCGAACGTCAGCGGAGGGATAACACTCAAATCGGTAAAGTGGGCATTCACGCAGTTCCACGCCGCGAACTGGCATCCCCTGACCTGGCTGAGCCACATGCTCGACTGTGAGGTGTACGGGCTGAATCCGCTGGGGCATCACGTTACCAACGTTCTGCTTCACATTGCGAGCACGCTGCTTTTGTTCCAGGTTATGCGGCAGATGACAAACGCCGTCTGGAAAAGCTGTTTTGTGGCGGCCGTTTTTGCACTCCATCCGCTGCACGTTGAGTCTGTCGCGTGGGTGGCGGAACGCAAGGACGTTTTGAGCGGCTTTTTCTGGATGCTGACACTGCTTGCCTATGTGCATTACGCAAAACGGCCGGGCATCGCAAGATATGTCCCCGTCTTCGGGGCATTTTGCCTGGGACTTATGGCCAAGCCGATGTTGGTAACACTTCCTTTCGTGCTGCTGCTTGTTGACTACTGGCCGCTCGAACGCATTCGAGGGCGCAGGAAAAAAGACGAAGAGCTGCAGGCCGGACAGCACAGATTCCGGCAATACGATATACGGCATCTGGTCGCAGAGAAACTCCCGCTGCTCGTGCTTGCGGCGATATCCTGCGTGCTCACTATTACAGCGCAAAAGCAGGGACACGCAATGGCGCCGCTGGAGATTTGGCCTCTGGGCGCACGGGTGGTCAACGCGCTTCACTCGTATTTTGCGTACATCGTGAAAATGGCGTATCCCGTTCATTTAGCGGTCCTTTATCCGCGTCCTCCGCAGATGCGCATAGACGCAGTGCTGCTGTTTGTCGCGGGCGCAGCCGTAATACTATATCGGTGGGGTCGAAAATATCACTGGCTTACGCTCGGGATGTTGTGGTATGCCGGGACGCTGGTTCCGGTGATTGGCCTGGTCCACGTAGGCGCCGCAGTGATGGCGGACCGCTACACCTACCTGCCTTCCATCGGCGTTGCGATTGTCGTTGCCTGGGCCGCGGAAGCAATATTCGCCCGGCTGCGATACGGCAAGCTGGTATCGGCTGCGGCGGGTATCGCGCTGCTGGCGGCTTGTATTCTTTTGACGCACATGCAGGTGGGCTACTGGCGTGACAGCAAGAACTTATTCGAGCATACACTCGATGTAACAGAAAACAATTTCATAATACTCAATAACTACGGTGGACTTCTCAGCAGAGAAGGAAAATATGACGAGGCGCTCCGGCAGTTCAGAGAGGCCGTGCAAATCTGTCCGGAGTATCTGACAGCCAAGCGAAATATCTGCACGACCCTGCTGCAGCAGAAAAAACTCGACGAGGCAATCGCGTGTTTCACCCGGGCGCTGCTCGAACGACAGGACTGGCCCGATATGTACGAGATGTACAACGACCTGGGCTGGGCTTATGAGCTTAAAGGCGACTACAGGCAGGCGGAGATGAACTACAGACATGCCCTTGCCTTGAAGCCGGATTACCCGGTTGCGCAGGGTAATCTCATCTCGGTATTAAAAAAGCAGGGCAGGTAGGCACCGGGTCGGGCAGGAGTAACTCAGGTTGCATCGGCTCTGCGCCGGTGTGGCCGCCGCATACCGGCCATAAGCAGGATGACTCGCCTGTATTTTTCGGCGGACAGGTTTTCTTTCAGAATCCTGCGTATCTCCCGCATTGATGTCCGCAAAGTCGCGTGCGTAGCAATGATGTGCTCATTGTCCAGTGAATCAATGAGCGAGCCGAACTCGCTGATGTGCATGTGCCTGCCGGCCTCGGCCCTTGGGATGTGCTCATCGACGTAGAAAGTGCATTCGGCGATGAGGATTTTACTTTCGGCGATATATTCTAACCGTGAAAAATCGACATACTTGGTATCGCCTAAGTATGTCACGATTGGAATTTCGAGAGGATAATCAATTGTAACGCCCTGCTTTTTGAGCTCGACAATCTGCCGGCTGTTTAATTTGGCATACTCGGGCTTTATCTTCTTTCGCTTCTCAATGATACTGTAGCCCACCGAGCCCCTACTGTGCTTTGTAGGGAAGACCCTTGCGAACAGGTTCGGCTTGATGCGGTACTCATCGCCCGGCTCGACCCCGACCAGATTCGCGGGAATCTTATTGCCGTCGAGAAGCTCCCAGGCGGCGATAACCTGCTTTATGTACCCCAGCAGATTTTTCGGCGCAAGGATTGTCCCGGGACTCTGGCCGCAAAAATTCCGGTGCGAAAGGTAATAAGCGATACCGGCGGCATGGTCCATATGGCCGTGTGTTAGCAGAACGTGCTTGATTGGTATAACCTCGTTTGGCGCCCTGCCGATGTCGAAGCAGACGTCAAGCCGCGGCACGGCGACAACCGTCTCCTCGCCTGCAACTGAGTAACCGATGATTTCAAGGTCGTCGATTTTTACCCGCGCTAAATTGTGATTGGCCATTCTTTGTCCCGTCAGCAGCTTTACTGATTAAGCCGATGGTACGACCGGCAGTGGTTAATGTCAATTCGTTTTCGAGTATCCGGCGGCGCAGGTGCCGGAATTGGCTTGTTGTCGAGAGTCGAATGTGGTAGAATTTCCACCACTCAAATCAAAAAGAGTCAAAAAATGAACAGAGCCGGGAAACGTTTTGCGATTCTCATTCCCGCTGTTACCGTATTTATTTCGAGCGGCTGTGCGATGCACTTTTTGGCTGGATAGGCACGGGCGAAGATATAGCCGAACCCGATGAGGCGATTGCGGCGCTCACGGCAGAGAGTAAGCAGGACCGACCGCTATGCCCGACAAAAGGACACACAGAGGACAACACCCTGCGGACGCGAGCCGCTTCGCAGCCGAGAAAATCGCCGGCATAAGCTCTGCACTGGCCGACTACTGCCTTTTGCTCTCGAAGGGATATGCCGAGAAAAGCTCGCTGAAACTGGTCGGCGACAGGTTCTCACTTACGCAAAGACAGCGATTGGCCGTTATGCGAAGCGCCTGCTCGGATGAGCAGCTCGAACGCCGAAGCAGACACCAAATTAAAATTGCCGAACTTAAAAATCAACCAATCGCCATTGACGGATATAACATTCTCATCACCGTCGAGGCGGCGATGAGCGGCGGGCTGATTTTCGCCGGACGCGACGGCTGTTACCGGGATTTGGCGAGCATACACGGGACATATCGTAAAGTCAGCGAGACGATACCGGCACTCGAGCTGATAGGCGGCTTTCTGAAAGAAATCTCGGCGGCAAAGGTGTTGTGGCTGCTGGACAGCCCCGTATCGAACAGCGGACGGCTCAAAATGCTAATCGAAGAACTCGCCCGGGATAATTCGTGGAACTGGCGGGTAGAGCTTGCCACCAGCCCAGATGCCCGGCTGATAAAGACGGAGAGAATCGTCGCAAGCAGCGACAGTGTCGTATTAGACAGGTGCAGCAGATGGGTGAACCTTGCGGCGGAAATCGTCAAACAAAGACTTGCCCACGCCCGGATTATTGACCTGTCGCCACATATATAAATCCCCCCATTCATCCGTCTATCAAACCGATGACTCTGTTCAAATCGATTTCTTCCAGGGACCCTACGATAAGGTCTGCCTGTGCAAGCTTGTCCGCGGAAGTGGTGTTGGTGACGGCAACACATTTTGCGCCGGCGGCCTTTGCGGCCCGGACGCCGTCGGGGGCGTCTTCTATGACGACACATCGTTCGGGGGCAAGCCCCATTCGCTTAGCGGCGGTTAAAAATAATTCGGGGTCGGGTTTTTTGTTTTTGACGTCGCTGCCGTTGACATAGACCATCTTCCGGTAAGGGATTTTAGCGGCCTCGAGTGCGGCCCGCGATTTTTCGAGCGTGCCCGATGTTGCGATGGCGAGGCGAAAGTCGCTGTTTCGAAGAGCGGCATTTATCAGCTCCATAACGCCGGGGTAAGGAGCCAGCGGCTCGGCGGCAAGGATTTTTAGAAAATTTGCCTGACGGAGTTTGGCAGCTGCTTCGGCCTGCTCGTCGGTCAGCTCGACACCGTGCGCCCGGGCGCCGGCCTTGACATATTCTTCAGCCCCCCTGCCGAGCCCGGCCTCGAAGTCTTCCGGTTTTACGTCCGTTAGGCCGAAAAGCTCCTCGAACGCCTTTGCCGTTGCGCGGACGTTGACCGACTCGGTATCGGCGATGACGCCGTCCAGGTCGAATATCAGGCCGTACTGCTTATCCATTCCCATATCCTCAAAAACCAGCATTGGCCGCTATGATAGCTTTTTGCCATTTTTCCCGCCACGTATTTGTCTTGGCTCGGTGGTAGATTAGTGCGAGAGAGTTGTCGTTAGGCTTCGTCAATACGGCATTGAAGCCATCACCCCCCCTCCGAAGCATGTCCTGAGCGCAGTCGAATGGGCCGGATTCTTGTCATTCCCGCGAAATTTATCCCTAAGGGAGCGGGAATCTATATCTAACCGCTGACCGCTATACGCTATCTTTTCCTTTGACGGCAATGGCTGGCTTGGGTATTATTAACTACGGATTTTACTGATTTGATTTTGATATTGAGAAGTCAGAACCAGGTTTGACGGGAATTGCGGGTTTGGGTAGTATGTGGTTTGAAAATGGAAGGTGGAGTTTCAGAAGTTGAGACTGGATAGTGATAAATAATCATGACAGATAATGATCAGCAAATGTATTTGGATGAGCGGCGTTTACTAGTTGAGGGTGAAGTTCAAGTTGCTGCACGGTTTGATAAAAGTATTCTTACGCTATCGGGGGGAGCATTATTATTATCGATGACATTCATCCAGTATATTGTAAGTGGAGGCCCACAAGATACATGGGCTCTTATTGTCGCTTGGATTTTATTGGGTATAGCTATTGCGGCAATGCTGATATCCCTTTTAACCAGCCAAAAAGCGTATCAACGGCAGCGTGATATTTTGGACAAGCAGTTCGATGATTCCGATCGCGCAGATAACCGCAACGGCTGGGCATGCTTTACGAAATGGCTGAACAGGGTATCAATTACACTTTTTGTTGTCGCTATTATTTTTTTGGGGTATTTTGCAATTAAAAACATGGGAAAATCATTGGGAGACCAGAATGAGCAAATCAAAACCAGTGCAAAAACCAAAGCCAAAACCTATAACCAAAGGTGCTGTGCCACCCAAGTTGCCGAAACCAACGAAGCCGCGACCTGCTAATGGCAAGAAGTAGTCTAGCGGAGATAATGTATGACAAAAAACCGTTTATACTGCGATGACAATTTAGAAGTATTGGCTACTATGGAGAAGGAGACTCAAACTTAGGGCTTTTTCAAGAATTGATTTGCCTTGCATTGACATCTGTTATAACGTCTTGCCAATACAATATTTATGGTTTTTCAAAGCTCGTG